>JAEWQF010000070.1 GCA_023399295.1 Bacteroidota bacterium
GTATGGGGTCATGCTGGAACCGGAGGTATGGATTTTCTAACCGGACAAAAAAAGGAAGAACACAAAAAAAAAGGATTATGGCATCATTTATCATTGAAGGTGGACACAGACTCAGCGGAACCATCACACCGCAGGGAGCCAAGAACGAAGCATTGCAGGTGATCTGTGCCACTCTGCTCACAAAGGAGGAGGTGGTGATTGAGAATATCCCCGACATCTTGGATGTCAACAACCTGATCGGGTTGATGCAGGAGATGGGTGTTTTGGTGCAACGCCTCAATGAGACCGACTACTCGTTCAAGGCCGATCAGATCGATCTAACCTACATCCAGTCGGACGACTTCATGCGAAAGAGCGCCGCACTGCGTGGCTCCATCATGATCATCGGCCCCCTGCTGGCCCGCTTCGGTGAGGCGGTTGTCCCACAGCCGGGAGGTGACAAGATCGGTCGCCGGAGGCTCGACACCCATTTCAATGGCATCATGAAGCTGGGAGCACGTTTGATCTACAACGAACAAAAACAGATCTATACCCTCTCCGCACCCCAATTGAGCGGTTCTTTCATCCTGCTCGACGAGGCATCGGTGACAGGCACAGCCAACCTATTGATGGCCGCCGTGCTGGCGGAGGGTGAGACCACCATCTACAACGCCGCCTGTGAACCCTATGTGGAACAGTTGAGCCGCATGTTGGTGAGGATGGGTGCCCGCATCGAGGGGATCGGATCCAACCGGTTGACGGTACGGGGCGTGACACGATTGACTGGTTGTCGCCACCGGCTGCTGCCCGACATGATTGAGGTTGGCAGCTTCATCGGCATGGCTGCCATGACCGCATCGGAGATCACCATCAAAGAGACCGCGGTGGCACACCTGGGCATTATCCCCGAGAGCTTTCGCCGTCTGGGCATCACCCTCGAGCAACAGGGTGATGACCTCTTCATCCCATGTCAGGAGAGCTACACCATCGAGTCGTTTATCGACGGTTCCATCCTCACCATCGCCGATGCACCCTGGCCGGGTCTCACACCCGACCTGCTGAGTGTGATACTGGTGGTTGCCACCAAGGCTAAAGGGAGTGTGCTGATTCACCAGAAGATGTTCGAGAGTCGTCTTTTCTTTGTCGACAAGCTGATCGACATGGGTGCACAGATCATCCTGTGCGATCCACACCGTGCCGTGGTGATCGGACTGGACAACCGGTTTTACCTGAAGGGAATGACAATGACCTCACCCGATATCCGTGCGGGTATCTCCCTGCTGATCGCTGCCATGAGTGCGAATGGGACAAGCACCATCCACAACATCGACCAGATTGACAGGGGCTATCAGCAGATCGACACCCGACTGAATGCGCTGGGGGCAATGATTCAACGGGTGGAGTGATTTTTCTTTGTCCTGTTTCAGTGCGATTTATTTGCTTTTTCGGCGACTCTTTTATTACTTTGCAGTTTCAAATGAAAGGGATCAACAAACAGAGGATGTTTGCTGACTCCTGCACACAAATCTGAGTGAAAACGACTCAATAACCACAACGAGTAATTATGCCAACGAATGCGGTCGTAACCGACATTAAACAAGTAACCATCCGGTTTTCAGGTGATTCCGGCGACGGTATGCAGCTCTCGGGCACCCTTTTCTCCACCCTCTCGGCCATTTTCGGCAACGAGATTGCCACCTACCCCGACTTCCCGGCAGAGATACGTGCTCCCCAAGGGTCACTGCATGGTGTTTCCGGTTTTCAGGTCCGCATCGGTGCTAAAGATGTCTACAACTCAGGCGACAAGACCGATGTGCTGGTGGCAATGAACCCGGCGGCATTGAAGGTGAACGCCCCCTATTTGAAAAAGGGATCGATCGTACTGTTCGACACCGACTCCTTTCAGAAAAAAGATCTCGACAAGGCTCTCTTCCAGACACAGGATCCTTTCGGTGAACTGAAGCTGGATCAGATACAACCAATCGGGGTAGCCATCACTTCCATGACCAAAGCCTCCCTGGAGGGATCGGGGCTGGAAAACAAGGAGATGCTGCGCTGCAAGAACATGTTCGCGCTGGGCATTGTCTGCTGGCTCTTTAACCGTCCACTCGAGATTGCCGACAAGCTGTTGGAACAAAAGTTTGCCAAACGGCCCAAAATTGTGGACGCCAATATCAAGGCGCTGACCGATGGCTACAACTACGGCAACAACATACACCTGACCGCCTCCACCTATCGCATCGAACCGATTGAATCGACCAAGGGATTCTATACCGATGTAAACGGCAACACCGCCACCGCTTATGGCCTGATCGCAGCCGCCGAGAAGGCTGGTCTGCAGCTCTTCCTCGGCTCCTACCCCATCACCCCGGCGACCGATATCCTACAGGAGCTTGTAAAGAGAAAAGACTTCGGTGTGAAAGCACTGCAGATGGAAGATGAGATTGCCGGCATCACCTCCTCCATTGGTGCTGCCTTCGCCGGCAGCCTGGCAGCCACCTCCACATCGGGGCCCGGGCTGGCACTGAAAAGTGAGGCACTGGGTCTGGCCGTGATGGCCGAGCTGCCACTGGTGGTGATCGATGTGCAGCGTAGCGGCCCCTCCACGGGGATGCCCACCAAGAGTGAGCAGACCGACCTGAACCAGGCGCTCTACGGTCGCAATGGCGAAAGTCCGCTGGTGGTGATGGCTGCCGCTTCACCCACCGATTGCTTCGAAAGCGCTTATAGTGCAGCCAAGATTGCACTGGAACACATGACACCGGTGATTCTACTCACCGATGGGTACATCGCCAACGGCTCCTCTGCCTGGAAGATTCCCGACATGAACGATTATCCGCAGATCAACCCTCCCTATGTGCAAAACCACTTCAAGGGTGATGCAAGTGAATGGAAACCGTTTCTGAGGAACGACGATACGCTGGTAAGATACTGGGGGGTGCCCGGCACACCACAATACATGCACCGCATTGGCGGTTTGGAGAAAGATCTGCTCACAGGTGTCATCTCCTCCAACCCGGAGAACCACCAGCGGATGACAAACATCCGGCAACAGAAAATCGAAAACATCGCCCGTTTCATACCGGAACAGGTGGTGTTGGGCGATCAGGATGCCGACACGCTGATTGTGGGATGGGGCGGCACCTACGGGCACCTGCTGGAGACAATGCTTCGGCTGCGCGACAATGGAAAGAAAGTGGCGTATGCCCACTTCCGGCATATCTCCCCACTACCTGCCAACAGCCACCAGCTGTTGCGACGATACAGCAGGGTGATCGTTGCCGAGCAGAACAATGGCCAGTTCGCCCATTACTTGAACGGCAGATTCCCCGACCTGAATTCGATCTGCAAATACAACAAGGTGGAAGGTCAACCCTTCAAAGTGAGCGAACTGGTGGAAGCATTTACCCAAATGATGGAAGGATAACAAGCATGGAAGTAACAGAGATAAGATACCAGAAATATCTGGCAAAGGACTACAAGAGTGAAAATGCGGTACGCTGGTGTCCCGGCTGCGGCGACTATGCCATCCTGACCTGTCTGCACAAGGCATTGGCTGAACTGAACGTCGACCCCCACAACACAGCGGTCATCTCCGGTATAGGCTGCTCATCACGTCTGCCCTACTACATGAACACCTACGGGTTCCACAGCATCCACGGCCGCGCGGCTGCCATCGCCACCGGCGTGAAGGTTGCCAACCCGGCCCTGAGCGTATGGGTAGCCACCGGCGACGGCGACTCGTTGGCCATTGGCGGCAACCACTTCATCCATGCCATCCGTCGCAACGTGGACATCAATATCCTGCTGTTCAACAATAAGATCTACGGTCTCACCAAGGGACAGTACTCTCCTACTTCATCGAGGGGATTCGTCTCCAAGTCATCGCCCTACGGCACCGTCGAGGATCCCTTCAGGCCAGCCGAGCTCACCTTCGGTGCCCGAGGCACCTTCTTTGCTCGCGCCATCGATGTGGACATGAAGACCCAGGTGGAGGTGATGGTGGAAGCCGCACGCCACAAGGGCACCTCCGTGGTGGAGGTACTCCAGAACTGCGTCATCTTCAATGATGGCATCCACAACAAGATCAGTGACCGCAACTGGAAGGCCGACAACACCATCACCCTGCGACACGGTGAGAAGATGCTTTTCGGCAAGGAGAATGAGAAGGGACTGATATTGGATGGCTGGAACCTCAAAGCGATCACCATCGGTGAGGAGGGTTACAACCTCGACGACGTACTGGTGCACGATGCCACCAACATAGACAATACCCTCCACATGAAACTGGCACTGATGGATATTGAGGATGCGCTGCCAGTGGCACTCGGTGTGATCCGCAGCGTGGAGGCTCCTTCCTACGAAAAGGACTACGAACAGCAGATCGTTGCGGTACAGGAGAAAAGTCCGAAGAAATCGTTCACCGACTTCCTGCTCTCCTCCTCAAACGTCTGGGAGGTGAAATGATATGAGGATGTGCTAATCAGCTCATTACAGTTCCATCCTTCCTTCTTCGCCGGATCTCTCCGTGGATCATCTTCAACTCACGACTGGTCTGCCCCTTCACCGACGAGTTCTCTTCGGCACGACGGAACAGGTAGGGCATCATGGTCTTCACCTCACCATAGGGGACATACTTAGCCACGTTGTAGCCCATCTCGGCCAGGTTGTAGGTGAGGTGGTCGCTCATGCCGTAGAGCTGTGAGAAAAAGATGCCGCGATGGTTGCGTGTCAAGCCGGCAGCGTCGATCAACGATGCCAGTAACAGCGTACTTGTTTCGTTGTGTGTGGCTACCATGAAGTCGATGGTATCGTGATGCTCCATGAAATAATGGATGATGGCATCGAAATCCCTGTCGGTGGAGGCCTTGTCGGGCTGAATGGGTGAGGGATACCCCTTCTCGGCTGCCCGCAATCGCTCCTTCTCCATATAGGCACCCCGCACAATCTTCAAACCAAAACGAAAACCGCCCTCCAGTGCCATCTGATGATGTTCCCTGATGCGCCAGATGCTGTCGTGTCGATACATCTGGTAGGTGTTCTGCACAATGGCCCGCTCACGGTTGTACTTTGCCATCAGCCGTAACACCATTTCATCCAGTACCGGCTGGATCCAACTCTCCTCGGCATCTATCAATACCGGAACCCCCAATTCGTAACCACGATGGAAAATTGCTTCCACCCGTTGTTCAACCCTTTCAAACGCAGCTTTCTCTTCCAGGGTGAGCGACAATCCTTCACTCACCTTTGCCAGCAGGTCGAATCGGGCCAGTCCGGTAATCTTGAACGCGCTGAACGGAACGGCACGGTTGCGGGCCGCATACTCCACGGTACGGATCACCTCCTCACAGGTGGCATCAAACACCGTGTCCGATTCCTCACCCTCCAGCGCATAGTCGAGAATTGACAACACGTTACGCCCTGCCAGGCGGTCGATCGTCTTGCTGCAGTCGGCAATAGACTCACCCCCCACGAAATGACGGTAGATGGTGTTGCGTATGAGCCCCTTCACTGGCAGGTGCAAGGCAAATGAGATATTCACCAGCTGTTTGCCCAGCCAGACAAGTGGTCGGCTGTTCATCACACGGAAGAGCTGGTATGCCTGTCTCAGGCTTCCATTGGACTGATCACGAAAGGCGATCTCGCTGTTGCTGAAATCGGGGAAGTGGGTTTTTCCTGAATGCATCGGTGCCTGTTAAGTAATTAGATTTGACACAAAAATAATAAAAAAACAGATCCCGAATGCTTTTACCAGAAAATATAGCGGGGATGAATCCTGGATCGGCTAAAATCAGCTAAAAACAATGAGAAACAGCTATCATCCAACAATTTTTAAATATATTTGTAACATCGATAAACCACAAAAAGAACCATTATGCCCAAAGGAATCTATCAACTGCCACACATGCAGAACGAGCCGGTGAAAAGTTATGCACCGGGCACGTCCGAGAGAATTGCGTTGAAGTTAAAGCTGGATGAACTGAACAAGGGGGGACTTGATCTGCCCATGATCATAGATGGGAAAGAGGTGCGCACCGGCAACCTGCACGACATTCGTCCTCCTCACAACCACCGCCATCTGCTGGGTCACTACCACCAGGGCGACAAAAGCCATCTGGTGATGGCCATCGATGCGGCATTGAAAGCCAAGCCGGCCTGGGAAGCGATGCGCTGGGAAAGTCGTGCAGCCATCTTCCTCAAGGCAGCCGAACTGATTGCAGGACCCTATCGCACCGCCTTCAACGCGGTGACCATGATCGGCCAGTCAAAAAACGCCTATCAGTCGGAGATCGATGCGGTGTGTGAGTTGGTTGATTTCTACCGCTACAACGTGAAGAACATGGTTGCGATTTACGGCATGCAACCCAACTCCTCACCCGGCATCTGGAACAGGATGGTTTGGAGACCCCTCGAAGGATTCATCTTTGCACTCACCCCTTTCAACTTCACATCCATAGCCGGCAACCTGGGTGGTGCTCCTGCCCTGATGGGTAACACGGTAGTCTGGAAACCTTCCAGGACCGCTGTCTGGTCGGCACACCTCATCATGCAGGTGTTGCAGGAAGCGGGACTCCCCGACGGAGTGATCAACCTGGTCTATGCCGGCGGCAGGGAAGCAGCCGAAGTGGTGTTCAACCACCGCGACTTCGCCGGTCTCCACTTCACAGGCTCAACAAACGTCTTCAACAGCATGTGGGGCACCATCGCCAGCAACATCGGGCGATACAAGTCCTACCCCCGCATCGTGGGTGAGACTGGTGGCAAGGATTATATCCTGGCAGAAAAGAGCGCCAATGCGAAGCAGGTGGCTACAGCCATCACACGGGGTGCTTTCGAGTACCAGGGACAAAAATGCTCCGCCGCTTCACGCGCCTACATTCCCACCAATCTGTGGGAAGAGATCAGACAATATGTGGTTGACGACCTGGCACAGATCAAAACTGGGGGTGTGGATGATTTCAGCAACTTCGTGAATGCCGTCATCGACGAGGAGTCGTTCGACAAACTGGCAGCGGTAATCGACGATGCCAAGGCATCACCCGATGCGGAGATTGTTTGTGGGGGCAGCTACGACAAATCGGAGGGTTACTTTATACAGCCCACGGTAATCCTGGCAAAAAAGGCCGATTACATCACCATGCGGGAGGAGTTGTTCGGTCCCATCCTCACGGTATGCCTTTATGATCCCGACAAGCTGGATGAGACAATGGATCTACTCGACACCACCACCGACTATGCGTTGACAGGTGCCATCTTCTCAGGCAGCAGGGCCTCTATCGAGAAGATGACAAACAGGTTGACACACACTGCGGGCAACTTTTACATCAACGACAAGCCCACCGGTGCGGTGGTGGACCAGCAGCCCTTCGGTGGTGGCCGCGGTTCGGGCACCAACGACAAGGCAGGTTCAATTTTCAACCTCCTGCGCTGGGTATCACCCCAGTGCATCAAGGAGACCTTCGTGCCGGCTACCGACTACCTCTATCCCAGTTTCCTGGAAGAGTAAATTTCAGGCACACTGTTGCGGGACCTTTGAGAAAGAGCTGTAGCCGATGGTTACGGCTCTTTTCCATTCTGTTTGCATCTGTTAAATGAACTTCAGCAAAAAACAATCTATCTTTGTGCAGCGTTAAAGCAGGTAACGAAAGTCATACAATGCACAACAGAAAAATCAACATTGCCGTCGACGGATTCTCCTCGTGTGGCAAGAGCACGATCGCCAAAGGGTTGGCTAAAAAATTGGGATACATCTACATAGACAGTGGCGCCATGTACCGTGCAGTGGCTCTCCATGCACTCAGAAAAGGGTGGATCACGGAGACCGGCATGGACGAGTATGCGCTCCAACAACACATCAGAGAGATTGCCATCTCCTTCAAACCCAACCGCGAGGGTGTACAGGAAACATTCCTGAATGGCGAGAATGTGGAACAGGAAATACGAACCCTGAGGGTAGCCAATGGTGCCAGCCGCGTGAGCACGCTCGGCTTCGTGCGTCGCGAGCTGGTGCGTCAGCAACAACTCATGGGCAAAGAGAAAGGTGTGGTGATGGATGGACGCGACATTGGCACAGTGGTTTTTCCCGACGCTGAAATGAAGCTGTTCCTCACCGCCACCCCCGAGGTGCGTGCCCTACGTCGCTACGACGAGATGACAGCCAAAGGGGAGGATCCTCTTTTTGAGGAGGTGCTTGCCAACGTGAAAGAGAGGGACCTGCGTGACACCACACGCACCGAGAGCCCGCTGCGCAAGGCCGATGATGCG
Organism: Bacteroidota bacterium; assembly: GCA_023399295.1. Classification (GTDB taxonomy): domain Bacteria; phylum Bacteroidota; class Bacteroidia; order Bacteroidales; family Dysgonomonadaceae; genus Proteiniphilum. The sequence continues at coordinate 8,245 of JAEWQF010000070.1, forward strand.
CTGGAGCTGGACAACTCCCAGATAGGGATTGAGGAACAATTGCAGTGGGCCCTGGAGATGTATCACAAAATCACAGCAACAATATGAGTAAAATTGAGATAGACAGGCTGTCGGGATGCTGTTTTGGCGTCGCCAAAGCAATTACCCGGGCGGAGGAAGAGCTCAAGAAAGAGGGCACCCTCTATTGTCTGGGCGACATTGTACACAACAGCATAGAGGTGGAACGATTGGAGAAAATGGGAATGATCACCATCGATCACGAACAGTTGAAGCAGCTGAAAAATGTGAAGGTGCTGCTGCGTGCACACGGTGAACCACCCAGCACCTATGAGATAGCGAAGCAGAACAACATTGAGCTGATCGATGCCTCCTGTCCGGTGGTACTTGGCCTGCAAAAGAAGATCAGGAAAAAGTATGAACTGGGGGCCGACAATGGGATTCAGATCGTGATTTATGGCAAGAAGGGACATGCCGAAGTGAAAGGGTTGATGGGTCAGACCCGCGAATCGGCCATCATCATTGAAAGCAAGGAGGAGATCGAGAAACTCGACTTCACAAGGGATATCAGCCTCTTCTCTCAGACCACCAAGCCGCTGGATGGCTTTTACGAGATTGGCGAGCTGATCAGAAGCCGGATGGATCAGGGAGCATCCTTCTACTTCAACGACTCCATCTGTCGCCAGGTATCCAACCGGGTACCCAACATCCGGGAGTTTGCTGCTAGTCACGACCTGATCATCTTCATCGCCGGGGAGAAGAGCTCCAATGGGAAGGTACTTTTTGATGAATGCAAGAGCCAAAACCCAAACTCCTACCTGATCCACACCCCCGAGGAGGTGGATCCAGCATGGTTGCGCGAGGAGATCACAATCGGCATCTGTGGTGCCACCTCCACGCCACAGTGGCAGATGCAGGCGGTCGCAGATATCGTCACGAAACTGATGCCCCATGTTCAACCTGAAAGAGCTGCTTTTTGAAGCAGCTTTTTTTTTGTGTCATCATTGAAAAAATGTATCTTTGCGGCTTATTGATTGGAGGGTTATCACACAGGTAACCTGCTATCTTACTCACAAGGAAAAAACAGTATGGAATCAAATATCAAAAGCGTTGGCGTACTCACTTCCGGCGGCGATGCCCCGGGCATGAACGCCGCCATTCGCGCGGTAACACGTGCTGGCATATCGAATGGCATGCGTGTCTTCGGCATCTACAGGGGGTACAAGGGATTGATCTCGGACGAGATCACAGAATTCAAGACCAACAGTGTCAGCAACATCATCCAGCAGGGCGGCACCATCCTGAAAACAGCCCGTTCAGTCGAATTCATGACCGAAGAGGGACGTAAGATCGCTTACGAGAACATGCAGAAGCATGGCATTGATGCGTTGGTGGTAATTGGTGGTGATGGCTCACTCACCGGTGCCAGCATATTCGCCAACGAGTTCAACATCCCGGTGGTGGGTCTTCCCGGCACCATCGACAACGACCTGAACGGTACCGATACCACCATCGGATATGACACCGCACTCAATACCATCATGGAGTCGATGGACAAGATACGTGATACGGCGACCTCGCACGAACGACTTTTTTTCGTGGAGGTGATGGGTCGTAACTGTGGTTTTCTGGCGCTCAACAGTGCCATTGCCTCGGGTGCCGAGGCGGCCATCATCCCGGAGATCAGCATCGAGAAAGACCAGTTGGCCGAGCTTATTGAGCAGGGCTTTCGCAAATCGAAGAGCAGCAGCATGGTGCTTGTCACCGAGAGTGAGGTGACTGGTGGTGCCATGAAGCTGGCTGAGCGCGTGAAGAAAGAGTATCCGCAGTACGATGTGCGTGTCTCCATCCTGGGGCACCTGCAACGGGGTGGATCACCCACGGCACAGGACCGCATCCTGGCCAGCCGCATGGGCATTGCAGCCATTCAGGCACTCCTGGAGCACCAACGCAACGTGATGATAGGCATCCGGGAGAATGAGATTGACTATGTCCCCTTCAAGCGGGCCATCCGCAAGGAAAGGGAGATCAGTGAAGAGCTGCTGGAGGTGCTTCGCATCTCTTCAATCTGACAGGCATGTTGCCACAGGATGGTGAAATTATTATTGTTGTTTAACAAATTTTCAGGATTGAAAAGGGTACTTTTGTAGCTTATTGCGGAATTAATCAATTATTTAAATATATGGAAATAACACACATTGAACACATCGGCATCGCGGTGAAAAGCATCGAGGAACAACTACCCTACTACGAAGAGGTGCTCGGCCTGAAATGCTACAACATTGAGACAGTGGAAGATCAAAAGGTGAAAACAGCCTTTTTCAAGGTTGGCCAGACAAAGATAGAATTGTTGGAGCCTACCAGTGAAGAGAGCACCATCGCCAAGTTCATTGAAAAAAAGGGAGAGGGAATCCACCACATTGCCTATGCGACAAAGAACCTGGGGGACTCTTTGAAGGAGATGGAATCGAAAGGGGTGCGCCTCATTGACCAACAACCGCGTGGTGGTGCCGAAGGACTCAACATTGCCTTCCTGCATCCCAAATCGACCGGCAGCGTGCTGACCGAGCTCTGTGAGCATCCTGAATGACAACCAAACCGTTTTCAACTCCACAACTGCAACATCCAATTACACATCACATTATAACTACATTCATATGAGCAACCAACTCGAGAAAGTAAAAGAGCTGATCCAACTACGCGAGAAAGCACGCTTAGGGGGAGGTGAGAAGAGAATCGAATCACAACATCTCAAAGGCAAATATACTGCGCGCGAACGCATTGCCATGCTGCTGGATGAAGGCAGCTTTGAAGAGTTCGACATGTTCGTGGAACACCGCTGCTACAACTTCGGCATGGAAAAAACCAAATTCCTTGGCGATGGTGTGGTAACAGGTTACGGTACCATCGAAGGACGTCTGATCTACATTTTTGCACAGGATTTCACCGTCTCCGGTGGATCTCTCTCAGAGATGCATGCACAGAAGATCTGCAAGGTGATGGACCAGGCAATGAAGATGGGTGCCCCACTGATTGGCATCAACGACTCGGGCGGTGCCCGCATCCAGGAGGGGGTGAATGCCCTGGCAGGCTATGCCGAGATCTTCCAGCGCAACATCCTCGCATCGGGGGTGGTTCCTCAGATCTCCGGCATTTTCGGGCCTTGTGCCGGCGGCTCGGTCTACTCACCGGCACTCACCGACTTCGTTATCATGAGCCAGGGAACCTCCTACATGTTCCTCACCGGCCCCAAGGTAGTGAAATCTGTCACCGGTGAAGATGTGACCCAGGAACAGCTGGGTGGTGCTTCGGTACACTCCTCCAAATCGGGCGTGTCACAGTTCCAGGTACAAACGGAAGAGGATGGCATGAAGTTGATCCGCAAGCTGCTTAGCTACATCCCCCAGAACAACCTGGAGGAGGCACCCCTCTACCCCAACGATGACCCCATCGATCGCCTGGAAGACGGATTGAACGACATCATCCCCGACAGCCCCAATAAACCCTACGACATGTACGAGGTGATTGGTGCGGTGATCGACAGCGGCGAGTTTCTGGAGGTGCATGCCGACTATGCCAAGAACATCATTGTTGGCTTTGCCCGCATGAACGGTCAATCGGTGGGCATCGTGGCCAACCAGCCCAAGTTCCTCGCCGGTGTGCTCGACATCAATGCCTCCCGCAAAGCGGCCCGTTTTGTGCGTTTTTGCGATGCCTTCAACATACCGCTGGTCACACTGGTCGACGTGCCCGGCTTCCTACCCGGAACCGGTCAGGAGTACGGCGGTGTGATCACACACGGTGCCAAGCTGCTTTACGCCTATGGGGAAGCCACCGTACCCAAGGTAACCGTCACCTTGCGCAAGTCCTATGGAGGAGCACATATCGTGATGAGTTGCAAACAGCTTCGCGGCGACATCAACTATGCCTGGCCTACTGCCGAGATTGCGGTCATGGGTGCCGATGGAGCCGTAGAAGTGCTCTACAGCAAGGAGATCAGCGCAGAAAAGGATCCGGAGAAGATGGCAGAACTGGTGAACGAAAAGAAGAAAGAATACAACGACCTCTTCACCAACCCATACGTGGCAGCTCGTTACGGATACATCGACGATGTGATTGAACCGCGAAACACCCGTTTCAGGGTGATCCGTGCCCTGCAGCAGCTGCAGACAAAGAAACTGCAGAACCCGCCCAAGAAGCACGACAACTTACCACTTTAAATGCAGCTGAATATGAGAGTTACCAAACGAATAATTTTTCTTCTTGCAACTGTGGCATTGCTCAGCGGCTGCTCCACCCAGGTGAAGAATCCGGAGTGGGTGATTAACGAGGTGATGGTGGTCAACGAGACAAGCTATGTGGATGATTTTGGGCAGCGACACGGTTGGATAGAGATCTACAACAATACAGCCAAGACGATGGACCTGGGAGGACGTTTCCTGACAAACGACCGCAACAACCCGAAGAAGTACCCCATCCCGCGGGGTGATGTCCTCACCCGCATCAAACCGCATCAGCATGCACTCTTCTGGACCGACAACAATCCGTTCAACGGTACGTTTCACCTCAATTTCGAGTTGGATCCAAACAAAGAGAACTGGATTGGCCTCTATGAGAACGACGGCAAGAAACTGCTTGATGAGATTGTGATCCCTGGCGGAATGATGGCTGACCAGACCTACGGTTACGCGCAGGATGGCATCAAATATGATGCAGCGGGAAATACTTCCGGCATCAAACTGGAACGGGTGACCCCCAGCAGCAACAATGCCGTTCTGGAAGAGAATCCCAAAGTGGTCAGTCTGGAACAGGATGATCCACTGGGTGGTCTTCTGACTATTACTTCTATGCTGGTGGTTTTCTTTGGTCTGATTGCCCTATACTTCTTCTTCAAGCTCTCCGGCAACATTGCCAAGAGCATGACCCAAAAGAAGGTGGCACAGAGTGGTACCCTCTCCGCGGCGCGCAGTCACTCCCATCTCTCGGGTGAGGTACTGGCAGCCATCGCGGCAGCCATCCATGAGCTGAAGGAAGACCAGCATGACATCGAGTCGACCATCCTCACCATCAACCAGGTGAAACGCAACTTCTCACCCTGGAGCACCAAACGTCAATCGTTGCGGGAACTACCCAGATAATCAGAAACAAAAAGAAACAGATCAATCCTATGAAAGAATTCAACTATACAATCAACGGCACCCCCTACAGAGTGGTGGTGAACAAATCGGACAGTGAGATGGTGGAGCTGGAGGTGAATGGCACTCCCTACACGGTGGAACTGGCACAAAAGAAGAAAAAAGCACTTGCAGGCGTGCAGCGCCCCAGTGCTGTAAACAGTCCCACTCCTCAGAGTGCCTCCACGCCACTTGTCACCAGACCGAGCGGTGCTGCAGGCAAGAGCTCCATACAATCTCCATTGCCGGGGGTGATCCTGGATCTTCGTTGCAAGGTGGGTGACACCGTGAAGAAGGGACAGACTCTGATGATCCTCGAAGCAATGAAGATGGAGAACAACATTCTGGCCAATACAAATGGCAAGATAACCGATATACTGGTACAAAAAGGTGATTCGGTGCTGGAAGGTGCGGATCTGGTAGTAATCGAATAAAAGCTTCTGCAAATGATGAATACATTAATCTCATTATCAGACAACCTGCGCACCTTCTGGAGCTATACCGGTTTCTACAACGCAGAACCGGGACATCTCATCATGATCCTGATCGGGCTTGTCTTTATCTACCTGGCCATCACCAAGGAGTATGAACCGTTGCTGCTGATTCCCATCGGCTTCGGGATCCTTGTTGGAAACATCCCCTTCAACGAGGCGGCCAACCTACAGGTAGGCATCTACGAAGAGGGATCGGTACTCAATATCCTCTACCAGGGGGTGGTGCAAGGGTGGTATCCACCCCTGATCTTCCTGGGTATCGGGGCCATGACCGACTTTTCGGCGTTGATTGCCAACCCGAAGCTGATCCTGATTGGTGCGGCGGCACAGTTCGGCATCTTTGGTGCCTACATCATTGCACTGCAGATGGGCTTCGCGCCCAATGAGGCAGGTGCCATCGGCATCATTGGCGGTGCTGACGGTCCCACGGCCATCTTCACCACTTCGAAACTGGCACCCCACCTGCTGGGAGCCGTGGCCATCTCGGCCTACTCCTACATGGCCCTGGTGCCGGTAATCCAGCCCCCCTTCATGCGGCTGCTCACCACCAAGAAAGAACGGGTGATCAGAATGAGAACACCCCGTGTGGTCTCGCAGACCGAGAAGATCCTCTTCCCAATCATGGGTCTGCTACTCACCACCTTCCTGGTACCCTCCGGTCTGCCGCTGTTGGGGATGCTCTTCTTCGGTAACCTGCTGAAAGAATCGGGTGTCACCCGTCGACTGGCAGAGACAGCCCGCGGGCCACTGATCGACACCATCACCATTCTGCTGGGTTTCACGGTGGGAGCCTCCACGCAAGCCACCACCTTCCTCCGCATGGAATCGGTCAAGGTGTTCGCCATCGGTGCCCTCTCCTTTGTAATCGCCACCTGCACGGGTATCCTGTTTGTGAAACTTTTGAATCTCTTCCTCTCTAAGGAGAAGAAGATCAACCCGTTAATCGGTAATTCCGGCGTTTCCGCAGTACCCGATTCGGCGCGGATTTCACAAACAATAGGCCTGGAGTATGACCCGGCCAACTACCTGCTGATGCACGCCATGGGCCCCAACGTGGCCGGCGTGATCGGCTCGGCGGTGGCTGCCGGTATCCTGCTGGGATTCCTCTACTGATAGGGCAACGAAACTGTTACAGCAATGGGATTGGAGCAGTTGTTGCCTGCCATTGCAGGCTTGACTTGGCAACATTTGGTCATGATAGGTGTAGGAGCACTCCTCATCTATCTGGCCATTGCCAAAAATTATGAACCGACACTTTTGCTGCCGATGGGGTTCGGCGCCATCCTGGTGAACATCCCCCTCTCTTCGGCCCTCACTCAGATTGATCCCGCCACGGGTGAAGCGGTAGAAGGCGTGCTCAATGTCTTCTTTCAGGCGGGTATCGCCACCGAGATCTTCCCCCTGTTGATCTTCATCGCCATCGGGGCGATGATCGATTTCTCTCCCCTCTTTCGAAACCCCTCCTTGTTGTTGTTCGGAGCTGCCGCACAGTTCGGCATCTTCCTCACCATGCTTTTTGCAACCATGCTGGGCTACGACCTGCGCGAAGCTGCCTCCATCGGTATCATCGGTGCAGCCGATGGACCCACTTCCATCGTGGTGGCCTCCCGTTTTGCTCCCAGCTTGCTGGGTCCGATCTCGGTGGCAGCCTATTCCTACATGGCGCTGGTACCCATCATCCAGCCGCCGGTGATCCGGCTGCTCACATCGAAGAGAGAACGGCTGATCCGGATGGGCAATACCACCAACAAACAGATCTCCAAAAAGACGCTGATCCTGTTCCCCATTGTGGTCACCATCGTGGCAGGCATCATTGCACCCTCCTCACTTTCGCTCATCGGCTTCCTGATGTTTGGCAACCTGGTGCGGGAATGTGGCGTGCTCAACAAGCTCTCCCTCTCGGCACAAAACGAGCTGGCCAGCCTGGTGACACTGCTGCTGGGCATCACCATTGCCAGCACCATGACGGCAGAACGTTTTATCCGGTTGGACACCCTGTTCATCATCGCCTTGGGACTATTCGCCTTTGTGTTCGACACCTTTGGCGGTGTGATCTTTGCCAAGTTTCTGAATCTCTTCCGCAAGGAGGGTAACAAACTGAATCCGATGATCGGTGCCTGCGGCATCTCCGCCTTCCCCATGTCGGCAAGGGTGATTCACCAGATGGGCCAGAAGGAGGATCCTTTCAATTACCTGCTGATGCCGGCCATCAGCGCCAACGTCGGTGGACAGATCGGTTCGGTGGTGGCAGGAGGTATCATCCTGACACTCATTCCACTGTTCGCCTAAAAAGTAGTGACGATGACACCCATAGTTGAAAAAGCATTGTTGATTGCAGCCATCGGGATGACGGGGATCTTTCTCTTCATGGCGCTTTTCTACCTACTGATACTGTTGCTTGACCGGTTGATGCCTTTCCGCGAAGAGAAACAGCAGGAGGAGTTCATCGAGGAGTCAAATAGGGACGAAGAGGATAACTAGAGAGCTTCAGTGCTGTTTCCTCACATCCGCACCCCACATCAGCTTGTCGCGCAGTGTCTCGTAGAAAGTGTGTCCGGTACGCTTCACCACCCGAAGGGTATGGTCTGCCTTGCGTACCTGGATGCTCACTGTCTCTTCCAGCACGCGCGACTGGCCGTCGACCGACACCAGGTACATGTGGCTGCGGCTTTCCACCTTCAGTGAGATCAGGCTGCTGTCGTCAACCACCAGCGAGCGGGAGGTGAGGTTGTGCGGAGCAATGGCCGAGAGGATCATGCTGGGTGTGGTGGGTGCAAGGATGGAACCACCGATGCTGAGCGAATAAGCGGTAGAACCAGAGGGGGTTGCAACCACCAGTCCGTCAGCCTGGTAGGAAGTGAGGTAATCGTTGTTGATGTAGGCATGGATGGAGAGCATCGATGCGGTATCCTGTTTCAGGATCGCCACCTCGTTGAGCGCATGGGTATTGAAAGAATCGGGAGGGAAAGTCTCGTCGGTTGTCAGCTTGAGTAGCGAGCGTTCCTCCACCTTGTAGTCGTTGCGCAATACCTCCTCCAGTGTTTCATCCAGATCCGAATAATTGATGGCTGCAAGAAAACCGAGTCGTCCGGTATTGATCCCCAGTATCGGGATCCCGCTATTGCCCACAGTCGCGGCCGTACGCAGAAAGGTACCATCTCCCCCCACGCTCAATACCATGTCGACAAGTGGCAACGACTCCACCAGTTCACAGAATGGCCCAATCCTGTTTTGGATATGTCCCGGCAAGGTGTGAAAGAAGCTTTCCGGCAGATAGAGTTCCCCCCCACTCCGTATGATGGCGAGACAGACCCCTGCGATCTGTTCTTCTGCTCTGGCTGTCCGATCGGGAAACATACTGCCAAATAAGGCCAACTTCATCTTCTGATCTCTTTAGGGTGAAACAATTACATCTCCAGGTAATACATCAGTTCATCGAGCCGCTCGCGTTGCTTGTCGGTCACTTCACCTTCGCGCATGAAATGATAAACGACCCGGTAGTTAAATCGTTCGAAACTCCGCAATACAGCGGTTGGATCGTCCAAATCGAGCTTCAGTGAAACCAACAGGTCGGATCCTCCTGAGAGAGGCACGACCGATAGTGCCATGACATGGGCATTGTTGCTCTCCACAATCCGGGCAATCTCGGTGAGGGTATAGTCCCTTAATGCCACCTCCAGTATGATCAGAGAATTTTCTGATTCCGAGAGTTCAGCGAACTCTTCGGGGCTAAGAGGAGTAGTGAACCATTCCACCTGATTTTTGATAATTTCTTTCTCCGACATTGCGAAAAACGGTTATTTCGTATTACTTTTGTATCCCTTCTGCAAAGATGGTAATTTTTTGCCTAACTGATCTCCCGTGCGTTTTTTTTATTATTTATTTGCCAAAAAAAACAAGCTGGTTTCAGAATGATGCAGTGAAGAGTGTAAATAAGTATGACGAAGTTAAGTGTGAATGTGAACAAGGTGGCCACGCTGCGCAATGCACGCGGGGGCAACATTCCTGATCTGGTGCAGGTGGCTGTTGACTGTCAGCAGTTTGGTGCCGAAGGCATCACGGTACATCCCCGCCCCGACCAGCGACACATCCGCTACAGTGATGTGTTTGACCTGCAGGCGAAAGTTTTTACTGAGTTCAATATTGAAGGCAACCCCTCACCGGAGTTTATCAACCTGATCCGGAAAATTCGTCCGGCACAGGTGACCCTGGTACCGGATGCACACGATGCCATCACCTCCGACGCCGGCTGGGACACCGTGAACCACAAGGAGTTCCTGAGCGATATCATCGGCGAATTTCAATCCATGGGTATCCGCACCTCCATCTTTGTGGATCCCGATCCGGAGATGATACGGATGGCTTCGCAGATCGGCACCGATCGCATCGAGCTTTATACCGGCCCCTATGCCCTGCAGTTCCCCATTGATAAGGAGAAAGCGGTGGCTCCCTTTGTGGAGGCAGCAACGCTGGCGAAGGGCCTGGGACTGGGTGTCAATGCGGGGCACGACCTGAACCTCGACAACCTGCACTACCTCTGGCAACAGATCCCCTGGTTGAAAGAGGTCTCCATTGGCCATTCATTGATCAGTGACGCACTCTACATGGGACTCAAAGAAACGATAAAAGCCTATAAAAATTGTTTAAAAGTGTCGCCCGATGTGGTATGACGATTCTAAACAGTTATCTTTATCAATCGACAACAACAAATCCTAACAGCATCATTTCGATATGAATCTTTTACAAATACCCTCACCGGCAGATAGCTTGCAAGCCATCTACAACACCATGCAGCAGTCAACAGTTGCGGAAGAGTTCGCAGTGAAAATGAATGCCTTCGACCTGGCTCTGAAGGGGGGATGGATCATGATCGTCCTGCTGGTGTTGTTGCTGATGACCATTTACGTGCTGATTGAACGCACACTGGTGATCAACAAGGCCGGCAAGGAGGACAACTCATTCATGAACCGGATCAAGGACTATATTCACGACGGCAAGATCGATGCGGCACTCAACCTGTGCCGTCATACCGACACACCCTCCGCCAGGATGGTGGAGAAGGGAATCTCACGACTGGGACGCCCCATGGGAGATGTGATGTCGGCCATCGAGAACCAGGGCAACATCGAGATCTCCAAGCTGGAAAAGGGGATCCCAGTAATGGCAACCTCAGCATCAGGTGCCCCCATGGTGGGTTTCCTCGGCACAGTGACCGGCATGGTGAACGCTTTTATGAGCATGGCCAGTGCCGGGGCCAATGTGGATGTGAACATCCTCTCAACCGGCATTTACGAAGCACTGGTCACCACCGTGGGTGGTCTGATCGTGGGTATCATCGCCCTCTTCGCCTACAACTACCTCACCACCCGGATCAAGGGTATCGTCAACAGGCTGGAGATGCGGATCATGGAGTTCATGGATATCCTGAACGAACCGGCGGCATAGATCCGACTGGGGCTTGATTGGTTGCCGGATCTCATCATTCATCAACAAATCATCGAATCAATCACTTATGGCACTCAAACAACGGTTTAACATAGAATCGAATTTCAGCATGGCATCGATGACCGATGTGATCTTCCTGTTGCTGATCTTCTTCATGATCACCTCGACGATCGTGGTGCCCAACGCCATCCAGGTGCTGCTGCCCCGCTCGAAGCAACAGGCGCAAGCCAAGCCGATCACACGGGTGACAATCGACAAGGATCTGAATTACTACGTGGCCAACGCCAACGAACGGGAACGGCAGGTGCCCTTTGAGGCAATCACCCCCTTCCTGCAATCGGCTTACAGTGCCGAACCGGATATCTTCGTGGCACTTTATGCCGATGAGAGTGTCCCCTACAAGGAGATTGTCCGCATCCTGGACATCGCCAACCAGAACCGCTTTAAGATGGTACTGATGACAAGACCCAACAAATAGGGTCTTCGCATCGTTTCACCTACAGCAAATAAAAAAAGCAATGGAGGTAACAAGAGAGAAAATTGGAGGCATCGCAGGAACAATCATCTTTACCATATTGCTCCTGCTGATCCTGTTGTTCTCCTACTTCACCCTGACAACCCCACCCGAGGAACTGGAAGGAATTCCGGTGATGTTCGGAAACGTGGAAGATGCATCTGGTGTGGCCGAACCGCCCATGCAGCAGTTGACACCACTGCCCGCACAACAACCTGAATCACCGATAAGTAGCCCCGAAGAGCCACTGATCACTCAGACAAGTGAACCGACAATCGACATCGCTGCACAACGCGAGGAGGCAGAAAGGCAAGCCCGCCGGGTAGCAGAACAACGTGCGCGGGAGGAGGCGGAACGCCGTCGCCGCGAGGAGGAGGCCCGCAGACGGGAGATCAACCAGCAGATGTCGGGACTCTTCGGCGAGAGTGCGGAGAGCCGCGGCAACAGCGAAGGGAGTGGCACACAAGGTGTCACCACCGGCAACGCCACACAAGGTTCACCCACCGGCACCGGTGGCATCGGCAGTTACGACCTGGGTGGCCGCTCATTGGGAAGCGGCGGACTGGTTCAGCCCCGCTATACCGTGAACGATGAGGGAACCGTTGTCATTGACATCACGGTTGATCCTTCAGGAAACGTGATTCGCGCTGAAATCGGCAGGGGCACCAATACCCCCAATGCCACGCTGCGCAACGAAGCCATGAGAGCCGCACGCAGCACCAGGTTCAATGCCATCACCTCGATGAACAACCAACAGGGAACCATCACCTACCGCTTTAGACTCAAATAAAAAAAACGATTGTATGAAAAAAGTTGCACTCTTTTTGGCAGACGGATTTGAAGAGATTGAAGCACTTGCCACGATCGATATCCTGAGAAGAGCAGCGATACCCGTAACCACCGTCTCGATTACGGCAAAGAAAGAGGTGACCGGTGCACACCAGATACCGGTACTCGCCGACAGCCTGTTCGATCAGACCGATTTCTCACAAGTTGGTTGCCTGGTACTACCGGGTGGCATGCCGGGGGCAAAACACCTCAACGAGCACGAAGGGCTGAAGAAGCTGATCACCAATTTTGACAAGCGAGGGGAGCCAATAGCAGCAATCTGTGCGGCACCCATGGTGCTGGGTGGACTGGGGCTGCTTCAGGAGAAGCAGGCAACCTGCTATCCCGGATTCGAAGAGAAGCTCACCGGTGCCCGGATCACGGGTGAAAAGGTTGTGGTTGACCAACACATCACCACCGGAAAGGGTCCGGGGCTTGTTTTCGACTTTGCACTGGCTTTGGTGGAGCAAATAGCCGGTAGCGACAAACGAAGGGAGGTAGCCGGGGGATTGCTTCTCTGATCGGCGGCTTGTCATACCACGACACCTCGCTTTTTGTCTGAAAATTTATGGTGCAAAGAGTTGGTTATTAAGAAAAAACCAGCTACCTTTGCACCGCTTTTTTTGTTCCGGAGAACCGGCTGCAGAGGACCCAACAGGGTTTCGGGCTGCAGCAGTGTGAAAGGACAGGGAAGCAATGTACAACATAATGTCTCACTTTTTTAATGATTTATTATTACACAACAAATGACTGAAAACCTAAAAAATGTGGCGCCCATTGAAGATTTCGACTGGGCCTCTTATGCTGAAGGTGATCCTTACAGCAAAGAGAACAGAGTAAAACTTACCGAAAGCTACGACAACACGCTGAACAAAATCAACGACAAAGAGGTCGTAACCGGTACTGTAACCTCCATGAACAAACGCGAAGTGGTTGTAAACATCGGATACAAATCAGACGGTGTGGTGTCGATGAACGAGTTTCGTTACAACCCTGACCTGAAAATTGGCGACGAAGTAGAGGTATACATCGAAAGCCAGGAAGACAAAAAAGGACAGCTGATCCTCTCACACAAAAAGGCACGCGCTTCACGCTCGTGGGATCGTGTCAATGCAGCACTCGAAAACAACGAGATCATCAAGGGATATATCAAATGCCGCACCAAGGGTGGTATGATTGTGGATGTATTCGGCATCGAAGCATTCCTTCCAGGATCGCAAATCGACGTGAAGCCGATTCGCGACTATGATATCTTTGTAGACAAGACAATGGAATTCAAGGTGGTGAAGATCAACCCTGAATACAAGAACGTGGTGGTATCGCACAAGGCACTCATCGAAGAAGAACTCGAACAGCAGAAGAAAGAGATCATCTCCAAGCTGGAAAAAGGTCAGGTACTCGAAGGGGTTGTCAAAAACATCACCTCCTATGGCGTATTTGTGGACCTGGGCGGCGTAGACGGCCTGGTACACATCACCGACCTCTCCTGGGGCCGCATCCAGCACCCCGAAGAGGTGGTGAAGCTGGACGACAAGATCAACGTGGTGATCCTCGACTTCGACAACGAGAAGAAACGCATCGCACTTGGCCTCAAACAACTCACCCCGCATCCATGGGACGCACTGAGTGAAACATTGAAGGTGGGTGACATCATCAAGGGCAAGGTAGTGGTCATCGCCGACTATGGTGCTTTCGTTGAGATTGCACCGGGTGTTGAGGGACTGATTCACGTATCGGAAATGAGCTGGACACAGCACCTCCACAGCGCACAGGATTTCATGACTGTGGGTGAAGAGGTGGATGCAGTGATTCTCACACTCGACCGTGACGACCGCAAGATGTCACTGGGCGTGAAACAACTGAAACCCGATCCATGGGAAGACATCGAGGTGAAATACCCGGTAGGCAGCACCCATACTGCCACTGTGCGTAACTTCACCAACTTCGGTGCTTTTGTTGAAATTGAAGAGGGTGTGGAAGGATTGATTCATATCTCCGACCTCTCCTGGACCAAAAAGATCAAACACCCGAGCGAGGTGACCGAAATTGCCGCACCCATCGAAGTGCAGGTGCTCGACATCGACAAGGAAAACCGTCGACTGAGTCTGGGTCACAAACAGCTGGAAGAGAACCCATGGGATGTGTTTGAGACCATCTTCACCGTGGGCTCCATCCATGAGGGTACCATTCTGGAACTGCTTGACAAGGGTGCTGTGATTTCATTGCCTTACGGCGTGGAGGGATTCGCCACTCCCAAGCACCTGGTAAAGGAAGACAACTCGCAGGCACAGGTTGATGAAAAGCTGCAATTCAAGGTGATTGAATTCAACAAGGATTCCAAACGCATCATCGTATCACACAGCCGTATCCACGAAGATCTCTCGGGTGATGACTCCCGTAGAAGAAACAAGCGTGGTGGCAGAAAAGAGAGCAGCAATGAAACTGTCGTTGCCATGCCTTCCGTAGAGAAGACAACGCTCGGTGACATCGAAGAGCTGGCAGCACTGAAAGAGAAGCTGGACAACCAGAAGGTGGAGGCATTCAAGAAAGAAGCTGCAAAAGCGGAAGCCAAAGCCGAAGCCAAAGCCGAATCAGATGTCGAAACTGTGATTGAGGCTGACGAAACCGAAGCAAAAGCGAAGGTGAAAAAGGAAAAGGCTCCCAAGGCTGAGATTGCCAAGGAAAGCGAGTCCGTTGACCAACCGGAAGCAGAGGTGAAAGAGGAAGCCGAAACTGACACTGAAAAAGAGGCATAATCATTTTATACGATAGGTTACACCCGGGGTGTCACATGATGTGACACCCCGGGTTTTTTATGCTACTTTTGTATAAAGCGGCCAATCGATGTAAGATATTCTTTGTTTTCACGTCTATAAAGACATATGAATGCCCCACAATTTCAAAATCAGATTCTCTGCTATTCCGATAAGCTATATCGCATGGCACTCTCTATATTAAGAGACAAGAGTCTCTCGCAGGATGCTTACCAGGAACTGATGATGCATTTGTGGGAGAAACGCAAACAGCTGGAAGGAGTTGAGAATTGGCAGGCCTTTTTGCTTACTTCGATGCGCAACCACTGTCTGGATATGCTTCGCAAGCAACCTGCAATGGGGGAGCTTTCGCCACACACAGCCTATCAGTCACCCAGTCCACATCAGCTTGTAGAAGAGGCCGACACCGTGAGCAACATCAACAGGATGATTGACTTGCTTCCCGAAATGCAACGCACCATTGTCAGGATGAAAGATGTGGAAGAGATGGAGATCACTGAGATTGCCGAGATGATGTCGATGACAGAAAACGCCGTGACAGTAAATCTATCGCGTGCCAGAAAGAAACTGCGTGAGATGATTCTTACCCACCAACAAAAGGAGAAAATGCATTATGAACAATATTGATCAGATACTCAACAACTATTTTGAAGGAAACTCATTGCCTGATGAAGAGAAAAGACTGAGGGAATATTTCCGCAGCAACGATGTAATGCCGCAACATGAAGAATACAAACCCCTCTTCGCCGCGTTCGAGAAGGAGAAGCAGATTGTTGCACCCACCTTCATGATTCCATCGGAGAGGAGCAACCGGAAGCAACACGCAATCCGAAACAGCTGGATTGCGGCGGCAGGCATGGCTGCAATGATCCTGTTGCTATTCACTGTCAAACCCTTCGGTGACAACAAC
The DNA here is from genome assembly GCA_023399295.1 of Bacteroidota bacterium. Classification (GTDB taxonomy): domain Bacteria; phylum Bacteroidota; class Bacteroidia; order Bacteroidales; family Dysgonomonadaceae; genus Proteiniphilum. Next base: position 24,381 of record JAEWQF010000070.1, read on the forward strand.
TCGGCAGAGGATGATTACCTGGTTTTCATCAATGGAAAGGCGGTAAAGAACCCGGAGAAAGCACAGGAATATGCCGATAGAATGTTCATGCAAGCCAATGAAATCATCCGCAGCAGTTGTGAACCCTTCGTTGAAGCAAATATGATGCAACAAGAGATGGATCCCGATAAGATATTCGACAACCTGTCACAAAATATAGATGACATAGAATCACTGAATCAATAACTTATAAACCCTGAAACAATGAAAAAGATTCTCACAGTAATGATCATGGTGCTGGCTTTTGTTGCCACAGTATCAGCCCAACAGCTTGAAAAGTTGTTCGACAAGTATATGGAGGACGAGCGCTTCAACTATCTATACCAGAAAAGAGCCAACATGGTGGATCGGATGACCGATTTTGGAAACCTGGAGAGCCTGGGCATCGACAAATCTTACACAAGTACGGGGCGCCAAATGCTCACTCTGAATGCACCCGACAAATCGTTGGATGATAGCTTTACACGGGAGGTAGAAGATGCGCTCAAGGCAGACAAGTATGAACAGGTGTCAATTGTAAGAAACGGCAAGAACCGGGTGGAATCATATGAAAGGAAAAACGACAAAGGTTTTTCAAAGGTCAGCTTCATTAAAAATCCCGGCAACATCATGGTTACATTGAACAGCTATGTGCCTGCGAAGTGAATCGAATTGATGGCAGCGGAGAATTCATCCGCTACAGAAACGCTGCTTATCAATCAACACACCAAAACGGGAATGTGGTCTCCTGCCGCATTCCCGTTATCTATTTTTCATTATCTTTGCATCCTAAAAATCAGAGCAGTGTTTTCAAACGACAAACCCTATCGTGACTTTGCCGACTACCTGGCGGCACGATTTCCATATAAAGTGCAGAAGATTTCAGTCAATGCCGGATTCACATGCCCCAACCGCGACGGCAGCAAGGGACGCGGTGGCTGCACCTACTGCAACAACCAGAGTTTCAGTCCCGGCTATGGCAAGCCCACCAAGACAATTACGGAGCAGATGGCCTACGGGGTGCAATTCTTCTCCCGCAAATATCCGCAAATGAAGTACCTTGCCTACTTTCAATCCTACACCAACACCTACGACAGTCTGACCTCTCTCACTGAGAAATACGAAGAGGCACTGGCATACCCGGGGGTGGTGGGGCTGATCGTGGGTACACGCCCCGACTGCATGCCGGAGGAGCTGCTCGATTATTTCGAGCAACTCAACAAGAAAAGCTTCCTGCTGATTGAATATGGGGTGGAATCGACGCTCAACAGAACCCTGGAGCGGGTGAACCGACAACACAGCTACGAGGAGTCGGCCGTGATGATCCGTAAAACAGCGGCACGGGGCATCCCTGTGGGTGCCCACATGATCCTGGGTCTCCCCGGCGAGAGCGACGAGGAGATCCTTTGCCATGCCGACAGGTTGTCGGAATTTCCATTGACAACCCTGAAGTTGCATCAGTTGCAGATCATTCGTTACACTGCCATGGCCAGGGAGTACAAGCTGTTGCCCGAGTCGTTCCGGCTCTTCGAACCGGAGGAGTATGTCGATCTCTGCGTCAACTTTGCCGAGCGCCTTCATCCCGATATCCACATCGAACGGTTCACCTCGCAGTCACCCAAACGACTGCTGATTGCCCCCGAGTGGGGAATGAAAAATTATGAGATGACCGCCCGCATCATCAAGCGATTCAGGGAGAGGGATACCTGCCAGGGACGCTTATCCGGCAACCGGTAAAAACAACTACTGGCATGCCACAGCGCATCATCCGCTACTCAGCAGCCACAGTAAATCCTTCAGCTCTGTTTAAAGCCGGTAGTTCCAGCTACGAGCGGAATATTTCTCTTTTTGAAGCTGTTGAATCTGTTCGAGGGCATCTGCAGGTAACGGAGTCAATTCTTCTTCTCCGTAATAATGCAGGAGCTCCCTTGTAAACCGTTCAACGAAGGATCTGGTGTCGACATCATCACGGTTTTGTGCTGCCAGGTAGTTGCGGATGTTGGTCACCGGACTGGGCACCGATGCAGTCGCTTTCCTGATTAGTTTGCTGTTTTCAGAAGCCAGAGCCCGTTGCAATACCTCCAGATCCGTATCGTACAGCAGGGTACCGTGGTGCAGCTCCCGATGCACCGAGACATGTGAGGCGGTACCCGATATCTTCCTGCCCGTGAGCCAGAGATCCTTTCGCTTGCCTATCTCCACAGGGATGGAGAGCGACCGAAGTACCGCCACCACCGGCTCCAGGAAACGTGTGCTCAGGGGTGTTTCTGACTTGTCGTACAACAGTGAATAGTTGAGATTGCCCCGGTCGTGGTATACTGCTCCCCCGCCCGATATCCTTCGCAGGATACGTATCTCGTGCTCAATGCAGTAGTCCTGATCCACCTCATTCACCACCGCCTGGTTGGAACCGATGATCACGCTGGGATCGTTGCGGTAAAGGAGAAAGAATGACTCACCCCTGCGCGTGAATAGATACTCTTCAACTGCCAGGTTGAATGAGGGAATCGTGGAGGGAGAGATCACAATTTTCATGGGTGCAAAATTACGAATAAATTGCATCATCACAATTAACATTTTATGTCATTTTTCATAGCTCAAACGGCTCAACCATTCCAAATTTGCATAACAAATTAATAAATTTTTATAAACTTAACACCGCCTTCGGCCTCCCTAGCGGAAATTATAGCTGAAGTGGGACGATTAGATAAAAGTAATTCTAACACATACAATGTTGAATCAAACACATTGTGTGTGGAAATTTATGACAAAAAGAACGGCATTTCCGCATCTCAAATCATCAGATACCAATTGAGAAATGTCACCCGCAGCGACAACAAATCCCGGTAATTCCAGCCGCCAACAGCTCATTGACTGAGACAATCTTCACAACGGTTGTGAACAGCAAACCAGGAATAAAGGCGCTTCAATGAAGAACTGAATAAATCGATATCAAGTGCACATTACTAATCTAAACAAATGAAAGAATGAGATGAAACAAAACAAGTTAAATCTAAGAAAAGGAATCTTGCTGATCTGTTTGGCAATATTTTCTTTGAGTGGCTTCGCTCAGCGCATTAACGTCAGAGGAACCATTACAGACACATCCGGTGAATCTCTGATTGGCGTAACGGTTCAGGTTCAAGGAACAACGATTGGTACCGTTACCGACGCAGATGGCAATTACACCATTCCGTCTATTCCAACAAATGCGGTACTTGAAGTATCATACGTGGGAATGAACCCCCAGGTGATACCGGTTAACGGCAGAACAGTGATTGACATTGTGATGCAAGAAGACAGTGAGCTCCTGGAAGAGGTGGTGGTAATAGGATACGGTACCATGCGCAAAAGTGACGTTACCGGTGCCGTGGCTGTCGTTTCAGCCGAAGAGCTCACTTCCAAACCGGTTACCAATGCCTTTGAAGCCCTTCAGGGTAAAGTTGCCGGAGTGGATATCACTTCCTCACAGCGACCCGGCGAGTTAGGATCGGTACGCATCCGTGGCAACCGCTCACTGAATGCAACCAATGCCCCATTGTATGTGGTGGATGGTGTCGTGTTGAGCTCCGGTGGCATCGAAAGCATCAACCCGCGTGAGGTGGGTAAACTGAACTGGGACGAGAAACTCACCCTGGAGATAAACGGCAACAATCCGGGAGTCAGGGAGATGACCCTTCGCAGCGCTGATCTGCCCACCCTCTTTCTGGCGGGGAACTCCACCGTCACCGATCAGGATCACGAGCCCTGGTGTGGATGGGGACAGATGCTCCCATAGTTTCTTGACGACCGGATCGCCGTGGCCAACTATGCCGAGTCGGGCGAAGCCGGGAACACGTTCATCTCGGCCGGACGGTTCGACAAGATCCTCACCCGGATGAAAGAGGGAGATTATCTCTTTATCGAGTTCGGCCACAACGACCAGAAACAGAAGGGTCCCGATCGGGGTCCTTACACCAGCTACAAGCAGAGCCTGAAACAGATGATTGAGGGTACCCGTGCAAAGGGGGCTACACCGGTACTGGTTACGCCCATGCACCGACGAAGGTTCGATGAGACAGGCAGAATCATCAATACGCTGGGCGACTATCCCGATGCGGTACGTCAACTGGCTGCCGAGGAGCATCTCCTGCTGATCGACCTGAACAGAATGAGCAGGACATTGTATGAAGCCTGTGGTCCCGAAGCGTCGAAAAAGGCATTTGTCCATTACCCGGCAGGCAGCTTCCCGGGTCAGCGTGAGTCGCTGGAAGACAATACGCATTTCAACAGCTTCGGTGGTGACCAGATCTGCAGATGTATTATTCGGGGTATACAGGAAAGCGCTTCTCCGTTGAAGCAGTTTATCGTGACTGAGTTCGGTTCATTTGATCCCGCCCATCCCGATGTTGCGGACGACTTCCGCCTCTCTCCTACTCCGTTCAGTGCTGTGACAAAACCGGAAGGAAACTAAATGAATGTATAAACCCATCCTATGAATCAAATGAGAAAATTTATTGTTACAATCTCAACCCTGATGCTCACCTGCATCCTCACGGCGCAACAGCGTACCGATGAGGCAGCCGTGCGGGCAATCGCCGACAACATCCTGAAACAACCCGTCACGCAGTTCGTGGGGGTGGATGATGGCACTGTATATAACAGCACAAAAGAGATCCCTGAAGGCAAGGATGTAAAGTTTAAAAGTCCGCTCACCGAATGGCACTACTCGAACGGTGTGCTGGACATGGCCATGATCAAGCTGGGAGAGTATCTCAACGAACCGGCATATGTGCAGTATGCCAAAAATCATGTCGCATTCGGATTCGACAACCATGCCTACTTCAAGGAACGATTCCGGAACGACCGGAATCACTGGCACTGGCCCTTCGGACAGCTGTGGAACTTCAAGGAACTGGACGACTGTGGTGCCATGGGGGCTGCCGTGATCGAGGTATATCAACTGGAAAATAGACAAGAGTACATCGATTACATCCATACAGCCGCAAAGCATATCATGGAGGGACAGGACCGACTGGAGGATGGCACGCTGAGCCGCACTTTTCCACGGGAGATGACCGTCTGGGCCGACGATGCCTACATGGCGACCTCCTTCCTGACACGGATGGGCAAGTTTACGGGAGATCAGCGTTACTTCGATGAAGCAGCCCGACAGCTTATCCTGATGGACAGCTACCTCTGGGATGAGACCAGAGGACTCTATTACCACTGCTATTATTCCGATCTGGATCGCAACGGTGTCGCTTACTGGGGAAGAGCCAACGGCTGGATCACCATCTCGCTGGCCGACCTGATTGAGGCGATGCCGGTCGCTCATCCCCAACGGGAAGAGCTGATTGAGATGCTGGAGAAACAGATCGTGGGCGCCTCCCGTTGGCAAAATGCAAACGGCATGTGGAACCAGTTGCTGGATAAGAGCGACTCCTACGACGAGTCGTCGGTGACGGCAATGTACATTTATGGCATTGCCAAAGCCATCAACAACGGCTGGATTGACGCTGCTTACGGATCCATTGCCAGAGCGGGATGGAAAGCACTGAAGGAAAACGAGATCACGCCCGATGGCCGGTTTACGAACGTGTGCGTGGGTACGGGCATCAGCAACGATCTGCCCTTCTATTTGAACCGTCCCGTCGGTGACAACGAGAAGCACGGTTTGGGGTTGATCATCGGTACGGCAGTTGAAATGATGAAGTTAAACAACAAAAAATGAAAATAAAGAGTCACCTGTTGATCGCATGCCTGGTCATCCACACCTCCCTTTTCGCCGAGGTATATCTCTTCTCCTACTTCACGGGAAACGGTGAAGAGGGCCTGCACCTGGCATACAGCTGCGACGGATTGAATTGGAAGCCGTTCAACAACGGCGCATCTCTCCTGACACCCATGGTGGGAAAAGACCGGCTGATGCGCGATCCGAGCATCACCAGGGGCAAGGACGGACTGTTTCACATGGTATGGACCACCGGATGGTGGGACCGACACATCGGCTATGCCTCCTCCCCAGACCTGATCCACTGGTCGTCACAACGCACCATCCCGGTAATGGATCACGAACCGGAGACCAGAAACTGCTGGGCCCCGGAACTCTTCTACGACGAAGCGGATGATCTCTTCTACATCATCTGGGCCTCCACCGTGCCCGGGATGTTCCCGGAGATCGCCACTTCCGAGCGGGAGAAAGGGTTGAACCACCGCCAGTATGCGGTCACCACGAAAGACTTTGTGACATTCAGCGATACGAAACTCTTCTACGATCCCGGATTCAGCGTCATTGATGCGGCCATCATCCGGCAACAGGAGAAATACTGGATGATCCTTAAAAACGAGAACTCGGCACCGGCAGAGAAGAATCTGCGGGTGGTCTTTACGGACGACCTGAAAAAGGGCTTTCCAGTGACCGTCTCTGCAAACATCTCGGGTGATGCCTGGGCCGAAGGTCCCTCCCCCCTAAGGGTCGGTGAGTATGTCTATGTCTACTTCGACAAGTACACGGAGAAAAAATATGGAGCCATCCGCTCCCGGGATGGGCTTGAATGGGAGGATGTCTCCGAGCAGATCACTTTTCCACCGGGAACCAGACATGGTACCGCTTTTCGGATCAGCAGCGAGGAGTGGAATCATCTGAATAAGAACACCCGTTGAGGGTTGTCGTGCGTTGAAAAGCGGCCATCTAATTACACATCAGCAGGAACACAATGAAAAAACAGTTTGCACTTATCCCCCTTACACTCGCACTCCTGCTTGCAGGATGCAACAACCCACCAACAGATACCGACTGGCCGGAACAGACCATTGAAAACAAGCCTTGGACCCGCTGGTGGTGGATGGGCAATGATCTCGATTCGGCGAACCTCATCTACAACCTGGAGGCGCTCAGCAATGCCGGTATCGGCGGGGTGGAGATCACGCCCATCTACGGAGTGAAAGGAAGGGAAGAGCACTATATCAACTATCTCTCAACAGAGTGGATGAATATGCTCGGCTTTACCATCACCGAGGCATCACGGCTGGGAATGGGGGTGGATATGAACAACGGTACCGGATGGCCTTTCGGAGGGCCGGAGGTACCTGTGGAGGATGCCGCCACCCGGGCTCTCTTCCGCGAATATAGCCTCTCGGGAGGTGAAGCCCTGACAGAACCGGTGGTGGTGATGGAGGAAAGGCAGAAAGGAATAGCCCGCCTGGAGAAACTGATGGCCTACCGTGTAGGAGGCGAGGTTCTGGACCTCACCGGCAACGTGAATGAGGAGGGCAGCCTGGAATGGATCGCACCCGAAGGGGGTGACTGGAGACTGATTGCGCTTTTCATCGGTAAGACAGGACAAAAGGTGAAACGGGCAGCCCCCGGCGGTGAAGGATTTGTGGTCGATCATCTGGACAGGGATGCGGTGAAGCGTTATCTGGAACGATTCGACAAGGCTTTTGTAGAGAACGGCACCCCTTTTCCAACCACGTTCTTCAACGACTCTTACGAGGTTTACGGGGCAGACTGGACCCCCACACTGCTGCATGAGTTTGAAAAACGTAAGTACTACAAACTGCAGGATTATCTCCCCGATCTGCTGGCTAACGGTGCCACCGATCGATCGGCCAGGGTCATTGCCGATTATCGCGAGACCGTGGGAGAGATCCTGCTGGAGAACTTCACCATCCCCTGGACCGAATGGGCACACGGTCACGGGGTGAAGACACGCAATCAGGCACACGGGTCGCCGGCAAACCTGATCGATCTCTATGCCGCGGTCGACATCCCGGAATGCGAATCGTTCAGCATCACCGATTTCGACATTCCCGGCCTGAGAAAAGACACGATCCGGAAAAAGAACGACAGTGATCCCACCATCCTGAAGTATGCCTCCTCCGCGGCTCACATCACAGGTAAGCCCTACACCTCGTCCGAAACATTCACATGGCTCACGGAACACTTCCGCACATCCCTCTCACAGGCAAAACCGGAGATCGATCAGATGTTCACCTCGGGTGTGAACCGGGTCTTTTTTCATGGCACCACCTACTCTCCAAAAGAGGCGGCATGGCCCGGATGGAAATTCTATGCTTCGGTAGATATGTCACCCACCAATCCATACTGGAAAAATGCTCCTTCCTTCTTCAGCTACATCACCCGGGTACAGTCGTTCCTCCAGAGCGGAGAACCCGACAATGATTTCCTGCTTTACCTTCCCATGTATGATATCTGGCATGAACAGAGGGGGTCCTTCTTCACTACGTTTGCCATCCATGGCATGCGCGAACGGTTGCCCGACTTTGGCGATGCGGTAGAGAGGATCATGCAGAGCGGATTCGACCTGGATTACATCTCCGACCGTTTCCTGCAGACCACAACGGTGGAACGGGGCCTGCTCAAAACGGAGGGAGGCACAACCTACAAGGCGTTGATCCTGCCGGCTGTTAAAGAGATCCCGCTGGCAACGATGGAACAGATCACCCGTCTGGTTGAACAGGGAGCCACCATTCTCTTCTCGGAGCACTACCCTTCCGATGTACCGGGACGAACCGATCTGGAAAAACGCAGGGACCAATTTAACAAACTCCTCTCCGGTTTACCGCAAGTGGGCAGCTTCGAAACAACTGGTCAACAGAATATGGGTAAAGGGACCGTGATCACCGGCAGTGACTACGGCGAGATGCTCTCAATATGGGATGAGAACAGAGAACAGTTTGTCAATGAGCTGGGTGGTCAGCTGGTGAGAAGAAAGTATGAGAAGGGGCACATCTATTTCCTCGCGATGTTGCAGAACAATCCTGTGGATGGATGGGTGACACTGAGTGTTGACGCCGAAAGTGCCATGCTTTTTGATCCGATGAGTGGGAGGAAAGGTGTTGCCGCGCTGCGAAAGAACAACGGCAGGACAGAGGTATACCTGCAGCTCAAACCGGGAGAGTCGATGATTGTGAAAACATTCAATCACCCGATAGAGGCAGAAAAGTGGAGCTATTATGAGCCCTCTGATCAGATCATAAAACTGGATAGAGGATGGCAACTGAGCTTCATGGAGAGTGAGCCTGCAATTGATGAGACGTTTAACCCCGACAGCCTTCACACATGGACCGAACTGGAACATGATGATTTGCAACGGAACATGGGAACAGGTCAATACAGCCTTACATTTGAGCTCAGTAAAAAACCGGAAGCTGAATATCTCCTTTCGCTGGGGGATGTGCGTGAAAGTGCCGTGGTGCGAATTAACGGAGAAGTTGCTGACACGCTCTATGCGCTCCCTTTCGAAACAAGGATCGGATCCCTGTTAAAAGATGGAGAGAATATGATTGAGATCGAGGTAACCAACTTGCCGGCCAACCGCATAGCCGATTTCGACCGGCGTGGTGTAGAGTGGCGCATCTTCCACGAGATCAACTTTGTAAGCATCACCTACCAGCCCACGCAGTTCGACATCTGGGAGGTGATGAAGCGGGGAGCATCCCTCCAAACAGCGGAGTCACTCCCGATCTCTCATCAGGTAATGAAATTATAGCGGTTGTAGTAATCGATGGTGTCGCGGGTGAGAATATCCAGGCTGACAATGTTCTGCACGGTCACTGATCCATGATAAATGAGATACTCCAACAGTGTCTTCATTGCCAGAAAACCTTGCCGTTCAGGCTCCTGACCGATCAGAAAATCGATAACACCGTTTCTGAGTCCCTCCACATTCGGCCGGGTCAGATCCATGCAGATCAGCCGAACATCGCGGATTGACTTCCGTTGAAAGTAATCGGCCAGGATGCCTCCTCGCGAGTTGAGCACCACCACGCCACCGAATGCATAACTCCCCTGGAAATAGTGATCCAGCTGCTGGTCATACCTATCCGGTTCCATGGCAGTGAAGGGGATCCGTACAACCTCGGAAGTGATCTTTCGCTCACTGAGATAATCGGAGAAACCCTGCTTGCGGAGGATACTGGTGTTCGCACTCTCATCCCCTACACGCACCGCCTGTAGCATCCCGATAGGAGAACCCTTACGGGTGATGGAGGTGATGAGCCGGGCAATCAGATAACCGCAGACATAGTGTGCCGACGTGAAATAGGCAAGCGGGGCGGTCTGCTCTACCGTCGAGTCTACAAACAGATAGGGGATGTCTCTCTCTTCCAGCTTCCTGACAAGTCTCACTGTCTCCTCCTTGAAGGTGGTGCCTATGATCACCGCATCGGTATCCAGTTCTGCAATCTCGTCATAGACCTGCCGGCAGGAGTTGATATCGTACTGATTGTAGGTAAAAACCGAACATTTGATACGGATGTTCTCATACTCCTGCAACGCCTTGCGGATACCCTGATGGATGCTCTCCCAATACTCCCCCTCCATCACATCGGGGGTGGTGATGATCACCTTGTACTTGCGCCGCAACGACAGGCCGGTGATGTGGATATTCGGCTTGTAGTTCACCCTTTTCAACACCTCCTCTACCGCAAGACGGGCCGACTCCGACACACGTCCCCTGTTGTGAATGATGCGGTCCACCGTGCCGGGCGATACCCCGGCCATCTCGGCAATATCTTTGATGCGGATTTTACGTTGCATTGACGATCCTGTTTTTAATCTCATGCTTCCATTCTCAACAAACCAGCCTCAATGAAATGGCCTCGCCCCCTTCATCGGCATCAATCCGGAGATACATCAGCGGCTCCTCAGTAGTTGAACTCCTTGTAAAAGTCAATCGTCTCCCTAGTCAGTATGTCCAGACGCACATAGTTCCGTTGTTTCACCGGCTTTCGGTAGATCAGGTATTCAATCATCGTCTTCATGGCGAGAAAACCCTGATGTTCCGGCTCCTGACCAATCAGAAAATCAATGTATCCCTCCCGGAGTCCTTTCACGTTGGACACCGTGAGGTCTACCCCGATCAGGTGAATCTGATTGATGCTGTTCCTGGCAAAGTAATCAGCCAGCAAACCACCCCGTGAGTTGAAGAAGACCACCCCTCCCACATTGTGCTGGCTCCTGAAAAAATCGGCCATCCAGGCTTCGTTCTTCTCCGGTTCGAAGGCTGAGAATGGGATTTTGAGTATGTTGTTGGTGATTTTCTTGATCGTCAGATAGTCATGAAACCCTTTCTTGCGCAGGATACTGGTATTGGCACTCTCGTCGCCGATGCGTACCGCCTGCGACATGCCGATGTCCGAATCTGGCGGGATGATGGAGGTGATCAGCTTGGCCATCAGATAGCCGCACATGTAATGATCGGAGGTGAAGAAGGCCAGGGGTGAGGTGTTGTCCATGGTGGAGTCCACGAAGATATAGGGTATCTCCCGCTCCTCCAGCAGCCTGGTGAGTCTGAGCGTCTCCTCCTTGAAGGTTAGCCCGATGATCACACCGTCGGCGTCGATTTCCACAATGCGGTTGTAGACATCGCGACAGGAGTAGACATCAAACTCATTGTAGGTGTGGACCAGACACTTCACACGAATATTCTCGTACTCCTCCAGTGCATGTTGAATGCCCGAATGGATGCTGTCCCAATACTCTCCTTCGGTCACACCCGGTGTGGTGATCACCACTTTGTACTTGCGCTTCAATGACAACCCGGAGATGTGGATGTTGGGTTTGTAACTTACTTTCTTCAACACCTCCTCTACCGCCTTGCGGGCGGATTCAGATACGTTTCCCCTGTTGTGCAGGATCCTGTCGACAGTACCTGCCGATACACCGGCCATTTCTGCGATATCCTTGATGCGGGCTTTCCGTTGCATTTCGGTTTATTTAAAGGTCACTTTCCAAAAAAAACAGCAAGGGCGATCCATTCCTGCAGTTTGCTTTGCAAAGAAACAAACATTTTCTCTATTTACATAAAATAACTTTCCTGATGCATGCTTTCTGCCGCTGATTCAGATTGCATAACAAAATAAATCAGCTATATTTGCAGGTGCGCATCACAGATACCATTGATTACAAACAGTTTGATTCGGATGAAACACTTTGTATCACTTCTGACACTCTGCATGTTGGGCATCACGCTCAACGCCCAGGTGAATCAGGATTTCTTCCCCGACAACCAACTGACAACAGTCGGTGCCTACTACTATCCCGAACACTGGGATGAGTCGCAATGGGACAGAGACTTTCAGAAAATGGCCGGGATGGGGTTCGAGTTTACCCATTTTGCCGAGTTCGCCTGGGCACAGCTGGAACCGGAAGAGGGCGTATACGATTTCGGATGGCTCGACAGGGCCATTGCACTGGCTGCCAAATACGAACTCAAAGTCATTCTCTGCACCTCAACAGCTACCCCACCCGTCTGGCTGGTGCGCAAACATCCCGACATCCTCATCACAAACGAAGATGGCACCCGTTATGACCATGGCTCACGACAGCATGCCTCATTCTCAAATGAATACTACCGAACAGTTGCCATGTCGATGATTGCCGAACTGGGCAAGCGTTACGGTCAGGATGAACGGGTCATCGGATGGCAACTGGACAACGAACCGCGCTCCACGAGAGACTATGGCCCGGATGCGCTCAAACGGTTCCGTGGCTGGCTGAAGGAAAAATACCAACGGATCGAGGCACTCAACCATGCCTGGGGCACCAACTTCTGGAGCGGCACCTACAGCGATTTCAACCAGATCAACCTGCCACAGCACCAGCAATGGGGCATGAACCTTTATCAGCGACTGGATCACAGTCGTTTTTGCGACCATGAGACCAGCACATTCCTGGATGAACAGGCCCGCACACTGCGACAGCATGTCTCTCCTCAACAATGGATCACCACCAACTTCATACCGATGTATGATGCCCGCTTTATCGGAGCGACCAAGGAGCTCGATTTCATCTCCTATACACGTTACATGGTTTACGGAGAGCATCAGGGTATCGGTGAAAAAGGTTACCGCGTGGGTGACTATTCACGCATCGCCATGGCCAACGACTATTTCCGCCCACTCGCGCCGCTGTATGGGGTGATGGAACTGCAACCGGGACAGGTCAACTGGGGGACGGTCAACTCACAACCGCTGCCCGGTGCCGTGCGACTCTGGCTCTGGCATGTGTTTGCAGGTGGCAGCCGATTCACCTGTACCTACCGCTTCCGGGCACCGATCTATGGTTTTGAACAGTATCATTACGGCATCGTTGGGCCCGATGGTGTCACCCCTACAGGTGGCGGTACCGAATACCAGCAGTTTATCAGTGAGATCGGACTACTCAGAAAAAAGGCATCACTCCATCGACAGCCGACGGCTTACCTCAAGAGAAAGAGCGCCATACTTTATGACCCTGACAACACAGTAGCCATCGAACAGAACAAGCAGACTACGCACTGGGATACAGAAGCCCATCTCTTGAAATACTATCGCGCACTGAAATCTTTTGGTGCCCCTGTCGATTTCATCCGTGATGAGGCCGACTTTTCCGCATATCCTGTGATCATTGTGCCGGCATACCAGCAGATGAGTCTGGAGCTGATCGACAAACTGACCCAATATGCTGAAAATGGTGGCAACCTGGTCATCTCCTGCAGGAGCGGTCACCAGAACGAACTGGGTCATCTCTGGGAAGCCCGCCATGCGGAACCCCTCTACGAGCTCATAGGCAGTGAGATCGCATACTACGATTTGCCGCAATCTTATGATCCGGGTAGCGTGGTGATGGATGGTGGCAGCTACAGTTGGAACAGTTGGGGCGACATCCTGCAACCCTCGGCCGGGACTGAGAGCTGGGCTTGCTACGAGGGTGACTTTTACGCCGGGAAATCGGCAGTCACGTTCCATCCGCTGGCAGCGGGCAGTGTCACCTACGTGGGAGCCGACAGTGAGAAGGGCGATCTGGAGCTGGCCGTTCTCAAGAGAGTGTACCATCGACTTGATATTGCGGTCGAGAACTACCCCCCGGGAATAGTGGTTGAATACCGTGATGGTCTTGGCATTGCCATGAACTATGGAGACACGCCCTATCGCATTGAGCTGCCCGAAAATACAGAACGACTCATTGGCGACAGTGTGATCCCGACAGCAGGGGTGTTGGTCTGGAAAATCAATTGAGCAATGGTCGGTACCAGAGTAATAAATCAGAATTTCCCCAAATTGTGCACGTGCACAATCGATCTGCCCTCTTCAGTTGCTTTAACCGACAGGGTTGTCAGCATGCCTGGTTAAAGATGGATAAAGTCATGTGTGGGAGGGAGAGCGGAATTGTAATAGAAAATGAACATCTAAATAAAAAAAATGAACAAACAGATTGTACGGATCCTGCTGATTGTCGGGATCATCATTGTGTCAGGTTGCAAGGAAAAATACAACTATCCGTTTCAAGATCCCGATCTGACTGTGGAGGAAAGGGTGGAGAACCTGATTGGCCTGCTTACGCTTGAAGAGAAGATCGGGATGATGGTAAACAGCTCCAAACCGGTACCCCGGTTGGGCATACCGGCCTATGACTGGTGGAATGAAGCATTACATGGTGTGGGACGTGCCGGGCTTGCAACCGTATTTCCCCAGGCTATCGGCATGGCTGCCACCTGGAACGAACCGGGTCACCTTGAAACATTCAACATCATCTCGGACGAAACCAGGGCCAAGCATCACGAAGCGGTACGGAACGACGAAAGGGGAAGATACATGGGTCTCAGCCATTGGACACCCAACATCAACATCTTTCGGGATCCCCGCTGGGGCCGTGGGCAGGAGACTTATGGAGAGGATCCCTACCTGACGGCGCGACTGGGTGTTGCCGCGGTGAAAGGTCTACAGGGTGACGATCCCGATTATTTCAAAACCTATGCTTGTGCCAAACACTTTGCAGTGCACAGCGGTCCCGAGTGGAACCGCCATTCCTACGATGCCTCGGTGTCGGGGCGTGACCTCTGGGAGACCTACCTGCCGGCGTTCAAGGCGCTGATCGATGAGGGTAATGTGAAGCAGGTGATGTGTGCCTACAATGCCTTTGAGGGTGAGCCCTGTTGCGGCAGCAGCAGACTGATGATGGACATTCTCCGTGGAGAATGGGGATATAAGGGGATGGTTGTTTCCGATTGCTGGGCGATCAACGACTTTTTCATCCCCGAGAACCACGGCACCCATCCCGATCCCCAATCGGCGGCAGCCGATGCGGTGATTCACTCCACCGACCTGGAATGTGGCAGTACCTATGAGCAGCTTGTAAAGGCTGTGGAAGAGGGACTGATTACTGAGGATCAGATCAACCAATCACTGCGCCGCATCCTGCGTGGCTGGTTTGAACTGGGCATGCTTGATCCTGTGGAAAGAGTGCCCTGGAGCAACCTCTCTCCCGACATCGTTGACTCGGAAGCACACAGGCAACTGGCCCTCAGAGTAGCTCGCGAATCGATGACACTATTGAAGAACAACAACGATGTGTTGCCGCTGAGCAAGGAGTTGAAGCGGGTGGCGGTGATCGGTGCCAATGCGGCCGACAGCGTGATGTTGTGGGGTAATTACAACGGAACCCCCTCCTCCACGGTAACCATCCTCGATGGCATCCGTACAAAATTGCCCAACGCCGAAATCATCTATGAAAGGGGATGTGACCTGGTGGATCCATGGGTACGAAGCTCGCTTTACGAACATGTAACCAGTGGAGAGGAAAACAGCAAGGGGATGCATGTTGCCTTCTTCAACAACAACCAGTTTGAAGGCAGTCCGGTAACCACTGAACTGAACAGTGAAGGCATCCGCTACAACAACTCGGGTGGCACTGCCATGGCCCAGGGGGTAAACATGGAGCAGACCTCTACCCGCATTACCGGTTCTTTCACCGCACCTTACAGCGGTGACGTTGTCTTATCTGTCAGCACAACCGACAGCTACACACTCTATGTGGATGAGCAAGCGGTGATGACACGCAACGGACGGGAGGCAATCATCCCCTCGGAGTACAGTTTGAAGGTTGTGCAGGGAAATGTGTATGATCTGCGGCTTGATCACACCCAAAACGGTCGCCGCGTAAGCATCGATTTCTCGCTGTTCAAAAAAGAGATGGCACAGTTTGATGCGCTCACGGAACGGCTCAAGGAGATGGATGTCATTATCTATGCCGGTGGACTCTCACCCCGTCTGGAAGGCGAGGAGATGCCGGTGAATGCCGAGGGGTTCAAAGGTGGTGACCGGGAACACATTGAGTTACCCGATGTGCAGCGACGCATGCTGGAGAGCTTGAGAAAAACGGGGAAACCGGTCATCTTTGTGCTCTGCTCAGGCAGTGCCGTAGCACTGGAACAGGATGAACAGAATTATGACGCGCTGTTGGCAGCATGGTATGGCGGACAAGCTGCGGGGACAGCTGTGGCTGATGTGTTGTTTGGCGATTACAATCCTGCCGGCAGATTGCCCGTCACTTTCTACCGCTCTACAGCGCAGCTCGACAATGCACTCAAACCGGCCACCAACCCTGAACACCAGGGCTTCCAGAACTACAACATGGAGGGACGTACCTACCGCTATATGCAAGAGGAGCCACTCTACCCCTTCGGATATGGATTGAGCTATTCCCGTTTCAGTTACGGGGATGCAACGCTCAGTGCCACAGAGGTGGATGCCAGGGAGGGTCTCAGGGTGACGGTACCGGTCACCAACCACTCCACACGTGCAGGGGATGAAGTGGTTCAACTCTATGTGAAACGGAACAACGATCCATTGGCTCCGGTAAAATCGCTCCGGGCATTCAAACGAATCCATTTGCCCCCGGGTGAAACCATGCAGGTGGAATTGACCGTTCATCCCGATGCATTCATGTTCTACGACGAAAGTGCAGCAGCTCTTGTAGCCAAGGGTGGAAGCTATACCCTCCTTTACGGTGGAAGCTCATCTGATAACAAGCTGAAAGGTCTACATTTGAACGTAAAGAATTGACCGGTTCAAACAGGAGAGATACTGCGGTTTTGGACAGATCTGTCTCATCAAAACAGCAGTATCTTTTCTACCTATCATAATTATATATATAATTTATCTTTATTTTATCTTATCTTATTTTTTAAGACTGGATACAATATATTTGCATACATCTGTGTTTATGTGTGTTAATTACCCGGAACGGTACTTCGACCAGATGACTCTTTTTTTTTGGGTGGACAAACAAAGTGGTGCTCAGTTTACTGATTGATTATAATCTGAATCTGAACCTTATTGAACTCAATTTCCGATTAAAATGTGTACGTACACATTCCGAATTATCTGGTAGGATCCGCCACTGTGAAGATGGATTTCAGTCGGGCAATCACACAAAGCGTTCTTTCACTTACGGATATAGCAACTATTTACATGGGTTTCTCGTCTAATCGAATGCGCGGTCTCTACATGATGCTTCACAAGGAAGCGATGTGAGTCATCGATCATTCGATATCGGCCCGATCTTGACATTCCTGAACTGTTCCAACCTTGTCGTCAGCAAATATGGTGATGTTCAGCGCCACCCTCAATGGCTTCGAATGACAAGTGAACGTGGTGATAGACCGGTGTAATAAACTCTCGTTAAACCAATAATTATTTACAAACAAAGTGAACAGATGAGTCAGCAATTTGCATTTTTTATGCTCCCCAACTCAGGGAGAAAGTATGAAAACACTTTAATTATCTAAAAGAATCAGAGAATGAAAAGGAAAATTTCGAATTTATTGAGAGGATTTTGTCTCATGTTACTGGGAACAATCTCCCTGACCATGTTGGCACAACAGGTGACCGTCACCGGAACGGTATCCGATAACAGGGGAGAGCCGCTGATCGGCGTCACTGTGGCAGGTACAGAGTACATCTACTGGTACGGTAACCGACATGGATGGCAACTTCAGGAACGGTGTTGTTCGTCAACGACTACAACCTGGAGAGCAATCCGGCCAAGCTGGATGCACTGATCGACTTTGTCGGTTACATCGAGCAGAACGGTCAGACGGTAGACGGCATCGGCACACAGATGCACGTGAGTGCCGATACCACTGCCGCCTTCAATGGAAAAATAGACAACATGTTCAAGAAGATGGCGGCGACCGGCAAGATCGTTCGCGTCACCGAGCTCGATGTGCGGCTGGGTACCGCTTCACCCAGTGCAGGGCAGCTGGAGATGCAGGCAAAGACCTACCGGCATATCGCCGAGTCATACATCCAGCACGTACCGGAGGCACAGCGATCGGGCATCACCATCTGGACCCTCACCGACCACCCGAGGGAGCATGAGTTCTGGCTGCCAGACGAATCGCCCAACCTGTTCGACAAGAACTACAACCGCAAGCATGCCTACAAAGGGTTCTGTGACGGACTGGCCGGTCGCAACATCAGCGAGGATTTCACCGGCGACGAATATGTGAATGCCTATCCGGCCGAAGAGGGAGAATGAGTGCAATGATGCAGTGATTCCCTCACATTGACAAGGGGAGATGGACTGAAATCCATCTCCCCTTCTTGTGTATGCCGAAAATGGATACATTTCACCCGCAAAAAAAGAAAAATACACCCTAAAGCCAATTTTGTACACCTCCCTGAGAAGGATTTCACTTACTTTTACCAGGCGTTCATCCATGCATGAACAGATGATGAATAACTAACAAAGATTGATTGACAGATTATGAAAAATGCGTTGAATTTATTTTTCTCTTTCCTTTTCTTCGGCTCAATGATTGTCAATGGACAAGAAGCAGCATCGTTACCCGAAGGCACACTTCCCAACGAGTTTAACATTGTGGGTGCAGAATATCCCCGGGTCGGGAATGATGGTCGCACCTACTTCAAAGTTTTTGCACCCGATGCAAAAAAAGTGGAGATCAGCTTCCGGGGTGAAATGACCAAGGGGGAGGATGGCTTCTGGACCCTGGTTTCACAGGAACCGGAAGTGGTAGGGTTTCACTACTACCAGGTGATTGTGGATGGCGTCAGCGTAGCCGATCCGAATGGCAAACCGGTTTTCGGCATGGGTAAGTGGGTCAGCGGCATTGAGATTCCGGAAGAGGATGGAGCCTACTACAAGCCACAGGCAAATGTTCCCAAAGGAAGGGTCAGCGAAAGCTGGTACTACTCGCAGGTGCGCAATGAATGGCGTCGCTGCCTTGTCTACACCCCGGCCTGCTATGACAAGAAGCTCGAAGCCAGATATCCGGTTCTTTACCTCCAGCATGGCATGGGTGAGAATGAAACGAGTTGGAGCAACCAGGGACGGATGAACTTTATCATGGACAACCTGATCGCTTCAGGGGAAGCAAAACCAATGGTGGTGGTGATGGATAACGGCAACATCGAAAACTTCCGCACACTGCCCGGTGAAAATCCAAACGACGCGAGAGCCAGATTTGGGGCCGACTTCAGCTCCATCCTGCTGAACGAGATCATCCCACACATTGAATCAAGCTTCAGGGTGCTGACCGACCGTGACAACAGGGCCATGGCGGGACTCTCCTGGGGAGGCCTTCAGACCTTCAACATCACCCTGAACAACCTCGACACCTTCTCTTACATTGGCGGGTTCAGCGGTGCCGGCATGATCAATACCGATCAATTGGATCAGGCATACAATGGCGTGTTCAAAGATCCTGCAGCCTTCAATGAGAAGGTACATGCCTTTTTCATTGGCATCGGCTCCGAAGAGCGGCCTGAGAGAACCAGAAGCCTGAGTGAGAGTCTGAAAAAAGCGGGCATCCACAACATCTATTACGAATCACCGGGAACAGCACACGAATTCCTCACCTGGCGCAGGTGTCTGAAGGAGTTTATACCATTGCTGTTCAAAAACCAGAACTAGCATATGAAACGAATCCTACTTAGTGCGATCCTTGCTGCATCGGCCTTTGTCACCGCCATTGCGCAGACCGGTGACAGAGAGTGGCTCAACTTGAATTATGCCGGGGATGAGCAGGAATACCACAACCTTGACATTCATCTTCCCGAACAGGAGCAAGCTACCTTCAAGGCTGTCATAGTGATATACGGCAGTGCGTGGTTTGGGAACAACATGAAGCATTTCGCGTTCAGTGCTTTGGGTAAGCCACTGTTGGATCAGGGGTTCGCGGTGATCGCCATCAATCACAGGTCAAGCAGCGATGCACCCTATCCCGCACAGATCAACGATGTGAAGGCTGCCATTCGCTTCATTCGGGCGAATGCAGATCGCTACAGGATCGATCCCTCCTTTATCGGCATCACCGGTTTTTCGTCGGGTGGCCACCTGGCCTCACTGGCAGGCACAACCAACGGCGTGAAAGAGTTCAAAATCAATCAAACGTCGGTTGACATTGAAGGGAAAGTGGGTCAATACACCACCACAAGCAGTGATGTCGATGCGGTGGTTGACTGGTTCGGCCCCATCGATATGGCACGGATGGATGACTGCGTCAGACCCAAGGGGGGAGACTCACCCGAAGCGGCATTGATCAGGGGCAACCCGGCTGACAACCCGGATCTTGTTGCGCTGCTCAACCCCATCACCTTCATGAACGAAACGAACCCCCGCTTTTTGGTGATCCACGGGGATGCCGACAATGTGGTACCGCATTGTCAAAGTGAGCTGTTTGCAAAAGCATTACAGGAAAAAGGATTGTTGGCTGATTTTATAACCGTTCCAGAAGGTCAGCACGGGCCGGTCACATTCAATGACCAGACCTTTCAAAAAATGACCGGCTTCTTCCTGGAGGAAGCAAATAAGATCAATAACCCAACGCAATAAATTGAGCAAATAAGGCAATACTATGAAACAAAAAAACATCCTTACTTGCATCGCAGTGATGCTATCACTCATGGGCCTACAGGCACAAACCGGCAGGGCCTGGAATCAGCAGGACGAGGCCGTAGCACGTGACACCGTGCGCAGCTTCGACCAATACTTCGTACCGGCATCATCCAGTGTGATGAGACCTGACGAAGATGGATTCATCAAACGCTGGCTCCTGCTCGAACCCATCGAGAAACCGGTTCGCAGCAATACACTCTTTACCGATAGCTATCTACGGAATGCGTTTGACACACTCTATTTCCACAACCAGTTCACTCTCCTTCCCCGAGATGGCGAAAAGGTGAGGGTAGGCGAAAAAGAGCTCACCTGGCATGCACTTGACAGTAAAAACTTCAATGTTAAACTGTTCCGTTTCGCATACGGATTGCACAAACCGACTTATGGCGTACTCTTTTGGGCGGTGACCGTGATCAACACTCCACAGGAGTTGAAAGATGTGAGGATCTCGGTGGGTTCCAACTCCGCATCGATGTGGTGGCTCAACGGAGAGGAGGTGTCGTTGTTATCCGGTGACAGGCGCATGGTGATGGACGATGTTGTCTCATCCCGTCTGACACTCAAAAAGGGAAAGAACATCATACGGGGTGCCGTGATCAACGGACCCGGGATGAGTGATTTCTGCGTTCGCATCCTGGATGAGCAGGGAGCACCGGTCAAAAACATCCAAATCAGTTGCGAGTAACTACCAATAATAACTATCACATTACATGCAGATTCAACATACATCAATAGCAAAGATTGCAATGCTGTTCCTATTCATTACAGGAACGGCTTCAGCACAGGTGGGAAAACCTTTTATTCATGATCCTTCAACCATCATGGAGTGTGAGGGGAAATATTATACTTTCGGCACTGGTGGGGGCGGTTTGATCTCGGCAGATGGCTGGAACTGGCAGGGTGGCGCAGTAAGACCGGGAGGTGGTGCGGCACCCGATGCCATTCAAATTGGGGATCGTTTCCTGGTTGTTTATGGTGCCACCGGCGGTGGTCTGGGAGGCGGTCACAATGGCAGAATACTGACAATGTGGAACAAAACACTCGACCCGGAGTCACCCGATTTCGAATTCTCGGAACCCATCCTGGTGGCACAGTCCGATGGGGTGGAAGACAACGATGCCATTGATCCCGGGTTGTTGCTGGATCCCACAACCGGACGTCTCTGGTGCTCCTACGGCACCTATTTCGGATTCATTCGCCTGATTGAGCTCGATCCTAAAACAGGTGCACGGGTAGCTGGCAATGAGGCCATCGACATTGCAATCGACTGTGAGGCTACCGATCTGGAGTATCGTGACGGATGGTACTATCTGCTGGGCACACACGGCACCTGTTGTGATGGATCCAACTCTACCTACAACATCGTTGTGGGTCGTTCCAGGGAGGTCACAGGTCCCTATCTCGACAACATGGGAAGAGATATGTTGCGAGGTGGCGGAAAGATGGTGCTTGCGGCCAGAGACCGTCTGATTGGTCCCGGACACTTCGGCCGGTTCATATTGGAGGAGGGTGTGGAGAAGCTCTCCTGTCATTATGAGGCAGACCTGGATCAAAGTGGACGCAGTGTATTGGGCATCCTCCCCCTGCTCTGGAAGAATGGGTGGCCGGTTGCCGGAGAACGCT
This sequence comes from Bacteroidota bacterium, assembly GCA_023399295.1. Lineage (GTDB taxonomy): Bacteria > Bacteroidota > Bacteroidia > Bacteroidales > Dysgonomonadaceae > Proteiniphilum. The sequence continues at coordinate 46,711 of JAEWQF010000070.1, forward strand.
TCAAGGAAGGTACGTATGAAATAGAATCCGAACGGAGGGGTTATGCACTGGAGTTGGCTGTTGACTTTGTACGGATGCCGGGGCGGATGCGCTGGTTCAACCGTGATCAGAATGAGCCGGTAGAACCTGTTGCATCGCAGCAACTTGACGATGTCATTCAAAGCTGGCCAACCGGCAACATCGGAGTGCGCATCGGAGATTATATGGTTCGTCCCCACCAGCGCTGGACAATCACCGCCGTGCCCGAAGCAGGCGGATACCTGGGGGGTCCCTATTACAAGATAACCATTGCAGGTACAGAGAGGGCATTGGCTGCCACCCTGGAAGCCGAATTGATTGCGGTACCCTCATTTACCGGTGCACCGGAACAATTGTGGCGCATTGATCAGTTAACAGATGGCAGCTACCGGATCATGCCCAAGCAAGTTCCCGGTTCCAATGAGCAATTGGCTTTGGTCTCTGCGGGTGACAGCACCCCCACGCTGGCGAGATTTGACATGGACAGTGACAACTCAAAATGGAATTTCAGAGATCATTAGGGGTCATGATGACCTCCACAAGTTGAACAGATGAATCAATAAAACGAATCTAGGAATGAAGAAAATAACACTGGGTATCTGCATCCTCCTTTCAATGGCCGGATGTGCTCAAAAAGAGAGTCAGACAACTTTTCAAAATCAGGGCAATCCCCTGATTGGAGACAAATTTACTGCCGATCCGGCACCCATGGTACATGAGGGAACACTTTATCTCTATGTGGGACATGATGAATATTACGAAGGTCAGGATGAAGCATCCGGCGGCAAGGAGTTCAACATCACCGAATGGCTTTGCTACTCCACAAACGACATGCAGACATGGACGGATCATGGATCCGTGCTGAAACCCACCGATTTTGAATGGGGTGTCGGAGAAGCATGGGCTTCACAGGTAATTGAACACCAAGGGAAATATTATTTCTATACCACGGTGCAGGCTGGAGAGCCCTACAACAGCAAAGTGATTGGCGTCGCCGTGAGCGACAGTCCCACCGGTCCATTCACCGATGCGATAGGCAAACCACTGATCACCGACGAGATGACTTCCAATGGGGCACGGGGCTGGTGGAACGACATCGATCCCACCTTCATCATGGATGAGGAGGGTCAGGCCTGGCTCAGCTGGGGTAACGGCACCTGTTTCCTGGCACGTCTGAAATCAAACCTTGTGGAGCTGGAAGGTGAGATCGAGATCGTTGATCTGCCACGCTATGTGGAGGGTCCCTGGCTTCACAAACGGGAAGAGCGCTACTATCTGACCTACGCCTCCATGGGTGAAGGTCGCGAAACCATCTCCTATGCCACAGCCCCCTCCATGGCGGGTCCCTGGACAGCACAGGGTGAACTGACCGGCATGGCGGAAAACAGTTTCACCATTCATCCGGGGATTGCGGAATTCAACGGGAAATGGTACCTCTTCTACCACAACGCAACCCTCACCCTGGATGGCATCGAGGGTGCAATCGGACGGCGCAGTGTCTGTGTGGATGAACTCCATTACAATGCCGACGGAACAATGCAGTTTGTGGTTCAAACAAAGGAAGGAGTAGCTGCCCGATAGCGATCCGCATCGATCAGCAACCAGATGGGGAGATACGATCAGGGATTGTATCTCCCCACTATTTTAAGGGTGTCACCTGTCAAATCCACCTCCAACAAAAGCAGTCTTCGGGGACCGGGATTTTCTCCGAGCGGTTGATGATGCAATGACAACAGATCCTGTCCCTCAAAAGTGGTGAAGAGCATGCCATGACCGGCATTCAAACCCACCAATGGGTGATCCATCTGCTCCCACGGTCCATCCAGTCTTCCCGATCGGGAGTAAGCCACCCCCTGGGCATTGCGATTGTCACTCCAGCTGGACCACAACATGCCCAATCTGCCGGTACCGGTCCGGAAAAGAAAGGGTCCATCCGTTACATAGCCGCTGAGTGACATCCCGAAGGTTAGCTCCCCGATCGATTGCATGTCGCGGGTCCAGGGAGCATCACTGCCGGAGAAAAGCGAGGTTGCTTCCCCTTCGGTGTGTGAAAGATCCTCAGCCAGGGCGATCCGTTTGATCTCTCCGTTTTCGAGCTGCATCCAATCGTGGTTGAAAACCAGGTAGGGAACACCTTCCTCTTCGTAGAGTGTCCCGTCGAGCGTAGACCACGCTTCAGGTAAATAGGGATTATCCGTGACAGGGCGGTAGGGACCACTTACCCGATCCGCTACCAGGATATGTGTCCCACGGCGCAGGAGATCACACCGTTCGGGCACTTTCTCGACAATGATACCGGTGTTTGTAAAGGTAGTAAAACAATAATATTTGCCGTTGTAATGATGCAGTTCGGGAGCCCATATCATTGGATCGGATCCCATCCATGAAGTGGTGTCGATTTCGATGTAGCTGTAGGGCCCATTCCAGTTCTGCAGGTCGCGGCTCTTCCACATTGTTCCACCGGAACCGGTAAGATAATAGGTACGGGTGGCTTCATCTGCCAGGATATTGGGATCGGTGGCTATCAGAGAGTCCAACGGGATGGTACGCAACTCACCCGATCGCAATCCTTTCAACAGGGTAAAACTTGGTTGTTGATTTTTGTCACGATCCGGGTTGTGACATCCCTGCAAAATGAATAAAAGAGACAACAGATAAATGACCCGGCAACTTACCAACCGCACAAGCTTCTTGCAGAGACCTGTCTCCCGGCAGGGACCTGCTTTTCGATTTTCCACATACATCCTTCAGTCAATTTAAACTAGTTGCAAACATACAGCCTATTCCCTGAATTGTGGAGACTAAACTCTCATTTCATGAGGATTAATTCACACGTTTGAAAAATAATAAGAAGAAAAAAAGGGGTGTTTCTTGATTCACCAATATAGTACCCATCAACGAAAAAAAAATCCTCTTGCTCCTCAATCCTCTTTCCTATGTTTGCAGCCGCAACGCTCCTCCCAACGAGACCACAAAAACACCGTTTGCATGAATTGAAGAAATGTCATACATTTGCTCCGCATTCCTAACGTAACCAATCAATGAGATACCGGTTCATCTTTTGTTTCTCCCTGCTGATCAATATGGTCTGGATGCAGTCGCTGCCGGCACAAAGCAATCTCACCGGCTATAACTACACCTACCTCACCCTCAATGAAGGATTGTGTGACAATTTCATTCGGGCCATCCACAAGGATTACCAGGGATTTATCTGGATTGGCACCTCCAATGGCCTGGATCGATACGACGGTTATGAGCTGAAACACTATTCTGCCAACTCCGATCAGCCAAATCGTTTTATTGAAAGCAACTACATATACCATATTGCAGAAGATGCATCACACCATCTCTGGGTAGCATCCGATGCGGGAATTATGCGCATCGACCTGCAACAGGAAGAAATCACCTTTCTGAAACAGTATGAAGGGGAGCACAGTGAGATATTGACCACACCTGCCCAGGCCATCTACGTGGACGAATCACAAAACCTCTGGGTGGGTAAAGGGGATTGCCTTGCCTATCTTATTTTGAACAACGACAGGGATATCGAAGAGATACGGATCATGAAAAGAGGTGTGGACATCAGAACGTTGGTCAGGCATGAAAACGAGATCTGGGCAGGAGGAAAAAACCAGTTGCTCCGGTTTGGCGGCATCAGTCCCGACAGATTCGCGCAGATACCGGTATCAACTGTGTCTGATGTGACCAAACACACTGTCAATACCCTTTTCTCTTACGGTGATTATCTTTGGGTTGGAACACAGGAGGGATTGTACTGCCTGAACACCCAGAGTGGACTTTTTACCCTTTACAAACAGGACCCGAATGATCCGAAGAGCATCTCTTCCAATCATGTAAACGACATTGCAATGAATAAGTCGGGTGAGATCGTCATCGCCACACGCAATGGAATCAACATCTTTCAACGCAACGAACGATTCATCGTCTTTCGGAAGGGAGAACAGGGTGCATCACTCAACGACAACATCGTCAACAAGGTATTTGTAGATGAAGACAATTGCATCTGGTCCGGTGCAGTTTATGGCGGCATCAGCCTGATGACACCCCGGCGGATCCATTTCACCCATTTCCTCCAGGCTGCAGCCAACGACAGACCACTCATCATCAGTGCGGTACTGGAAGACAAGGAGGGAAACCTGCTGGCCGGCATTGTGGATGGCGGACTTGCCATTCAATTGAAGGGGGAAAAGTCATTCACTTTTTATCACCATCGCGACAATGATCCCGCTTCGTTGAGTCACAACAATGTCTCAGACATTGTTCAGGATCTGGAGGGTGATTACTGGATCTCAACAATTGGTGGTGGCATCGACAGACTCCCGAAAGAAAAACTATCGCACCCAAGATTTGACCATTTCAACACCGAGAACTCCGGGCTGCTCTCCAACGAGATTCATGACCTTTGCCTGGATCCGGCCAGGAATGCCATCTGGGTATGTAGCAGCCGACATATCCAGACACTGGACCTTGCCAATGGACGGATGAACAGGCTGCAGTTCAATCCCCGATCGGGTCAGATTCCTGACCGGATGAATACTGTTTTTGTCGACTCACAATCGCGCTTATGGATTGGGGGCAACGGCATCTACATCATCGACCTGAAAGATTACAGAAACGGATATGAGAGCTTCCACTTCACACAGAAACTGGATGACCCGGAGAGCAAGATAAAGGAGAAGATCACCTGTATCCTTGAAACAAAAGACCGTGAGATCTACCTGGGCAGTATGGGCAACGGCGTCTATCAGCTCGATCCGGGCAGTTCAAAGGGTAACTACACCTTCACCAATTATGCCGGCCGTTCCGGCTTGTCGAACAGCAGCATCCTGAATCTACTGGAAGATGAGAGTGGAAACATCTGGATCAGTACCTCAAAAGGTGTTTTTCTCTTCAATGCTTTTACAAAAAGGGCTATTCTGTTTGATGAAAATGAGGGGTTGCAGGTACAACAGTTCTACAAACGGTCGGGGTGCAACACTTCCGATCATCAAGTGATATTGGGCACCACCAACGGATTGGTTTCATTCAATCCGCTCGTTCACTTTCCCAAAAAGAAGGAAAGAGTGGTGACCATAACCAGCATCTATTGTGATGGTGAGGAGATCATTCCCTTTCTGCACCCGAAAAAACTGACCACTTCCATTACGCGGAGCAAGGAACTGCATCTTTATCACCCCCATACTTCCTTTGAGCTCACCTTCAGCAGTCTGGAATATTCAGGTGAGGATAAGATTTACTATTTCCATCGTATTTTGGAGCTCAATGAGCAGATCAATTTGGGACTTGCCAGGAGAAATGCACGATATACCAACCTGAATGCCGGCAAATACACTTTTGAGGTATGGTGCACCAATCAGGACAATGCCTGGTCCTCCCAACGGACACAACTCACCATCATCGTACACCCTCCCTTTTATCAAACCAGTTGGTTCTATCTGCTCATCGCATTGCTCTCTCTCTCGATCTTGTTGTATATCCTCTATTGGTACTATGAACGGCAAAAGAAGATCCAGTTGCTGTTGAAAAAGAAAATCGAAGAGCGAACCGCTGCCCTTTCCAGTTCAATCAGGGAATTGGAACTCACCCAAGAAGAGATCATCGATAAAAACGAACAGTTGCAGCAACAGAACGAAGAGATCAACCATCAGAAGAACGCGATTTATGAGATGTCGCAACAGATGGAACAATTGAACAAAGAGAAGATATCCTATTTCACCAACGTGGCCCATGAGTTTAAAACACCGCTGACACTCATCCTGGGCCCCACCGGACAATTGATCAGGCAGACTGTCAACAGCAAAGAGCAGGAGAACCTGGAGATGATCAACCGGAATGCACGTTATCTCCTCACCATGGTCAATCAGTTAATCGATCTGCAGAAGATCGACACTAAAAATCTGACACTGAACCCGACGCCGTTCAACCTGGTTGAACTGCTCGACCAGATTGTTTCTGATTTTTCCGGTCTGATGATGAACCGAGCCATTCAAATTGAAAAAAAATACCGACTCAAACAGGCGGAGGTCCTGTCCGACAGAGAGAGTATACACAAGATATTGTTCAATCTCTTGTCAAATGCGGTTAAGTACACACCTGACAAAGGCAGGATCACACTTCATGCCACCCAGTGTTACGACAGATCCAATGGCAGGTTACTGCAATACCTCTCCATCACAAACAGTGGCAGCAGGATTGGCAAAGAGGAGACAGAGAAGATATTTGAGCGGTTTTACCGGATACCCGACCAGCAGAGATATACACAGTTTGGTCAAAGCAGCACAGGCATCGGATTGCACATTGTGAAAGAGATGATCACACTGCTCCAGGGAAACATCACTGTGAAATCATCTGACAACTGGGGTGTCTCATTCCGCTTCTATTTCCCGATATCCCTCTCTGATAGCGTAGAGACCATCCCATTGCAGGGAACGGAACAACCCCAGTCGACAGCCGATGTCATTCCCCCCTTCATCCCAGTCGACCGCGACAAACCAACATTGCTACTGGTTGAAGACAACACGGACATGCGGAACTACATCAAAAAGATCCTTTCCGATCAATTCAATGTGGCGGAAGCAAACAACGGTGAGGGGGGGTATGAGATCGCCCGGAACATATACCCCGATTTCATCGTATCCGACCTGATGATGCCCATTTGCGACGGTGCACGCTTGTGCCGGATGATACGCGACAACGTGGAGCTGTGTCACATCCCTTTCCTGTTGCTTACCGCCAACTCCAGTGAACAGGCTTATGTAGAGAGCTACGAGAATGGAATTGATGGCTTTATCACCAAACCCTTCGAGGAGATCATCCTGAAAGCCCAGATCGATGCGATCATGAAGAACAGGGATCTGCGTCAGAAGAAATTCATGGAGGAGGAGATGAACCTCTCCGTACTGGAAGTGGGACAGTCTGACAAGCAGTTCATGAAGGATGTGATGGAAGTGATCGAGTGCAATTATACCGATTCCAGCTTCGGTGTGAAAGAGTTGATCCTGAAGCTCAACATGAGCTATACCCTTATTTACAAGAAATTTGTCTCGCTGACCGGAATCCCACCGGTGCGCTTCCTGCTGCTCTACCGATTGAAAATTGCGAAGATGATCCTCGAGAAGAACAGGCACAACAATGTGATTGTCTCCGAGATTGCCTATCGTGTCGGGTTCAATGACCCCAAATATTTCACCCGCTGCTTTGTGAAACAATACAACATGACCCCCAGTTCCATCATCAGTCAGGAATCATAGGGGTCATACTTTGGCGTTCAGCATTCAATGTTCGACTGAACAAATGGGAGGGGTGATAATCTCTCTCTGCGGAGGGATCGGTCCGGCTGCTCTTATTCAAATTGAATCCAGTCGATTTCGCTCCCTTCACCTTCAACTAGCGACAACTCAATATCCTGAATTCCTTGCATCACATTGCGTACAGGAAAGGTTATCTCCTGCCAGCCGGGAGCTGCAGACACAATGATCTCACTCAATAGTTTGCTTTCAGCATGACGCAATTGTAGGCGTACCTTACAGCCGGAATTGGAAGAGACCCTTGCCTTCACTGTCTGGTGGTCTCCCTTTCCGAAATCAACACGATTGTAACGAACCCATCCACCTTCACCGAGAAGAAGCTTCCATCCTTCAAACGGATTCTGGTCGTTGACAAATGCAATCGAAGCTCCCTGGTCACTGATGGCGCTGTAGCGGTCAGTTTGAATGAGGGATGTGGCTGAGGTAATGCCTACACCCCGCAGGGTGGGCGTCACCTTCTGGATGGTTCCATCGGGATTGAAAAAGAGCGAGTCAATCCGTGCCGACCGATTCTTGTCAAACGACGGAGAATAGTCATTGTGGTGATAAAAGAGGTACCACTGCTCCTCATACTCCACAATGGAATGATGGTTGGTCCAGCAACCCGTGGGTGATTCATCCATGATAAGACCCTGGAAGGTGAAGGGGCCCATGGGGTTGTCACCGGTAGCATAGGCCAGCGTCTCGGTGCTGTCGCGTACCCAGGGAAAGGTATAGTAATAGATCCCATTCCGTTCAAAAACAAACGGTCCCTCCTTAAAGCCCTCCGGCAATCCCTCAATTTGTACCGGTTCGCTCTCAAGCTCCACCATGTTTTCCTTCAGTTTTGCCACCGACATGCCCCTCCCGGACCAGTAGATGTAGGCCTGTCCGTCGTGGTCGATCAGGACGCAGGGATCAATACCCCCAATACCTTCAATCGGTTGTTCTTGCGGCTGGAAGGGTCCATAAGGCTTGTCGGATACCGCCACGCCGATTGCAAATCCACGCCGGTTTTCTCCTGCCGGTGCAGAGGGGAAATAGAAGTAATATTTCCCGTCTCTGTAGACACAATCAGGAGCCCACATTGAATAGGATTCGGATGCAACCCAGGGTACCTTCTCCTGCGAGACGATCACTCCATGATCGTGCCAGTCGGTCAGGTTCTCGGATGAAAAGACATGATAGTCAGCCATACAGAACCACTCCTTGAGCCGTTCAATGGGACTGGGAATGTCGTGTGAAGGATAAAGATAAAGCTTACCCTCAAACACCCTGGCAGTGGGATCTGCGGTAAACTGGTCCCTGACAATGGGATTCTGTGCACTCATTGAGACAAGAAAGGCAACGAACAGGAACAGCATGGTTCCTTTTTTTGTAGCATTATAACACATACGATCTATGATTAAATTATTATTATTATTAGGATTTCCCCATTGCTTGAGGTTCTCATTGTGATGTACGGAAACAAAGATAGTGATAGTTTCCCACAAACTGAGAGGACAAATCTTGCTGATGTGTGGATTGGGTTATGTGGATCAGGCAATTACTCCTGTAGTGGCAGCGTCAAAAAGCAAGCAGGGTGGATTTTTCATGCATTCTTGAGGACAATCTTCTGCAATACGAAATAATCCCCCAATATCAAAAAATAATTGACCCTCACCTCAAACACATCCGTTAATATTGTAAAAAATTATCACATAAAACAAATGAATGTTGGCGTGATCAAACAACATCTTGTACCGTTATATCACTTTATAATCTTTATGCGTCTGTTTCTCTGAATCTTATGAAATATCGCAAGCAAATTGAATCTGCTGGCGCATGGGTAGAGTTGTGAGTTCCCTAATTTGTTAAATTAAATATATTTTAAATTCTATGTCTATGAAACAAAGAGTACTTTTTTTCTTTTTGGGTTTATGTCTGAGCGTTGCCTCCTATGCACAGGTGCAGGTGAGAGGCAATGTGACAGACAATCAGGGCGAACCAATTCCGGGTGTGACCATTCTGGAGAAAGGAACGCAACATGGTGTCATTACCGATATTGATGGCAATTATACTCTTTCGGTGGCGGGACCAAGTTCCGTGTTGCATTTTTCATTTGTCGGGATGGACAGCTGGGAGGTTGTTGTCGGCAACCAGTCTGTGATCAATGTGGTAATGAACGAAACTGCAACGGACCTGGATGAGATAATCGTGGTCGGTTATGGCACCATGCGTAAAAGTGACATCTCGGGTGCCATCTCATCGGTCCGCTCGGATGCGCTGCAGAACATTGTCACACCCGATGCCGCAGCGGCCCTGCAGGGCAAGGCATCCGGCGTACAGGTGCTGACAAATTCGGGTGCCCCAGGACAGGGTGCATCCATCCGTGTGCGCGGCTATTCTTCCAACTCGGGAAACATCGGGCCACTCCTTATCGTGGATGGTTTGCAGGTTGACAACATCCAGTACCTGGATCCCTCCATGATCGAATCTATCGAAATACTGAAGGATGCTGCTTCGGCAGCCATCTATGGGGCTCAGGCCGGCAACGGGGTCGTGTTGGTCACCACCAAGTCAGGCGCTTCCGCCAGAGGCACCTCCAGCATCACCTATGATGTGAGTTATGCCAATCAGAGTCTTGCCAGGCATCCACAAATCTTCGGAGCCGAAGATTTCATCGACTACAAAAGGATGTCAGGCCTGCCCATCGATGCACAATTGGAGGCAAACAACTACAACAACACCGACACCAACTGGTTTGATGCGGTATTTGCTCCCTCCTGGAGTCAAAAGCATACGGTAACCTTCCAGGGAGGCAACAACCAGGGGAACTATTTCACCTCCCTCAACTACATCCACAACGATGGGATCGTGAAAGGCGACAAGGATGTCTACAAACGTCTTTCAGCCCAGATCAATGCCGATTACAACATCAAGAAATGGTTGCAGGTAGGAACCAACAACTCCATCGAGAAATGGTCTACCCGGTCGGTACCCCAAATGTCGCAGTACGGTTCACTGATGAACTCGGTGCTGACACTTGATCCGCTGACACCAGTATACTACTCCAGTCCAGATCAATTCGCTCCCACCATGCTGCAAGCATACAATGAGGGCAAGATCATCCTCAGGGATCCCGACAATGGCCTCTATTATGCGACGTCGAAATACATCACCGACGACAGTGGCAACCCACTGCTGCAAAGAGACCGGGTGGACGCTGAAAACAGTGGTGTCTCCCTCCGTGGTATGATCTTCGGGAACCTGAAACCGGTGAAAGGGCTAGTGATCACCTCCCGTTTGGGGTACAGGGTGACACAGAGCAATGAACACAGATTCAACACGCCCTATTATGCTACTCCGCAGGCAAAATCGGAAGACTACAACATCTCCGCGAATGTAAATACCGGGATCTATTATCAGTTTGAAAACTTTGCCAACTACAACCTCACCCTCGATCAGCATGCCATCACCGCCATGGCCGGTATGTCGTACATCGAGAACAGCTGGGACAACGTCTCTACAAGTGCACAGGGACCCGATATCCTGACAGGCTATGAGCCCAACTTCCGCTACATGGATTATGTAAAGAGCAACATGGTTGACGGAGAAGAGAAGACAGTGAAAAGCTATGGCAACCTTCCCGGCAAATCGGCTCAGTTGTCCTACTTCGGACGTTTGATCTATACCTACGACAACCGCTATACCCTTCAGGCCAACTTCCGTGCCGATGCGTTCGACTCCTCCAAATTGCCCGCAGACAATCGCTGGGGTTATTTCCCCTCCTTCTCTGCAGGCTGGACCGTCAGCAACGAGAAATTCTTTTCCGAGAACCTCAACATGGATGCCTTCTCGTTCCTGAGACTGCGTGCTTCCTGGGGTCGGAACGGAAACATCAACGTGCTCAACAACTACAAGTACAGCACCACCATCGCCTACAACAGCTCCTGGTATCAGTATGGCGTGGAGGATAGTGGCCCCTCCTACGGCTCCAAACCCTCCGGATTGGCAAACCCCAATCTCAGATGGGAAACATCGGAACAACTTGACCTGGGTATTGAAATGAGATTCCTGCGAAGCAGGCTTTCATTGTCCGCAGATTATTACGACAAGAAAACCGAGGACCTGCTGGTGAACATCAATCCGGTTCCGGAACTGGGTGTGGCAGAAACAACAGTCAACGCCGGCTCTGTACTCAACAAGGGTCTCGAACTGGAGGCTGCCTGGAGAGACAACATTGGTGAGGATTTCAGCTATTCCGTCAGTGCCAACTTCTCCACATTGCACAATGAAGTCACCTTCCTCGATCCCTCCATCGCACGGCTGGAAGGTGCCACCGGTGGCGTAGACGGTACCAACAACCCGATCCGCACTGCCTTCGAGGTAGGGCAACCGATCTGGTATTTCAGAGGATACCAATACGAAGGGGTAAATCCTGAAACAGGTGAAGCCATTCTCACGGATGTAAACGGTGATGGCAACATCTCGGACGGCGACATGACCTATCTGGGCAAAGCCATCCCTGATTACACTTACGGTGTGAACATCAGTCTGGCATACAAAGGACTGGATCTGAATCTTTTTGGCGCAGGTGTGGGCGGCAACGACATCTTCACCGTATTGTATCGTGCCGATACACCCATGCGTAACTCGCTGAGATATTATTACGACAATGCCTGGACACCCGAAAACAAGAATGCCTCCATGCCCAATCCACAGGCTGTTGCTACTGACTGGCATTTCTGGGGATCGTCGGCATCCATGTTCAGTGGTGCTTACTTCAAGATCAAACAGCTTCAGTTGGGTTACACCATCCCGGAAGAGATCACCAGAACAGCTCTGATCAACAAGCTCAGACTCTACGTATCGCTGGATGACTTCTTTACCTTTACCAAGTATCCCGGTGTGGATCCGGAGACAGCTACTGTCAGCACAGCCCCTCAGCGAGCCGGTTTTGACAACGGTACCTATCCGCAATCGAAGAAGATTACCTTTGGTGTAAACATCACATTCTAATTCAACACATTATAAATATGAAAAAATATATACTTCCCATACTCATCATTGCTGTCACGCTATTCTCGGCTTGCAACGAGGATCTACTTGACATTCCCCAGAAGGGTGTCATCGGTATAGATTCATTTTACCAGACCGATGAGGATGCCGAGTCAGCACTGGTCAATCTATACGGAGATTTCATCACCAACATCGGTGGCAATGACGGCATCTATGTCCCCTACAACATCATATTCAACTACTGTGCAGACAATGTGCTCGCAGCCGGTGAATTTTACGGAGACAACGATCAGTTTGCCAGCATCAACGAATTCCGTTTCGACTCGCAAAGCTCTGTTGTCTATCAATTGTACAGACGTCTATACTTTGTCATTTATCACTCCAACCTGGTAATCGACAACTTCGAGTACGGCGAAAGTGCTGTCAAGGACCGCTGCATCTCCGAGGCAAGGGTCATCCGTGCCTGGTGTCACATGACGGCAGCACTGGCATGGGGTACCCCTCCGCTCGTGGATCATCTGCTAGCCCCGGAAGACAAGCCCACAAATTTTGAAGGAACACATGAAGAGCTGCTCAAGTGGTGTGCCGCTGAATGTGCCGAGGCAGTCCAATACCTTGATGAGCGTGCGAGCACATCCGACAAGGAAGGTGCGGTGAGAGTGACCAAGGGCTTTGCCTGGGCGGTACAGGGTAAGGCGCTGCTCAATGCGGGCGACAATGCCGGAGCGAAAACAGCCCTCAAGAATGTAATCACTTCCGGCAAATATGCGCTTGTACCGGGTGAAGAATATGGAAACCTCTTCCATCTCTCCGGTGATGGCAACCAAGAAAAGGTATTTGAACTGAATCTGATCAACAATGCCAGCATCGGCGACTGGAGCGGTAAGATCCAGCGTTCTACCTGGATGGAGATGAACCTCTGGGGTTGGAGATCCTCCCGTCTGGCTGCTTCTCCCACGATGCAGGCTGACCAGGGATGGGGTGGTCTGGCTGTTGAAGAGACCTTCGCCAATGAATTTGCGAACAACGACGGTGACTCCTATCGCCGCAAAGCCACTATCATCTCTTATGAAGAATTCATTACTGAACTGGAATGGCCCAGCGACGGCGGTGACATCAACAGCATGACCAAAGCACAGAAGCTTGCCGACCCGGGCAGGGGAATCGTGAATCCCGATGGACTCTATGGTCAGAGCAGCTACCTGCAAAGAAAACACATCGTGGCCAAGGAAGACCGTTCCACCAACTGGTACCGTTTCAACAACTTCATCATCATGCGTTATGCCGATGTGCTGTTGATGTATGCGGAAGCATGCGCCAACACAAACGACAACGATGGTCTCCAGTACCTTCAAATGGTGCAGCAACGGGCCGGTTCTGACTATGTCAGCTCCACGCTGACACTGGCTGACGTGAAGAAAGAACGCAACTATGAGTTGTGGATGGAGGGATCCCGTTGGGTCGACATGAAACGATGGGGAGAGTTTGAGAAAGTGAAGAATGCCGGTAAGCACATTCCTTCCCTGAAGGATGCCTTCATCAACGATGGTGAAGCAGCCCACAGGGGTTACCTCACCTACTCGGAACCCAACGCAGGGAAGCAGGTTGGTTTCCAGGCCGGAAAGCATGAGTGGTTTCCCTATCCCTACAACGTGACATCCATCAATCCGAACCTGGTTCAAAATCCTGGATGGTAAATATTCCTTTTCATTTCTGATGACAATCTGCCGGAGAGAAGCTGCATCTTCTCTCCCGGCAGATTCTCTGTACTGGCCGACCCATCAATTCTTGAATTTAATTTCGAGTCATAATCATATCAAAATTATCCAAATGAAGAAAATCAAACAGATCCTGTTGATCACGTTGGTGGTTGTTCCACTGATCACGTTCGCGCAATCATTCCCGGAAGGGTCATTTCCAAACGAACACAACCTTGATGGGGCACAATGGCCCCGTGTGGATGAAAAAGGCAACACCTATTTCAGGGTGTATGCACCCTATGCAAAAAAAGTGCAGATCAGCTTTCGCGGCCCGATGACACGCGAGGCCGACGGTCACTGGACCTATGTGTCGCCCGAACCGGAGGCGGTGGGTTTCCACTATTACCAGCTCGTCATCGACAGCGTCAATGTGGCCGACCCGGCTACCAAGTCCTATTATGGCATGAGCAAATGGGTGAGCGCCATCGAAATACCGGAAGGACTGCCATACGACAAGACACAAGATGTACCGCACGGTGAGATCCGAATGAAGAAATACTGGTCGGAGATGACACAGGCTTGGCGCATGTGCTATGTATACACCCCACCCCAATACGACCAGGACAAGGAGCAGCGCTATCCGGTGCTTTACCTGCAGCATGGCGGGGGCGAGGATGAAACAGGCTGGGTGTTCCAGGGACGAATGGGAAATATCATGGACAACCTGCTTGCCGAAGGTAAAGTTGTTCCCATGATTGTGGTCATGGACCGTGGATATGCTGCACTGCCTGGTGCTGATCCTGCACCAAGATTCGACAATTCACGCATGAATGCCTTTCTTGCAGGTGCAAACTCACCCGCAGCACCTCCTGCTCCTCCTGCTGCTACCGCTGCAGAGAGGCCCGCACGGCCTGCGGCACCTTTCAGGTTCATGGGCGTGTTTCCCGATCTGCTGGTTAAAGAGATCGTACCGATGATCGATGCCTCCTTCCGCACAAAAACGGATCGGGAAAGTCGTGCCATGGCCGGTCTCTCTATGGGAGGCATGCATACCTTCCAGGTGGTGATGAACAACCTGGATCAGTTTGCCTACCTGGGCGGCTTCAGTGGCGGAGCAGGTGGCGTGGACCAGATTGAAACGTTGTATGGCGGCATCCTGGTGAAACCTGAACAATTCAACCAACAGGTCAAACTGATGTTTCTCAGCATCGGCTCAGGTGAAAATCCTGAGAGGGTAAGGGTGTTTGCAGAGACATTACAGGGCAAGGGTTTACACAATGTGGTATACTACGAGTCTGAGGGCACAGCCCACGAATGGCTCACCTGGCGGCGTTCACTCCGTGAATTTGCGCCGTTGCTGTTTCGTTAGTGTGACATCCCACCCCGACTGACCACCAAGCCTCCCGTAGCGCATCATCAATCCGCTACGGGAGGTTTCTTTGTGTGCGATGGCCGGGGCAACCCGGTTCTGAGCCGATCCGTGATCCTGCATGTGACTGCTTTGAAAAATAAAAGCTCAAACTGTTACATTTATACAATATTGTATTAAATATCTAAATAGAGGAGAAATGTATCTATTATTGGCAACAGGTGTCAGTCAAACATCGTTCTTTTACAGTCCCATTGTTGGATCGCAAAGAAACCCATCGTTTACCTGTTGCGACCTATACAATAATTGAACAGTACAATGTAAAACATTACCTAATCATTAATAAGGAGAACATGAAAAGAATGAAAATTGCATTATTGTTGTCTGCTACTGCTGTTTTTACAGCTTGTGGCAGCAATACGGTGAAAGAAGAGCCTGGATTAAAGGATGTATTGGAGGATAAATTTCTGATCGGTGTTGCACTCAATACACGTCAGTCAGCCGGTCGCGATACGGCAGCCACCTACATCGTACAGAAACATTTCAATGCCATTGTGGCCGAAAACTGCATGAAAAGTGCGGAGATCCATCCGGAAAAAGACCGCTACAACTTCAGTCAGGCCGACCAGTTCGTACAGTTTGGTGTGGACAACAACCTGGCCATAACCGGTCATTGCCTGATCTGGCATTCACAATTGCCCGCTTGGTTTTGTACCGATGAGAAGGGCGAGAATGTGACACCCGAGGTATTGAAAGAGCGAATGAAAGAACACATCTACACTGTTGTAGGCCGTTACAAGGGCGTTATCAAGGGATGGGATGTGGTGAACGAAGCCATTCTGGAGGATGGTTCCTACCGCAAAAGCAAGTTCTACGAAATATTGGGAGAGGAGTTCATTCCGCTCGCTTTTCAATATGCACAGGAAGCAGATCCTGAAGCCGAATTGTATTACAACGACTACAACGAATGGTATCCCGGCAAACGGGAAACAGTCGTCAGACTGATCAACACCTTGAAAGAACGTGGCATACGGATCGACGGAATCGGCATGCAGGGTCACCTGGGCATGGAGAATCCCACCATTGAAACCTATCAGGAAACAATCGACGACTATGTGAATGCAGGTGTCAAGGTGCTGATTACAGAACTGGACATCAGTCCGCTGCCTGAACCACGCCGTATGGGCGGTGCCAACCTGGCCGACATGGAAGCATACCGCAATGAGATCGACCCCTACAAAGAGGGTCTCCCCGATGAAGTTGCACAAGCATGGGACAACCGGATGATGGATCTCTTCAATCTCTTCCTGAAAAACAGCGACAATGTGTTGCGCGTCACAATGTGGGGAGTAAGCGATGCCGATTCATGGAAGAACAACTTCCCGGTGAGAGGACGCACCGATTACCCGCTCCTTTTCGACCGTGATCATCAACCCAAAGGAGTGGTTACACAACTGATCGACCAGCTCTCTTCAGTAGAGAAACAATAAATCCACAACAAACAACGGCAGCAGTTGAAGACAACCCAGCAGGGCCCTTCAACTGTTTGCCGGTTGCCTCCCACAGTCACACCATGAATGGCTAAGTGATTGCAAATGAATTGAAAAAGGGGGCATATATTGCAAATATGTGTTAATCAATGTATTGTGCACGTACACATAGTGAATGAAGTATTAAATATCTAAATAATGTAATAATGTATCTAATATCTGGAACGGGTAACAACACGCATTGATACCTTTACCGGCATAAACAGATAATCTTATGCAACACATGTAAAACGATTGAGTATTTTGAAACTGATCGGATGAATCAACTCATCCACAAAGAATTACTAGTTTAATCTAATCAAATCAGAGAATGAAAAGAAAAATTTCGCATCTATTGAAAGGAATCTGTCTCATATTGTTGTGCACATTTTCCTTATCCATGTATGCGCAGCGCATTACCGTAACAGGTACTGTTTCTGACGCATCGGGTGAACCACTGATCGGCGTAACCGTTCAGGTGCAAGGTGAATCAACCGGAACGGTGACCGATCTCGATGGACGGTTTACCTTAGCAAATGTACCCTCATCCGCGACAATCAATGTCACCTATGTGGGTATGCAGCCACAATCCATTCCCCTGAATGGACGCACGTCCTTGTCTATTACCATGACGGAGGATTCCGAACTGCTTGAAGAGGTGGTTGTGGTTGGTTTCGGACAGCAGAAAAAAGAGAGTGTGGTGGGAGCCATCGCCCAGACAAATGCAAAAGTGTTGGAACGTACGGGAGGTGTCTCCAGTTTGGGTCAGGCGCTCACGGGTAACCTGCCAGGTGTTGTCACCATGACCACCTCCGGCAAACCCGGTGAAGAGGATCCCGAGATCACCATCCGTGGGGTCAGCTCCTGGAACGGCAGCGCGCCACTGATCCTGGTGGATGGCGTGGAACGCCCCATGACCGGTATCGATATCAACTCCGTGGCCACCATCTCGGTATTGAAAGATGCTTCGGCCACTGCCATCTTTGGTGTGCGGGGTGCCAACGGTGTGATCCTGATCACCACCAAACGTGGGGAAGAGGGTAAAGCCAATGTGGACATCAACGTGAGCACCACCATGAAAACCTACTCCAAGCTTCCTGAGTTGATGGATTCCTACGATGCACTGATGCTGCGCAACAAGGTAATCGAGAATGAATTGGGATATGCACCCAGTCAGTGGGTGAACTACCGGCCCCAGGATATCATCAACAAATACCGTCACCCGGCAAACGTGGAAGAATTTGAGCGTTACCCCAACGTCGACTGGGTGGATGAGCTGTTGAAGGATGTGGCAACCTCTTACAATGCCAACGTCAACGTATCGGGTGGTACCCGTTTCGTAAAATATTTTGCCAGCTTGGACTACGCACACGAAGGAGACATCTACAAAAGTGTAGACAACAACCGTGGTTATGATACCGGATTTGGGTACGACCGAATCAACGTGCGAAGCAACATGGACTTCTCGTTGACAAAGTCAACCACCCTGCGGATGAACCTCTCGGGTTCACATGCCGTATCGAAGGGAACCAATTATTTCGCATACGAGAACCTTGTATGGGCAGCCTTCTATGGCATTGCCCCCGATATGTTCCGCCCCAAATACAGTGACGGATCGTTTGGATACTACCATCCCAACCCTTCACAGGCTACGACCAACTCGATGGAAGACCTCAGTGTGAACGGTGTGGGTTATACCACCAGCGACCGTCTTTATACCGACTTTACGCTGGAACAGGATCTGGGATTCCTGCTCAAGGGCCTCTCCCTCCAGGGTAGACTGGCCTTCGACAACAGTTTCCAGGAAACAAGCCGCGGTATCGATGATACCAACGACTGGGAAGACAACCCACACAAATGGATCCATCCCGAAACAGGGGAGGTATTCACCGATGTGACTGTTGACGGTAACAACAAGTTTGACTACCAGAATAACATTGCCTGGATGACCGGTGCAGGATCCGTCAACAACGGTGCCACCTACCGCAGGCTGAACTATTCAGGACAGATCAACTACATCAATAGCTTTGGCGACCACAACGTGGGGGCCATGGGTAACGTCAGCCGGGAACAATACGCTACGGGTAGCCAATTGCCTTTCTATCGTGAGAACTGGGTTTTCCGTACCACCTACGACTATGCCAGACGGTACATGTTGGAATACAATGGTGCCTACAACGGTTCCGAAAAATTCTCTTCTGATTACCGGTTTGCCTACTTTCAGTCGGGTGCAGTCGGTTGGATGTTCTCCGAAGAACCGCTGATCAAGAGCCTCGACCTGAAATGGCTCGACATGCTCAAATTCAGGGCTTCCTACGGCCAATTGGGGGATGACAACATCAACGGACGTTGGCTTTATATGGACTCCTGGGGTTACGGGGGTGCATTCAATCATGCCCTTACCGGTGTGGATCCCTCTAACAGTCCCTATCAGTGGTACTATGAATCGCAGGTTGGCAATCCGAATGTACATTGGGAGGTGGCCACAAAGCTCGATATCGCAGCCGACTACGCCCTGTTTGGCGGTGTGATCTCGGGATCTGTCGACTTCTTCAAGGAAAACAGATCCAACATCCTGCTCGATGGTGGCAGACGTTCGGTCCCCTCCTATTATGGGACAACCGCACCGACAGCCAACCTGGGTGAAGTGGAAACCAGTGGTTACGAGCTGGAAATGCGCTGGAACAAACAGCTCAATCGCGAATGGCGCCTCTGGGGAAACGTGTTTTATACCAAAGCACGCAACAAAGTGATTGAAGCCGACGATCCCCTGTTGAAACCGGAATATCAGAAATCAGCCAACAAGGCCATCGGTCAGACCTATGCCCATGTAGACTATGGTTATTACAACAACTGGGATGAACTTTACGGCACTACCGGACACGATGAATCGGACGACGCCCGCATCCCGGGTAACTACATCCTGCTCGACTATGACGCTGACGGGATTATCTCCACTTTCGACAACATCCCATACGGATATACCGGTGTGCCGCAAAACACCGTCAACACCCAGATTGGTGCCGATTACAAGGGATGGAGTGCTTTTGTTCAGTTCTACGGCGTGAACAATGTGACCCGTTATGTGGGTCTCCAGAGCCTCGGCGGGATCAAGAACACAGCCTTCAACGAAGGAAGCTACTGGTCGAAAGACAACAACAATGCCGATGTGCCCCTCCCAAGATGGGGAACAATACCCAGCGGTTACACCAATGGGACCCGTTTCCTGCACGATGGATCCTACATCCGATTGAAATATGCTGAGGTATCATACACATTCAGCAAGGAAGATTGGCTGAAAAAAGTGGGATTGAACAGTCTGAAAGTGTTCGCCAATGGAAACAACCTTTTCCTCTGGACCAAGATGCCCGATGACCGGGAATCGAATACAGGAGGTAACTCAGCATATCCGACACAGAAGCGTTTTAATTTAGGATTGAGAATCTCGTTATAACATGCTATATGATGAAGACAAAAATAAAATATTACCTATACGCATTGGCAGCTACTCTTTTGCTGGGTGTTGCTTCATGTACAGACTATCTGGACAGGGAACCAGACTCGGTGATTGCCGCCGACGATGCCTACAAGAATTTTAGAAATTTCCAGGGTTTTGTGGAAAGGATGTACCACCTCACACCCGATCTGGCCAAGCACTACTGGGTCAGCTCGTTCAACTGGGGTGAGGACGAAGTGGTGACAATCGGTAACGGTGAGTACCTGATGGGGTTCAGCATCGACAGAGGCAACTACCGCGACTACATCGGAAATGGCGCCTCTTTCCTTGACCGTAACTGGAGTGCCGGAGGCGATCGTTTTGCCAAATCGGTATGGGGTGGTTCCTGGTATGGTATCCGTGTGGCCAACATGGGACTGCAGGCAATTGCCGACGGGAAAATGACCGACGCCAGCCAGGATGAAAGAAACATTATTGCAGGGCAGTTGTACTTTATGCGTGCCTGGTTCTATTTCCAGTTAACACAATACTGGGGAGGTCTTCCCTACATCGACACCGTGCTTCCCAGTGATGAGCCGCTCACCCTTCCCCGTGAGTCTTACCAGGAAAATGCAGAAAAGATGGCAGCCGACTTTCAGAAAGCAGCCGATCTGTTGCCCATCAACTGGGACGACACCGAAATAGGCCGTCGTACATCAGGGAACAACGCACTGCGTGCCAACAAAATATGGGCATTGTCCATGCTTGGGAAAACCTATCTCTACGCCGGCAGCCCGCTGATGGCCAATGGCATCAACGGTCCGCGTACCTATGATGCGGAGATGTGCAAGAAAGCTGCCGATGCGTTTGGTCAGCTGCTGAATATGGTGGAGAGTGGCCAGACACAGTATGCACTGGTCGATTTTGAAGATTACTCCTCACTCTTCTACACCATGCAACAGAACTGGCTGATGCCGGGAGGCACCGAAGCGATCGTACGAAGCCCGACATATGGCGCCGATTCCTACTGGCGACAGATGAACTCCTATCAGCCCTCCGCAATGGCAGAAGGAGACGGCATCGTGCTTGCCCCCGCAGCCAACTATGTCAATTATTTCGGCATGGCCAACGGGTTGCCACTCAATGATCCCGAATCGGGTTTCGACAAGACACACCCCTGGAAGGATCGTGACCCCCGTTTCTACAACAACTTCATCTACGATGGTGTGAAAGTGGTTGCCGGAACAATCACCAACCCCACCGACGAGGTGTGGCGTTATGCCAACTTGTATTCAGGTGGTAACTACGTAAGTGACCCCCGCACCGTGAGCCGCACCGGTTACCTGAACTATAAGTTCATCCCGATTGGTGCCAACAAGTGGGACAACACCTACGGATACAGCTACTCAACCCACTTCCACCTCTCCTGGGTACGACTTGCAGATGTCTATCTGATGTATGCCGAAGCAGCTGCACAGGGTTATGGATCACCTGCAGCGAAATCATCCAACTTCTCACTAAGCGCCATAGAAGCAGTGAACCGTATCCGTGAAAGAGCAGGCGTGGAGCCGCTGGCCGACAAATACAGCAACAATCTGGCAGGGTTTATGGGCGAACTGATTCGGGAACGTGCGGTAGAACTCTCTTTTGAAGGGCATCGTTTCAATGACCTGCGCCGCTGGTTGCTCTTGACCGAGTACCCCTACAACATCAAGACCAAACAGGAGTTTGATCGTGCAGCACCGCTTGACACGAAGGCAGATCCCAAAGAAAATGCAGTCACCAACTGGAGGGAAGAAGTGATTCAAACACGCAACCTCACCAGCAAGCATTACTGGCTCCCCTTCAATACAGATGATGTCAGCATGTATCCGGAGTTTTATCAGAACCCTGGGTGGTAACAAATTGAAAATTAAAAAAAGACTAAAATGAAACATATATATATTGGTCTCGCTATTTGTATCGTCTTTATTTTCAATGCCGTTCAGATGAAAGCCCAGTTGGGATACACAGAGGAACTGGTATTGGAAAACGATACACTGCACAAAAAAGTAGAGGTCGCATTTCGAAGCATCGATAAAAATGACATCCTGGGGGGTATCTCAGTCATCGATGTGGAAGGACTGACTGAAAAGGCCTATACCACCTATAGCCTCAACTTTGTGGAAAACATGATCGGTGGTGTGAACGGAAATATCTGGGGGATGGATGAGTATCTGGTCGTCATCGACGGAATGGTCCGCGATGCCAACAACGTACTCCCTACCGAGATTGAACACATTACCGTACTGAAAGGACCGGCCGCAGTGGTTCTATATGGTAGCCGCGCTGCCAAGGGAGTGATCCAGATTACTACAAAACGTGGTAAAATTGGCGATCCGCGCATTCGCGTGCGCGCCAACACCGGGATACACACGCCCAAGGCGTTTCCAAAGTATCTGGGTTCAGCCGAGTATATGACCCTCTACAACGAAGCCCGGGTGAACGACGGACTGGATCCCAGCTACACCTTGGAGAATATCTACCGG
This sequence comes from Bacteroidota bacterium, assembly GCA_023399295.1. Lineage (GTDB taxonomy): Bacteria > Bacteroidota > Bacteroidia > Bacteroidales > Dysgonomonadaceae > Proteiniphilum. The sequence continues at coordinate 69,599 of JAEWQF010000070.1, forward strand.
CATGCATCGGGAGAGAATCCATACCGCTATCCCGATTTGGACATGTACGCACCGGAGTACCTGCGCGACAGTTACAACCGCTCTGAAGCAATTGCAGAGATCACCGGCGGCAACCAGCGAGTGAAATATTATACCACCACCGGTTATTCCCGTGAAAAATCACTGCTGGATGTGGGTAACAACGCCGACAACTATGTAAGCCGTATGTTTGTTCGCGGTAACCTTGATGTGAACGTACGTGATTTCCTAAAAGTACAGGCCGATGCCAATGTCACCTTCTACGACTCATACAGTGCCCGGGGCGACTGGTGGTCGAATGCGGCCTCGCTACGACCCAACCGTGTGGCACCGTTGATTCCGCTCACCTATCTCGAAGAGAATGACATTCCCAGTTGGAATACAATCAACACCAGCAACTATCTGATTGATGGCCAATATTTTCTCGGAGGTACCCAGTTGAATCCCACCAATCCTATTGCTGCAGCCTATGCTGCTGGTGACAGTAAGTTTGTGAGCAGACAGTTCCAGTTCAATACCCGTTTCGACCTCAATCTGAAATCTTTACTAGAGGGATTGCACATGCGTGCGAAATATGGTATTGACTATGCTTCTACCTACAACCAGGGCTACTCCAATGAGTATGCCACCTACTCGCCTGTTTGGACCAATTATGCCGGCAGTGACATGATTGCCAGCATCACACAGTATGGGAACGATATGAAGTCGGGGTCCGAAGCCATCAGCAACTCTGCCTACCGCTATACCTACAACATGGCAGCACAGTTTGACTATACGCGTACATTCAACAGCGACCACAATCTGTTCGCCATGATTGTCGCAAACGCATGGCAAAGACAGCAGAGCGGACAATATCACCGGCTCACCAACGTGAACCTGGGGTTGCAGGCTTCCTACAACTTTCAACAGAAGTACTATCTGGACTTCAGCTCCGCGCTGCCCTATTCCGCCAAACTACCCGAAGGAAACAGGCTCGGTTTTTCACCGACAGTGACACTGGGATGGCGTCCAATAAAAGAGGATTTCTTCGGTGACAGTGCCTTTGATGACCTGATGCTGACTGTTTCGGGCGGCATCGTGAACCAGGACATGGATCTGGCAACCGACGACAATGAGATGGGTTATTATCTCTATAAATCGATCCTGCAACGTGGTGGATGGTTCTCCTGGGCCGACCTGGGAGGTGAAGCTGCCACCGAGTTCCAGCGTGGTGAAAATCCGAACATGACCTTTATCAAACGGAAAGAGCTCAATCTTGGTGTCCGCGGATCACTATGGGATCAGTTGCTCTCCTTTGATCTCAATTACTTCACTGGCAAAATGGATGGCGACATCGCACGTGTCAACTCACTCTATCCCATCTATTTCAACCAGGTGGGTTATCCCACCTCATCGATCATTCCTTATGTAAACTACAACATCGACAACCGATCCGGTTTCGACTTCAGCCTCTATCTGAATCAGAAGGTGAACGAAGTGGATCTCACATTGGGAGTCAACGGCATGTATTACAACACGGAAGCAGCCAAGAGAGATGAAAGTTTTGAATTTGATTATCAATCCAGAATCGGACAACCATTGAATGCACTCTGGGGATTGCAGAATCTGGGCTTCTTCAATGACCAGGCCGACATCGAAGGATCTCCCACACAACAGTTTGGAGAAACAAGACCGGGTGACATCAAGTACAAGGATCAGAACGGTGATGGCATCATTGACTCCAATGACGAAGTCTATCTCGGTCGCTGGGATACCCCCTTCCGTCTGGGACTCAACTTCACAGCCAAATGGCGCAACTTCACTTTCTTTGCCATGGCTGATGGATTCTACGGTGGACAAGGGATGAAGAACAACTCCTACTATTGGGTGCGCAGCGACAACAAATATTCCGATATCGTACGCAACCGCTGGACAGAAGAAACGAAAGGGAGTGCAACCTACCCACGTTTGACAACTACCAGTGGGGATAACAACTTCCGGAGTTCCGACTTCTGGATGTACGATTCCGACCGTTTGAACCTCTCACAGGTACAGTTCACCTATGACATCCCCGAATCAGCTTTGCAGGGATCATTTGTCAAAGGCATCAGCCTTTATGTGAGCGGATACAATCTGCTGACAATCTCTAAGGAACGCAAACATTTTGAAATGAATGTAGGAAGTGCGCCCCAGACCCGTTTGTACAACATCGGCGTAAGAGGCACATTTTAATCACATCATCAGATAAAAAAATTCAATCATGAAGAATAGAAACAAAATATCCATCATTGCACTGTTTGTGTTGCTTCTTTTTGTGCAGACTGGTTGCCAGGACATGTTTGAGCCTGCAATTGAGAATCACAAAGACAACAGTGACTTGTACAATATGCCTGCGTGGGCTACAGGATTGCTTGCACATGCATACATCAGTAATCCAGTGGGTGCATGGTCGTTTAGCGAAGTGGCTACCGACGATGCCGTTTCCAACAATCCGAACAATGGTCTTCGCCAGATGGCTACCGGATCATGGAGAGCCAACAACAATCCAATGGACAGGTGGCAGTATCTGCGTGCTTCGTGGCAATACCTGAACCAGTTCATCGACATCGCCGATGAGGTCAACTGGGCGGCTGATCCCCTGGTAGCTGAAATGTTCCGGGATCGTATGAAAGGGGATGCTTTTGGCATGCGCGCACTCTACATGTATCATCTTTTGATGAATCACGGAGGATGGGCAGACAATGGACAACTACTCGGTATTCCAATCCTTACGGAGCCGGAGGACCTCAACTCGGAATTCAACCTGCCGCGCAATACCTTCCAGGAGTGCATCGACCGTCTTTATGCCGACGTAGATTCTGCTTTGATGCTTCTGCCCGAAGATTACGGTGTGATTGACGATGACAGCCAGGTACCCGCGAAATACAGGGCGAAGGGCGTCACTGCCGGTCAGTATACCCGTGTTTTTGGCGACAATGCAAAAAACCGCATGAGCGCACGCATCGCCAAGGCTGTTCGTGCTCAGGTCGCCCTGCTTGCAGCCAGTCCGGCTTACAGTGACGGAACGGATGTGACCTGGGAAGAGGCTGCCAATGAGATGGCCCTCGTGCTGAGTGGATTGGGCAGCAATCCAATTGCTGAGATTGATCCCAACGGAAACAAATGGTATGTGAGCAGCGCTGACATTCAGAATCTTCCGGCAGGTCAAAATCCAAAAGAGATGCTCTGGCGTGGCAACAAGGAGAACAACCTCACGCTGGAGAGAGACAACTATCCTCCCACCCTGTTTGGCAGCGGTCGCGTGAACCCGACCCAGAACCTTGTGGATGCGTTCCCCATGGCGAACGGGTTGCCCATTACCGACCCCGCCAGCGGTTACAATCCAAACAATCCATATGCCAACAGAGACAGCCGTCTGGCACTTTACATCCTGTACAACGGCGCCACTGCAGGTCCGCAAAACACCGTCATCACGACAGCTGCCGATGGGAGCGACAACAATGCACTGAACAGAACCGAGACCTCCACCAGGACTGGCTATTACATGAAAAAACTGTTGAACCAGTCGGTGAATGCCAATCCCAGTTCAGAGACCACGGCTTATCATTACAAACCATTTATCCGTTACACAGAAATATTTCTGGGATATGCGGAAGCTGCCAACGAAGCGTGGGGTCCTACAGGCACCGGCACGAATGGCTACTCTGCCTATGATGTGATCAAAGGGATCCGCCGCAGGGCCGGTATTGGTGTCAACACCACCGACACCTACCTGGAATCGGTAAAGAATGACAAGGATAAGATGCGGGAACTGATTCACAATGAAAGACGCATCGAGTTAAGCTTTGAAGGATTCCGTTTCTGGGATCTCCGGCGCTGGAAGAAGGATATCAACGAACCGGCCAAAGGGATGAGCATCAGTGGGGGCACATACACGATCCTGCCACAGGTGGAGAACCGTGCCTACCAGGAATACATGTATTATGGACCCATTCCTTATGGTGAGGTGATCAAATTCAGCGAATTGCTTCAAAATAAAGGATGGTAACAGATTTGAACTATTAATAAGATTAACATGAAAAAGATAGTATATCTCACGCTTTTGACGGCACTTGTGACCGGGTTGTTTACCTCCTGTGAGAACGGGGAGTGGGAGTTTCCCGATTACGAATATTCGGCCGTATACTTTGCCTATCAGAGCCCTGTCCGCACCATCGTCCTTGGAGAGGATGTGTTTGACACCAGCCTCGACAACGCCTACAAGTGCCAGATCATGGCAACAATGGGTGGTGTCTATTCCAATGACAAGAACGTGGAAATCGGTATCAGAGTAGACAATTCAATCATTGACGACCTCTATTTTGATGGTACCGAACAGCAGATCCTCCCCATGCCCTCCAGTTACTACTCCCTCTCCTCCGATAAGATTACCATTGAGAAGGGAAGTATTCTTGGCGGTGTGACGGTTCAGTTGACCGCTGCTTTCTTCAACGATCCCAACTCGCTGGTGAATACCTATGTGATTCCCGTGGTGATGACGGGTGTGGTCAATGCCGACACCATTCTCTCCGGAAAACCAATGGTAGACAATCCGCGAAGGGGTGTGTCGGGCGACTGGGATGTGCAGCCCAAGGATTATGTGCTCTATGCGGTGAAATACATCAACCCATACGATGCCAACTACCTGCGTAGGGGGGTGGATGTGATTTCCGGAGGCCAGAATGGCACCCTCAACCGTCGTGCAGCCTATGTGGAGCAAGACGAGGTGATTGATGACATCACCACCCGTTCACTCACCACCATCGCATGGGCGCATCAGACAAGAGATCTGAACAATGTAAACCGCAACAGCGTGATGTTACTCACCTTCAACGACCAGGGCGACTGCACGGTGTCATCCGACACCGACGGCGTGGCAGCCACCGGTTCCGGTAAGTTCGTACCGAAAGGTGACAAGAACAGCTGGGGTGAACAAGACAGAAATGTACTTTATCTCGATTACACCGTCAATTATGGTGACATCCAGGTAGCTACCAAAGATACGCTGGTGGTTAGAGACAGAGGAGTGAAGGCGGAATGGTTTACACCCGCATTGTTAGATTAAGTTGCATTCTTAGAATATAATGAATATGAAACATACAATCAATAAGATCGGAGTGATATTCCTGATATTGGCTTTGGCCAGTTCGTGTGTGGACGATACCCGGCAACTCTTTGATGTGGAGAAACCGGAATCCATCGCACAGATGGAATATCTCAATGAGTATGATGCCCTGAAAACATACATCAACAGGAGCGCCAGTCCAATCTTCAAGCTTGGGGCCGGAGTCACTGCCAGTGAATACAGCAATCAGGGAATGATGTACCGTCTCATCAATGCCAACTTCGATGAGATTACCGCGGGCAATGCCATGAAGTATGGATCGGTGGTGAAAGACGACGGATCAATGGACTTCTCCCAGGTGATTGCTTTTGTGGGTGCTGCAAAGGCTGCCAATACCTCGGTGTATGGTCATACACTGGTATGGCATGCACAGCAGAACAACAAGTATCTGAACAGCATCATTGCCGACAAGGAGATCGAGATCAATCCGGATGATGCCAACAACTGTTTGCAGGTGGCCACACCAAATGCCAATGCCAATATCTGGGACTGGCAGTTGAATTATGTGTTGCCCACACCCCTGACTCAGGGAGTGGAGTATACCATCAAACTGCGTGCAAAGGCATCGGTACCCTATACCGTGGCTTTCTGGCGCTTCGACGGTTCAGCAACCAACTATGGCCCCGATTTCAGTGTGAGTGAAACCTGGGGGGATGTTTCAATTACTTTTACCCCGTCGATCAATGCCACCACGCTGCAATTCTGTTTTGGCACCTTGGGGGGTGAACTCTTCTTCGATGACATGGTACTCACTGCCACCGGATCGGACGTGAATCTGATCGAGAACGGTGCGTTCGACGAGGAGGTATTGACAGGCTGGCAGAAACCGGGCTGGCATGCCTATAGCTTCAAGGTGGCTCCGGCAGCTGCCGGACCGGCAACCTGGTGGACCAACCTGGTAAGCAACAGCGACGTGGAAGGCAGCGACGTCTCCAGTTTCTTTGCCACCGAGGCAACAGTCGGACCTAAAGCCGCTACGATCGGTGCCGCCGGAACGGGTGCCGATGGTGTGGGACATGCAATCGTCGTTAAGTCGGGTGCCAACCCTGCCAATCCCTGGGATACCCAGTTTTTCGTGAAATCTTCCAGGAAATTCGAGGAGGGTGATAAGATTCGTTTCAGCATGAAATACAAGGCGGACAAACCAGCCAACTCAGAGTCGCAGACTCACAACGAACCTGGTGGGTACATGCACTGGGCATTTGTCGGGAGCCCCAGTTTCACTACCGCATGGAAGGAACACGTCTACAATGGTGTGATCGCCGGCAATCAGGCCGGTGCGAACACCATCGCATTCAACCTTGCCCTGCTGGGTGAACCCAACACCTACTATTTCGATGACATCATGTTTGAGATCGAAGAATCGGGGAACAAGATCCCTCAGACACCCGAAGAGAAGGCTGACACCCTCACATGGGCGATGGACAGATGGATTGAAGGCATGATGACCGCCACCGAAGGCTACGTGCTTGCTTGGGATGTGGTGAACGAACCACTCTCCGGTGCAGATGGTGACGGCGATGGTCTCTACGACCTTCAATCGGTAAACAACGTGCCGGAAGCCGATGCAAAGAACAACTTCTACTGGCAGGACTACCTGGGTGAGAACTATGTGCGCACAGCCGTACAACTGGCTCGCACCCATGGACCGGCAGGGATGAAGCTCTTTGTCAACGACTACAACCTGGAATCGGACTGGGACGACAACCAGAAACTGAAGAGCCTTGTCAAGTGGATTGAAAAGTGGGAAGGTGATGGCGAAACCGTCATCGACGGTATCGGCACCCAGATGCATGTCTCCTATTACGCCAATCCTGCCATTCAGGCCAGCAAGGAGGAACACATCGTACAGATGTATGAGCTGATGGCTGCCACCGGCAAGCTTGTCAGGATCACCGAGCTGGATATGGGCTTTGTGGATGAAAACGGTACGTCGGTGCTTACTAAACAGATGACCGAAGCACAACACAAGGCGATGGGTGAATTTTACAAGTTTATCATCCAAAAATATTTTGAAATCATACCTGCTAACCAGCAGTACGGGATTGCCCACTGGTGCCCGACAGACAGCCCCGAAAGTTCCTCCTGGAGAGGAGGTCAGCCGGTAGGTCTCTGGACGGAAGGCGGTTTATACCGGAAGCATACCTATGCTGCTTTTGCTGACGGATTAGCAGGCCATTAACCAATCCTTTTCATTCGGAAAGAGGGCAAGGAGTTCAAATGCCTTGTCCTCTTTTATTTTCTAACATTCAACCCCATGCGATACCGATTCTTGTTGTGCTGCTTCTGCACACTGTTGCTCTTTTCCTGTACCGACACACGATTGCCTGATGTAGAAGAAGTAGAGGATGAGACAACCATTCCTGATCCTGATCCTCCTGTGTCGGAAGAACCGACCCCGGGGTTGCCACAGCTACAGGTATCAGGCAGATACCTCAAAAACGACATGGGTGAGGAGATCAACTTACATGGTTTTGCACAGACCTACAGTCCATTTTTTAACCAAAATGCCTGGAACGACTATGATGTGGCGGCATGTCTGCGTTACAACCAGATGCTGATAGACCAGATACTGGATGCAGGCTGGAAGATGAATTTCGTGCGGATGCACATGGATCCCTACTGGAGTGACGACCCCTCCAAACAATCAGTCCGGTACGAAGGTCATGAACGTTTTTCAATCACACGCTTTAAGAAATACCTGGATGAGCTGTTCATCCCAATGGCAACATATGCAAACGAGAAAGGGTTGTATGTGGTATTCCGTCCTCCCGGTGTAGCCCCCGAAAAGATTGCAGTGGGAGATGATTACAACCTTTTTCTGGAAGAGGTGTGGAGTACTGTCTCGGCACACCCGAAAATCAAAAACAACAATGGCATCATGTTCGAATTGGCCAACGAGCCGATCAACATATTGGGACCTGACGGCACCCACGCCAGCAGTGGTCAGGGTCATTTCGACCAGATGAAGACATTTTGCCAGCGCATTGTCGACAAGATCCGTGTCAATGCCAACAACATCATTTGGGTTCCCGGACTGGCTTACCAGTCCTCCTTCAGCGGCTTTGCGAACAACCCGGTAACGGGTCACAACATCGGCTATGCGGTGCATGCCTATCCCGGCTGGTACGGGAGCGATACCGAGGAGGCAAGTCCGGAGCTTGGCGGGAGCATGGGAGGCGGCTATGAGAGTTTCCAGCGGGGTTGGAACGCACAGATAAAGCCGGTAGCCGATTTTGCACCGGTGATGGTGACCGAAATGGACTGGGCACCAAAAAAATATGAAGCCTCCTGGGGAAAAAGCTTCACCGGCACGGTGGGCGGGCCCGGATTTGGGGCCAACTTCAAATACATTGCCGACATGACCGGAAACGTCAGCTGGCTGCTCTTCACCGAATGCCACCGGCTGGCGGTTTTCAACAACACGCCAGGCATACCCGGACAATACACCTTCCTGAATGATCCGGAGGCATGCCCCTGGCCCATTTATCACTGGTTCAGCCAATATGCTGCTGACCAGGCGGGGACACCGGCAGCAGTTGAGACCCTGGAGATAGTGGGCGTTGGCGAAGAGCTCTCGATATTAACAGGAGGAGAACGTTACCTGATCACCAGAGCCACCTATGCCGATGGCACCACGCGTCTTGTAACCGCTGAGACCCGTTTTCAGGTATCTGATCCGTCGATTTTGCAGGTCTCACAGCTGGGAATCATGAGCGCCCTGAGAGACGGGAAAGCGGAGGTGACAGCCAGTTACGCCGCTGGTGGTGTTACCCGGAATGTCTCAATCACTGTATCTTCCACCACCTTCCCCCTCACAACCGAGATGTTCAACCCATCCATCTTTGGAGAGGGATCGTTCGATGAAGAGACAAGTACACTGATCACCGGTCAGTGGGGATTTGGCGGCTGGTGGTACAACAAGGGTGTGGACCTATCCAGCTACAAATACCTGGTAGCCGAGTTGGGCAATGACAACCAATCAAGTGTTTCCTTCCGCCTCTTCGATGAAAACAGTTACTGGTCACAGCCGGCACTCTACGACTTTGGGAGTGCACGTAGGGTGGTTGTCGACCTGCACAACATGTACAAACTGAAGGATGGCCAACAGGTGAAACTGGATCCCTCCCACATCTATATCATTGGATTCTGGTCATCGGGTAATAAACCGATTGTCATTAAACATGTCTATCTTTCGGATCAAACAAACTAATTTTTATGCGTATGAAACGACTAATTGCAATATCTCTGTCAATCATGGCCCTCTTCTCGTTAAAGGGAGTCACACAGTCCGATAGTGAAGGACCCAAAGCCACCAATCCGATCATCTGGGCTGATGTGCCCGACGTGGCCATGGTAAGGGTGGGTGACACCTATTATATGAGCAGCACCACCATGCACATGAGTCCCGGTCTCCCCATCATGAAATCGAAGGATCTGGTGAACTGGAAACTTGTCAGCTATGCCTATGATACCCTTGCGGACAACGAGAAACTGCGTCTTGAAAATGGAAACAACGCCTATGGTGCCGGCTCTTGGGCCAGCAGCATCCGTTTCCACAACGGTCTCTTTTATGTCTCCACCTTTTCCGCCACCTCCGGTAAAACCCACGTTTTTACCACCGACAACATCGAAAAGGGAATCTGGAAAGAAACAAGCTTCAAGCCCGTGCTGCATGACCACACCCTTTTCTTCGACGAAGACGGCAGGAACTATATGATCTACGGTGCCGGTGACATCCGCATTGCGGAGCTCACCCCGGAGCTCTCGGGACTCAGGGAGGGAGGAGTACACCAGGTAATCATACCCAATGCCAGCAAGGTGGCATCCGAACGAGTGGGATTACCGGCCGAGGGATCACAGATGATCCACCACAACGGCTATTACTATCTCTTTAACATCACCTGGCCACCCAACGACATGCGAACCGTGCTCGTCCACAGGTCGAAAAATATCACCGGCCCTTACGAAGGCAAACTGCTACTGAGAGACAGGGGGATTGCCCAGGGAAGCATCATCGACACACCCGAAGGTGACTGGTATGCATACATGTTCCGAGATTATGGGGCGGTAGGTCGCATCCCCTACCTGATGCCGATGAAGTGGGAAAACGATTGGCCGGTGCTGGGCATAGATGGCGCTGTACCCGACAAACTCGACATTCCGGCTGCCGAACAGCTTGGCATTTGGGGCACTGTGGCTTCTGACGAGTTCAACCGCATGCCGGGCGATAAGCCCCTGCCACTCTATTGGCAATGGAACCACAATCCCGACAACCGATACTGGTCGCTTAACGATTCACCGGGTTATCTCCGGCTCACCAGCGGACGGGTCGACAGCTCCCCTCTCCAGGCAAGGAACACACTGACGCAACGCACGTTCGGGCCGGTAAGCGCCGCCTCCACTTTTGTGGAGACTGAGGGGATGAACAATGGCGACTATGCCGGCATGATCGCCCTCCAGAAGAGATATGCCTTTGTGGGTGTGAAAAAGGAGAACGGCCGTTTTGCGGTGGTAATGATCAATGGAGAAGGGGAAGAACCAGTTGAAGTGGCATCGATACCCCTCAATCAAAATGGGGTCCATCTGAAGGTTGAATGTGACTTCAGAAACCGCACCGACAAGGCAACCTGCTACTACAGCCTCGACGGGGTGAGCTGGGAGCCTATCGGCAACACCCTGCAAATGGCCTATACACTCCCCCACTTCATGGGTTATCGTTTTGGATTGGCATACTATGCCACCCGTGAAAGCGGAGGATATTGCGACTTTGATTACTACCGGGTAGAAGACCGGATCACTGAATGAGGCGGCAAATGTTGCCTGATCACACCCGTTGAAACAATTACTGAGAATCCCAAGATATGAAGATTAAACTGTACCTGTTGCTCCTCTTTTTTTGCTGCATGCAACTCTCCAACTGCAGCACCACCACCCTGACACCCTGGAACAAAGGGGCGTTTGAATCGGGCAAGTACCGCAACTTACTGGCCGAAATGGGTTACAAACAAAAGGATATTGATAAGCGGCTGGAGGAGGTCTTCTCGAATCTGTTTGAAAGTGCACAGAAGATCTACTTCGAAACAGGTGATTCGATGGCTTACATCTCAGACATCAAGAACAACGACGTCCGTTCTGAGGGAATGTCTTATGGCATGATGGTTGCCGTCCAGCTCGATAAAAAGGAGATGTTTGATCGTCTTTGGCGTTGGTCAAAGCATTACATGCAGCACCAGGAAGGAGCGATGAAAGGTTACTTTCGCTGGAGCTGCCGCACTGACGGCACACCCAACGCACACGGTCCGGCATCGGACGGTGAATTGTATTTCGTAACCTCTCTCATTTTCGCCTCCAACCGTTGGGGCAATGAGACCGGCATCGATTATCTCAAAGAGGCACAGTTCATCCTCAACAGCTCCATGGACAAAACAGGCGAAAAGGGTGTGACACCGCTGATTCATCCCGAGCATCAGTTGATCACTTTCGTGCCCACAGGATATGGTGCCGGATTCACCGACCCCTCCTATCACCTGCCTGCCTTCTATGAAGTGTGGGCCCGCTGGGCGGAGGATGGCAGAGCCGACTACTGGAGGGAGTGTGCCCGGAAGAGTCGTGACTACCTGCAGAAGACCATTCACCCAGAGACAGGGTTGAATCCCGATTACAGCCATTATGACGGATCACTCCTCAACAGCCGCCACATCATCGGTGATGCGTTTCGTTTCGACTCGTGGCGTGTGCCATTGAACATCGCTCTCGATTACAGCTGGGCCTGCGCGGATCAGGAGTGGCAACAGCAATATGGGCACAACATCCAGAATTTTCTCTATGCACAGGGAGTGGATCAGTTTGTGGACCAATACAATGTGGATGGCACGATGGTGGCACAGGTACTTGGTGCCGGCGGCTACGAGAAGCTGCGCCACTCACTGGGCCTGGTGGCCTCCTCAGCTGCCATCTCACTGGTCTGTACACATGAGAAGAGCCGTGAGTTTGTGGATCATTTCTGGAACAGTCGCCATGAACCCTATGAGGACGGATACTTTGATGCCTATTATGATGGATTGTTGCAACTCTTTGCCTACATGCAGCTGAGCGGCAACTATCGGATTATTTCCCCGCAAAACGATCAATAAATCAGTGTGATGCTTATGAAACAAATAAGAATTTTATGCATCCTGATTGCTGCCATTTGTTGGTGCACCTCAATCCTGCATGCTGCTGATGGTTTCATCACCACGCAGCGAGAGGAAAACAGCCTGGTGCTTTTTGATGCTGGCAGCAAACCAAATATCCTCCTTTATCCGGGTGCGGAGATGGGTCTCAGACGTGCCCTGTCGGATCTGCAATCCGATTTTAAAAAGGTCACCGGACATCAGCCCGCAATCCTCGAACGGTTTTCCCAAACGAAGATGCCACTGATCATCATCGGCACCCTGGGAACAGGTTCTGCCGTGGATGAGCTGATAAAAGCAAAAAAGCTTGACGCCTCAAGCCTGGAGGGGAAGCGTGAGATGTTCCTCATCACGTCGGTGACCGACCCCGGTGAAGGGGTTGCGGAAGCAATCGTGATTGCCGGCAGCGACAAGAGAGGAACCATATATGGCATCTACGAACTCTCCAAACAGATGGGTGTCTCACCCTGGTACTACTGGGCCGATGTGCCGGTAATGAAAAGAGAATCCCTCTTTTTCCGCAAGGGTCATTACAGTGACGGGGAACCGGCAGTGACCTACCGGGGCATCTTCCTCAACGACGAGGCTCCGGCACTGAGCGGATGGGCCAGTGCCACCTTCGGGGGGTTCAACAGCGCTTTCTATGAGAAAGTGTTCGAGCTGCTCCTGCGACTGAGAGGCAACTTCCTATGGCCAGCCATGTGGGGCAGCGCCTTTTACGACGATGATCCGCAGAATGGCGTGTTGGCCAACGAGATGGGTATCATCATGGGCACCTCACACCACGAGCCGATGGCGATGGCACAGACCGACTGGCATCGGTACGTGGAACGGAACAACCTCTCCAACATCTGGGATTACAACAAGAATGCCACGGCACTCCAACAATCCTGGCGGCATGGCATGGAACGAAGCCGTGAGTGGGAGAAGGTGGTCACCGTAGGCATGCGGGGTGACGGTGACGAAGCCATGGAAGAGGGGGTGAACATCGCCCTTTTGGAAAAGATCGTGGCCGATCAGCGCAAGATCATCAGCAAGGTGACCGGCAGGAAGGCTGCAGAAACGCCACAGGTATGGGCATTGTACAAAGAGGTACAGGACTACTACGACCACGGGATGCGGGTGCCGGATGATGTGACCCTTCTTCTGTGTGACGACAACTGGGGCAACATCCGCAAGCTGCCCGGCAGGGAGGCTAAACCCAGAACAGGAGGTTATGGCATCTATTACCACTTCGACTATGTGGGAGCACCCCGTAACTCCAAATGGATCAACATCAATCCCATCCAGCGCGTCTGGGAACAGATGAACCTGGCCTATAGCCATGGTGTGGAGAAGCTCTGGATTGTCAACGTGGGAGACCTCAAACCAATGGAGTATCCCATCAGCTTCTTCCTCGACATGGCCTGGGATCCGGAACAGTTCAACCCGCACAACCTGGTGGATCATACAAGACAGTGGGCTGCCCAACAATTTGGCGATGCACCCGCGAATGAGATTGCACACATCCTGACCCTTTATGCGAAATACAACCGGAGGGTCACGCCGGAGATGCTGAACGATCGCACGTACAGCCTACAGCACCATGCTGAATTTGAACGGGTGGTGAACGAGTACCGTGCACTGGCACTCGATGCCTTCCGGCTTTACAGCCAACTGCCTGTTGAACAGCGGGATGCTTACTACCAACTGGTGCTCTATCCGGTGAATGCCTGTAGCAACCTCTATGAGATGTACTTCGCCGTGGCAAGAAACAAACAACTCGCAGCAGAAAAAGATGTGAGGGCAAATCATTATGCCGATCTGGTGAAGGCCTGTTTTGCCCGCGACACACAGTTGCAGGAGGAATACAACAAGGTGATCGCCAATGGCAAATGGGCCCATATGATGGACCAGACCCGTATCGGCTATACATCGTGGCAGCAACCGCCGCGCAACATCATGCCACGGGTCACCTACATCACCCCCGAGGAGGCATCCACTGAAAAAATTTATCTGGAGCAAAACGGCTATATCTCCATCGAAGCGGAAAATTTTGCACGCCGGCAGGATGCAGGCAACATCCGCTGGGAGGTGATCCCCCACTTCGGGAAAACAGTGTCGGGCGTCACCACCTTCCCGCAAAATGGGTATCCCGCTACCAGTGAGGAGATCTACCTGGAGTATGACATCCAATTTGAAACAACTGGCCAGATTGAACTGCAATTGTTGCTGGCACCAACCCTGAACTTCAACGAAAACAGGGGATTGCGCTACGAGGTGTCATTCAACAGTGATCCCCCGCAACAGGTCAATTTCAATGGCCATTACCGTGGTGAACTGGGACAGTGGCAGGCTGAGCACATCATCCGGTCCGTCACCCGACACACAATCAACGAACCGGGTATCCACACCCTCCGCTATCGCGTGCTGGACCCTGGAATTGTACTCCAGAAAGTTGTCATTGACACGGGTGGTCTGAAACCCACCTACCTGGGTCCCCCAGAAAGCAACCGGAAGCCCATGAAGCGAGAGGCCAACGAACTACCACCAAGATTAAAATGAATACATTGTACCACATATTAAATACACATCGATGAAAAATTTACTCCTATTTACAAAGAACGAGAAACTGATGTTGCTCTTCACAGCACTCTTTCTCTTTTCTACAGCCCTGGTGAGCGGGCAGCACAATCCGACCCCTCCCTACAGTCCGAAAGAAAAATTCGTACACAAAGGTGCTGGAAACCCCTATCTGCCACTCTGGGAGCATCTTCCCGACGGAGAACCCCGGGTATTTGAAGACCCCGACAAACCGGGTAAGTACAGGGCCTACATCATTGGCTCACACGACTTGCGGCTCACCAGTTACTGCGGACCGGACATCCGAATGTGGTCGGCACCCGTGGAGGATCTCTCCAGTTGGAGAGATGAAGGAGCCATCTTTACCTATCAGGTAGATGGTCAGTGGGATGTGATGTACGCCCCCGACCTGGTAGAGGTCAGGAAAAAGGATGGCACCAAAGAGTACTACCTCTATCCCCACAGCCGCGGACCGCGCAGGGAGGCAATGGTCGCCAAGGGTAGTCGCCCCGATGGGCCCTTCACCCCCATCAATATGACGGCAGATGGCAAAAGCACCATACCCGGTAGCGTCCTGGGTTTTGATCCGGCAGTCTACATCGAATATGTCACCGATCCTGCCGATCCCGATTATGAGATTGGTTTCAGGGCTTACGGTTACTGGGGATTCCAGCGATCACTGGCAGCCCAGCTGGATCAGAATACAATGTATTCACTCAGACCGGGTACCGAGGTGATCAGTTATTTCCTGCCTGCCAGTGCCCGTTACGGCATGATCCGTGATCCGGAAGGCACCCAATACACACAGATCTATCCCGATCAGGATCTCAAAACTTTCAACTTCTTTGAGGCATCCTCCATCCGTAAGGTGGGCAACAAGTATGTCACCGTTTTCAGTGGCTATTCCGGTCCCGATTATGGAGTCGCCAGCTCCAACTCCACACTGCGTTATGCTGTGGGTGACTCCCCCCTGGGTCCCTGGAGAAGCGGAGGGGTGCTTGTCGATTCGAGGGCTCCGGTGTTGAACCGCGATGGATCGGCTATCGAGACATCCTATGCCGGACACAACACACATGGCAGCATCGAGCTGATCAACGACCAATGGTACGTCTTTTACCACAGGCCACCGCGCAGCTTCGGTTTTGCGCGCCAGCCGATGGTGGCACCCATCAAGGTGGAATGGGACGAGAAACCGGTATCGGAAGGGGGAATGGTGAGAATCAGCGCATACGATCCCTATGCTGATGACAAAACATGGAGTGCCAAGGACAACCAGGGCAGAGAATACAAGGGTGCTGAAGTCACCTCCGAAGGATTCCACATCTACGGTCTCGATCCCTACCAGTACTACTCCGCCGGTTACGCCAGTTACCTTTCAGATATCAGCATTCAGCAGGATGCGTGGGACATATGGAACAACCACATGCCAATCGGAAAGGTGAGGGATGGTCACGTGATCGGTTACAAGTACTTCGGTTTTGGTGGTCTGAAGAAAGATACCAAAGGTTTAAAAGCCTTCAAGGGCACCAAAAAAGGAAATAAAACCGCATTCAACCTGTTCCTGACGCCCAAATCATCGGAGACATTCAAGGTAAATGTCTGGCTTGATGGTCCCTGGGAGAATGAAACCTGGAAAGGAACCAAGATTGGAGAAATTGTGGTACCGGCCAACTCGGCACAGTTGATGACACAGTTTACAATCGATGTGGCCAACTATGTGGATCACCTCGAAGGCAAACACGCCATCTTCCTGGTAGCGGAAGGTCCTAGTTCAACCGAACTTTTCGATTTGATGGGACTTGGCTTCAGTTCGAAGAAGAAGAAGATCGCTCCTCCGGTGGTTCCATCGGTCACCATCACCGTCAACGGCAATGAGATTGAAATCCCCGCACATCCTGTCAGATCGACCAATGCGAATGGCATTGTAGGATACAATCTTTTTGAGACTACCCATACATTGCCCTTTGGCACAACCACAGCTCCCACTGTGAAAGCCTCATCCAATCACAAGAAGGTGAAAGCAACAGTGACACAGGCCGACTCACCCACAGGCATTGCGAAGGTTGAATTCAACTTCAACGGGGTGGTCAAAACTTATCAGATCCGTTTTGAGTCACAAAAGGAAGAGTTACAGGTCTATCTCTGTCTGGGTCAATCGAACATGGAAGGACATGTACGGATCAAACCGGAATATACTACCGGCATCGATGACCGCTTCAGGGTGTTGCAATCTATCGACTGTCCGGACATGGGACGCGTGAAAGGGGAATGGTACAAAGCCATCCCACCCCTGGTGCGCTGCCATACCGGCATCGGACCGGCTGACTTTTTCGGTCGCAAGATGACGGCAGAGTTGCCCTCCCACATCAGTGTGGGAGTCATCAATGTAGCTGTTGGCGGTTGCAAGATTGAACTGTTCGACAAGGAGAACTACCAGGAGTACGTGGACGGCTCTGCCGGCTGGCTGAAGAACATGGTGGCGGAATATGATGGCAACCCCTACAAACGTCTCGTGGAGATGGCACAACTTGCACAGAAAAACGGAGGTGTCATCAAGGGCATCCTGTTGCATCAGGGTGAATCGAATACCGGTGAAAAAGAGTGGCCACTGAAGGTAAAGAAAGTGTATGACACCCTGCTCAAGGATCTGGGATTGGCACCCAATTCCATCCCGTTGTTGGCAGGTGAGGTGGTGCATGCCGACCAGGGAGGCGTCTGTGCATCGATGAACGAGATCATACAGACCCTGCCCCAGGTGATTCCCAACAGCCATGTGATCTCATCGGCAGGCTGCAAGGATGGGCCCGACAATCTGCACTTCTCCGCCGAAGGTTACCGCATGCTGGGTGAACGCTATGCCGATCAGATGCTTTCCATTCTGAACAAGTGAACCAACTATAATTTCTCCAAAGCCACGCTGAACAGCAATGTCACGTTTGTCAACTGTCTCACTGATAGCCTGCGGGTTGATACACCTGTCGTTCACCGCATCACCCCTGTCTCGTCTGCCTGATGACGGGAAAGGAGTGATGATCGAAACCGACGGGGGCATGCTTCGTCTCACCCCGCTGAATGAACGCACCATCCGTGTCACGTTCACAAAAACGGAGGCACGCCTCTACCCGGAGGAGTTGGTCTACAGCGAACAGGTGGCACCGCCCTCCTACAGGGTGAGTGAAGATGAAACGTCGGTAAGGATGGAGATGGAACAGATCATTGCCATCTTCAACCGGGAAAATGGAACGCTCAGTTTTACCGATCAGCAGGGAACGCTCCTGCTGAGCGAAAAAGCAGGAGGACGCATCATGGAGGCAGACAGCCTCGATCACCTCGCGGTGTACAAGGTGATGCAACGGTTTCACTCCCCTACCGACGAATATCTGTTCGGTACAGGCCAGTTCCAGGACGGGCAGCTGAACATCAGGGGGTTGTCGCGCCGGCTCACACAGGTGAACAGCCAGATAGCAATTCCTTTTATCCTCTCCAGCAAAGGGTATGGTCTGCTCTGGAACAACTACGGGCTTACCGACCTCAACCCGGCGGAGGAGGTGTTGTCACTACAACGCAACAATGATGAAGGTGAACAGGTGACGGTAGATGCCACCGGCACCAGCGGCAACAGGAGAGAGACACGGCAGATGAACCGATTCGCCGGCACACTGACACTTCCTGCCGCAGGCAGCTATGCACTGCTGCTCGATGTGGGTCAGGCAATGGCGCGCAAGCACCACCTGGTGATCGACGGCGACACACTGGCCCATGTCAACAACATCTGGCTGCCACCCACCACCTCACTCATCGCGCAGCTGTCGGCAGGCACCCATCAGGTCATCGTGGAGGGGGAAGCGCAGGACCGGCCGCAGCTCTACTGGAGAGCGGTTACCGATGAAACCACTCTTTCCTCACCGGTGGCAGAGGCACTCGACTACACCATCTTTGCCGGGAACGGTGACGAGGTGATTGCCAGCTACCGTCAACTGACCGGTGCGGTGCCCATGTTGCCGCGTTGGGCATTCGGGTACATCCATTGCCGCGAGCGCTACCACACACAGGAGGAGCTGCTGGAGAATGCCCGCACCTTCCGTGAAAAGGGCCTCCCGCTCGATGTGATCGTGCAGGACTGGCAATACTGGGGTAAGTATGGTTGGAATGCCATGCGCTTTGACGAGGAGCGTTATCCCGATCCGGCGGAGATGGTACGTCAGCTGCATGCAATGAACCTGCGGATGATGATCTCTGTCTGGTCGAAAATTGACAAACAGTCGGAGGTAGGCAAGGTGATGGACAAAAAGGGATACTATATCCCCGGTAGCGACTGGATTGATTTCTTCAATCCTGATGCGGCTGCCGCCTACTGGAAGCAGTTCTCCGCGAAGATGCTCCCTTACGGCATCGATGCCTGGTGGATGGATGCCACCGAGCCTGAGAATGATGACCTGCAACACCGGAAGGTGATGAACGGCACCCTGCCTGGCGAGCTACTGCGCAATGTCTATCCACTCTATGTGAACAGGACGGTATTTGAAGGATTGCGAAAGGATGATCCCACACGGCGTCCCTTTATCCTTACACGCAGCGCCTTTGCCGGCATGCAGCGCTACGGCACCGCCACCTGGTCGGGTGATGTGGGTCACGACTGGGAGACGTTGCAGCGCCAGATCACCGCGGGGCTGGGTCAGATGAGCACGGGACTGCCTTGGTGGACATACGATGCCGGTGGCTTTTTCCGGCCCGCAGACCAGTACACCAACAGGCACTATCACGAGCTCTTCATCCGCTGGTTGCAGACCGCGGTCTTCTTCCCCTTGCTGCGGGTACATGGCTACATGAGCAATACCGAGCCCTGGCGTTATGGCGAGGAGGTGCAACAGGTGGTGTCGCAGACACTCGATCTGCGCTACCGGTTACTCCCATACATCTATTCGGAAGCATCGCGCGTCAGCATGAGCGGCTCCACCCTGATGCGTCCGCTGGTGATGGACTTTGCCGATGACCCGATTGCACTGGAACAAAAATATCTGTTCCTGTTCGGTCCCTCCCTTCTGGTGGCGGCGGTCACCGAACCGGATGTGAAACAATGGTCGCTCTATCTTCCCGAACAGGAGAAGGGTTGGATCGATTTCCGGAGCGGGGAACAATTTGTGGGAGGCCGGTTCATTGAGGTTCCTGTCGATCTCACCGCGATCCCTCTCTTTGTCAGGGCCGGCTCCATCATTCCGATGGGACCTGCCAGACAATACACCTCACAGCCATCGGATGAACCGATGGAGATACGCATCTACCCGGGGAACGATGCATCCTTCACCCTCTACGAAGACGAAGGCGACAATAATCATTACGAGAAGGGCCTCTACAGCACCATTGAAATGAATTGGGACGAGGCGGCTGCAACCTTGACAATTGAAAATCGCAAAGGTACTTTCCCCGGCATGGAGCAGCATCGCATTTTCCGCTTGTTGGTGGTGAAGCCACAATCAGAAACAAACGATACTGTGACATTCACCTATCACGGAAAGAGAAAAAAGATCACATTACTGGATAAAAAAGAGAGATAATGCAACGAATCATCTATCTGATACTCCTGCTCAGCATCACCTCTGTCTGTCAATCGGCCATCCGGCCACTCATCTCCCCAAACGGAAAGATCAGGGTAGAGGTGGGCATTTCAAATGGGAAAACGGTTGGTCAGCCATCCCTGAAAATCACCTACAACGATGCCGAGAGTGGTCACACGCTCTTCGACAATCTGCTCACCGGACTCAAAACAGACAGACGAAACCTGACAGACAGCATGCAGCTCCTTTCAGTCTCATCACCCGTGGAGATCGTGGAGGAGTATACCATGATCACCGGCAAGAAAAGAAATTGCAGCAACCACGCATTCGAACAGATATACTGTTTCCAAAATCCGGCGGGTGAACAATTGGATCTCGTGGTGCGCACCTACAATGATGGCGTGGCCTTCCGTTATCGGTTCAACAGCCTGGATGACGGGGAAAACATCACGGATGAGGCCACCACCTACCCGATAGCTGAAGGGATCAGACGATGGAACCAGCCATTGAAGATCGACTATGAAGGCTTCTACACCCCCGCCCAAAGTGGCATATCCGATCCGGATCCACGCACAGGACAGATCAACACCCGCTGGTCCTATCCCTTGCTGCTGGAGCCGGCCGACGCCCTCTTCGCATTGATCACCGAAGCCAATATCCAACGCGATCGGTGCGGATCACATCTGAGCAACGCAGCCGACAGCGGTGCCTACCGGCTGCAGCTGGCCGACAGGCTACTGCCCGTAACCGGCAGCTGGGAGTCGCCCTGGAGGGTGCTGATCATCGGTTCACTGGCCGATGTGGTGGAATCGACACTGGTAACCGATGTTTCCGAACCCTCGAAGGTAGCCGATACCAGCTGGATCACTCCGGGGCCCGCGGCCTGGATCTACTGGGCACACAACAACGGCTCAAACGATTTTCAAAAAGTTACAGCATACATCGACCTGGCAGCGGAGATGCAGTGGCCTTACAACCTGATCGACTGGAAATGGAATGAGATGGGCAACGGCGGCACAGTCAACGATGCAGTCCGTTATGCAACAGGGAAAAAGATCAAGACATTGTTGTGGTACAACTCATCCACCAGTTGGAACGGTGAAGGGGCACCGGGTCCCCTGTTTGTGCTGAACGAAAAAGAGAGCAGGCTCAACGAGTACCGCAAACTGAATGAGATGGGCGTTTCCGGTATCAAGGTGGATTTCTTCAACGGGGATGGCCACAAGGAGATGAACTACTACCTCGACCTACTGGAAGATGCCGTCGACTCCCGGCTGCTCATCAACTTCCATGGTGCCACCTTGCCCCGTGGATGGCAACGTACCTATCCGCATATGATGACTATGGAAGCGGTCTATGGAGCAGAGTGGTACAACAACCGCCCGATACTGACAGAGAGAGCAGCACGCCACAACGCCACACTCCCGTTTACCAGAAACGTGGTCGGACCGATGGACTACACCCCCGGCACCTTCAGCGACTCACAACACCCCCATATCACCTCCCACGGCCATGAGCTGGCACTTACCATTCTTTTCGAGTCGGCATTGCAACACATGCCCGATCGGCCCGAATCCTACCGTTCCCTGCCCGAACCCGTCAGGGAGTTTCTCTCCGGATTACCTACGGCATGGGACGAGACAAAGCTGCTGAGCGGTTATCCGGGGGAATCGGTGGTACTGGCCCGACGGAAAGGGGAGAGCTGGTATGTAGCCGGCATCAACGGCACCAATGAGCCGCTAACGCTGTCATTTCCACAGCACACACTCGAGGGAACACACCACACGATCACCCTGTTCAGGGATGGCGTCGATCGGAGCAGTTTTGCCATGGAAGAGGCATCCGCACGCACTGATTTCCCCGATACCATTGCGGTGGATTGTCTCCCACGCGGCGGTTTTGTAGCTATTATTAACTAACTTGAACAAATAACAGTCATGCACAGGAACCCATTCTTTCTCACGTCACTTCTTATCATCTTTTCACTACAACTCCCGGCACAGGAGCTGAAGCTGTGGTACGATACACCGGCGAAGGTGTGGGAGGAGGCACTTCCCCTTGGAAACAGCAGGCTGGGTGCCATGGTCTACGGCAATCCTGTTGAGGAGGAGATCCAGCTCAACGAGGAGACCCTCTGGGGTGGAGCACCCCACCGGAACGACAACCCCAAGGCAGCCGGCGCACTCAGGGAGGTACAGGAACTGATCTTCCGGAAAGCGTATGGGGAGGCCGACAAACGAATCAACGAGACCTTTTTCGGGGGTCCCCACGGCATGCCCTACCAGACAGCCGGCAGCCTGCTGCTCCATTTCGAGGGCCACGACAAGTGGCAGGATTACTACCGTGAGCTGGATCTGGAGAGGGCAGTGGCCACCACCCGTTATACGGTGAACGGGGTCACCTTCACGCGTGAGCTCTTCTCCTCCTTTGCCGACGACGTGCTCATTCTGCGTCTGACAGCCGACAAGAAGAAAAGCATCTCGTTTGAAGCAGTCTACCGCAATCCCTCGCAACACACCGTCATGAAGAAAGGTGAGCGGCTGGTGCTGCGTGGCAGGGGAGTAGACCATGAGGGAATCAACGGGAAAATCGAATATGAAATTCAGACAATGATCCGTCAGAAAGGTGGCACGGTGGAGGTAAGTGAGGAACAGATCCGCGTCACCAACGCCACGGAAGCGATACTATACCTCTCCATAGGCACCAGCTTCCGGGATTATCAAACGCTGGACAGGGATCCCGCCACAGTGGCCACTGAACTGCTGGAAGCGGCACGCACAAAACAATACAGCAAAGCACTTAAAGCACACAGTGAGATCTATGGCCAACAGTTTCACCGATTCAGCCTTAATCTGGGACAACAGGATAACAGCCGGAAGCTGACCACCACGCAGCGGATCACCGCATTCAAGGAGACAGAAGATCCGGCCCTTGTCACCCTGCTTACACAGTTCGGCCGTTACCTGCTGATCTCCTCCTCACAGCCCGGGGGACAACCGGCCAACCTGCAAGGCATCTGGAACAACAGCACCCACCCTGCATGGGACAGCAAGTATACGCTCAACATCAATGCCGAGATGAACTACTGGCCCGCGGAGGTGACCAACCTCACCGAGACGCATGAGCCCCTCTTCCGGATGATGGAGGAGCTGAGTCGCACCGGACAGCATACGGCACGCAGCATGTACAACGCCGACGGATGGGTGGTGCACCACAACACCGATATCTGGAGAATCACCGGCCCGGTCGACTTTGCAGCAGCCGGGATGTGGCCCACCGGTGGTGCCTGGCTCTGCCAGCACCTCTGGGAGCACTTCCTGTTCACCGGTGACAGAACTTTTTTAGAGAGATTCTTCCCCGTGATGAAGGGTGCTGCCGACTTTTTCCTCTCTACACTGGTTGCACATCCCGACAATGGCTGGATGGTTGTCAGCCCCTCGGTCTCACCCGAGCATGGCCCTGTGACAGCCGGCACCACCATGGACAACCAGCTGTTGTTCGATCTATTCCATCAGACTGCCACAGCGAACGACCTAATGGGAAAGGATCCGGACTACAGCGAACAGCTGCGTGAGATGGCCCACAGGCTGCCACCCATGCAGATCGGCAGACACGCACAGTTGCAGGAGTGGCTGGAGGATCTGGATGACCAAAAAAACGAACACCGCCATGTGTCGCACCTCTATGGGCTCTATCCCGGCCACCAAATCTCCCCCTACACCACCCCCGAGCTGTTTGCCGCCGCCAGACAGTCGCTGCTTTATCGTGGCGACCAGGCCACCGGCTGGTCCATCGGCTGGAAGGTAAACCTCTGGGCACGTCTCCTGGATGGTGATCATGCCTACCGCATCATCCAGCACATGCTGACGCTGGCCGGTCCCGATGGCAACAGAAACGGGAGAACCTACCCCAATCTCTTCACGGCCCACCCCCCCTTTCAGATCGATGGCAACTTTGGCCTGACGGCCGGTGTGGCGGAGATGCTGCTGCAAAGTCACGACGGAGCCGTGCACCTGTTGCCGGCACTGCCGGAGCGGTGGGAGAGCGGAACAGTGAAAGGCATCATCGCCCGTGGAGGGTTTGAAGTAGCCATGGATTGGTTGGCAGGCACTTTGCAAGAGGCCACTCTCATCTCCCGGCTGGGAGGGAATCTGCGCATACGCGCTGATGTGCCGCTGGAGGGAAAAGGACTCATTCCGGCAACAGGGGATAATCCCAACCCCCTCTTTCAGAAGGCTGCTGTGAAAGCACCCCTGATCAGCGAGGAGATGGTTGCTGCCGGAAAGAGTGAGCTCCCGAAGGTCTATGAGTACGATCTGCTGACCGAAGCGGGCAAGCAATACCATATCAGGAAGAAGTAAACAAGCGACACCAACGACATACAATCCACAACCAATACAAAGCCATGAAACAGTTGTTTTTCAGTATTCTGCTGCTGATCCTATTTCAGATAAACCTCGCTGCCCAAAACGCCGGCAGTGAAAAAAACAGACAACCTCTCTACCTCAACACCGCCTACACGTTTGAGGAGCGGGCTGCCGATCTGGTCTCACGACTGACACCCGAAGAGAAGCAAACACTGCTGGGGAATACCATGTCTCCGGTACCACGCCTGGGCATCAACAAGTATGATGTCTGGGGCGAGGCACTGCACGGTGTGGTGGGCAGGAACAACAATGCAGGAATGACAGCCACTTCCTTCCCAAACAGCATTGCCGTGGGCAGTACCTGGGATCCGGAGCTGATACGCAAGGAAGCCTCCGTGATTGCAGATGAAGCCCGTGGGTTCAACAACGAACGCATCTTTACCCTCACCTACTGGTCACCCGTCATCGAACCGGCAAGAGATCCCCGCTGGGGTCGTACCGCTGAAAGCTACAGTGAAGATCCCTTCCTGGTATCCGCACTGGCCAGCGGCTTTGTTAGAGGGATGATGGGCGACGACCCACGATACCTGAAAACGGTACCGACCGGCAAACACTACATCGCCAACAACAGTGAATACAACCGCCACAATGGCAACTCCGAGCTCGACGAAAGGGATATGCGCGAGTACTACCTCACCCCCTACAAGGCATTGATTGAAAAGGATCACCTTCCCTCCATCATGACGGCCTACAACGCCGTAAACGGAGTGCCGGTGTCGGCCAGCAAATTTCTTGTGGACTCCATCGCCAGAAAAACATATGGCATGATTGGCTATGTGACGGGCGACTGTGGAGCCATCTCCGATATCTTCCAGGGACACCACTTCCTGAAAGATGGGGTGAAAGCAACTGCTGCGGGCTTGAAGGCCGGTGTCGACTCTGACTGCGGAGGAGAATATCAAAGCAATACCCTTGAAGCTTTGAACCTTGGCCTGATCACCATGGCAGATATCGACAGGGCATTGATCAATATGATGACCATCCGCATGCGCCTGGGCGAGTTTGATCCGCCGGCCATCGTCCCCTACTCCAGACTCAGACCCGACCTCATCAACGATCCTACACACAACGACCTGGCACTCGAGATCGCGACAAAGAGTCCCGTCCTGTTGAAAAATGAGACCGTGACATCCACCACCACAAAAGCACTTCCGTTACAGGCCAAAAAGATCCGGACAATTGCGGTGCTGGGACCGCAAGCCGACAGGGTGGAGCTGGGTGACTACTCCGGTCCGGTGGAGGAACATTACAGCATCTCCCATCTGCAGGGATTGCGCAAGTACATCGAACAACACAATCTCCCCATCGAACTGTTCCACGGTGAAGGTGGCAATACAAGCCGCAGAACCGATTTCTTCACACTGCGCAGCTTCACCACACGCAACAACAGCGGTGACAGCAAAGAATTCGCTGCCTCTGATTTCGATGCGGCTGCACCCGGCATCATCGCCACAGAACGGTTTGGCAACCTCACGCTACAGGGGATCAAGGATGGCGACTGGACAGCTTATCACAACATAGACCTGACACACCTTGATTCGCTGATCCTGCAACTGAACGTAATGCAGGGTGGCGGCACCCTGGAGGTGCGCGTGGGTGCATCCACCGGCAACATCATCGCTTCACAGAAGATTGAAGCGGCCGAAGGTGCACGCGCCTTTGGCAGAGGAATGACACTTCCGGTCAAGGTGAACAGGCTCGGCATCACGGGACCACAGGATCTCTACTTTGTCTTTCGTGAACCGCAAGCAGAGTCGATCGACCCGGAGACACTCAACAGGGTGGCTTCCGCCGATGTGGCGCTGATCTTCGTGGGTACCGACCAGAACACCGGCAGGGAGGAGTCGGATCGCTTTTCGCTCACACTCCCCGGTAACCAGATGCAGTTGATTGAGGCGGTGGCTGCTGTCAACCCCAACACCATCGTGGTGATGCAGACAATGGGCATGGTGGAGGTGGAAACCATCAAACAAAACCCGCATGTGCCCGGATTGATTTACACCGGTTACAACGGACAGGCACAGGGTACAGCCATGGCACAGATCCTGTTTGGCGAGGTCAATCCCGGTGGCAAGAGCAGCGTCACCTGGTATCGCTCCGTCAATGATCTCCCCCCGTTGGGCGACTATTCCCTGCGGGGTGATGCGCAGAAGAACGGACGGACTTACTGGTATTTCGACAAGGATGTTTCCTATGAGTTTGGCTACGGTCTCTCCTACACCACCTTTGCGTATGGTGAAATCGCCATCAGCAAAAAGGAGATCACACCCTACGACCGGATCACCATCACCACAGAAGTGACCAACAGCGGGGAGAGAGCAGGCGACGAGATTGTACAGATCTACCTTCGCACAGCCGATGCTGCAGCAAAAGGGCGACCGCTGAGGCAGCTGAAAGGATTCAAGCGAGTGACAATACCAGCCGGACAAACCAAAACCGTTTCAATCGACATCGACTGCAGCGACCTTTGGTACTGGGATGCAGAACAAAACCGCATTGTCTTTGACCAGGGTCTTTACACCTTCGAGGTGGGTGCCTCCTCACGCGACATCAGAGGCAGCGTGGAGGCAATGATGCAAGGCCAATTGAAGCCCACTCTGGAGACCGTTGTGGCCGAGTCGGACAAGATCATCCTGAAACAGGGTGAAACAGCTCAAACAAGCATCTCCGCCACACTGCTGGATGACAGCTTCATCGATATTGAACAGACGACTGTGCGCTATAAAAGCAGTCATCCGTCGGTGGTGAGCGTGGACCCAAAGGGAGCAATCAGGGCATTGCGGCCAGGAGTTGCCACCATCCATGCCCATGTGACCTACAATGGAACCACTGCCTCCGGCAGCTACCCTGTCAAGGTGGTTCCCGACCTGACACCCGCCTCCATCAGCGTGAACGGAGTACCACTTCAGGGATTTGATCCGGGAGTGAAAGCAACAAGTTTCCTGATGAAGGCACACTCCACCATTCCCGTGGTAGAAGCCACAGCGGTAAGCAAGACAACAATCGTGGAGGTGGAGCAGGTCACCACCATTCCCGGCACAGCCATCGTTCGGTTTGTCGACTACCACACCATGGAGGAGAACAGCTACTACCTGAACTTCGACCACTCATCCCACAGTGATGAGTTCAATGACAACAGCATCGGATCACAGTGGGAGTGGGTTCGTGAGCAGAGCGACAATCACTCACTGAGCACAAATCCGGGATCACTCACCATCACCACCGAGCAGGGAGATGTATCGGAGCAGAGCAACAATGTCCGCAACCTCCTGCTGCAGAGCGCGAACAACGACTGGACCATCGAAACAAAGCTGACCGGCTCACGGGCTCCGTCACAGCCTGAGAATGGGGGTCTCATTGCCTGGCAGGATGACCACAACTTCGTGAAGCTGATGCTCCGCGCGGTAACCAAAACCACCCGTCAGAGAGGTCCACAGGCGGGCACCATCGATCTGCTGGTGGAGGAGAATGATATTGCCAGATCCGTTGCGACATTCAACCTACAGGAAATGATCACCGGCAATCAGCCACTCTACCTCCGGTTGACAAAAAAGGGAGCCCTTTACACAGCCAGTTATTCACTCAATGGCAGGGAATACAAAGAGCTGGGAAGTGCAGAAGCGATGCTCCGCAACATCAAGGCGGGTCTGATTGCCTGTGACGGCATCATCACACAAAGTATGACAAGCACCTTCTGGTTTGATTCGGATACCACCAAGCCAGAGACGCCCTATGATCTCACTTTTGATTACTTTCGCATTCGGAACGCAGGAATTGGTTCCGACCAGATTCAATAGATTATAAGCAGGAGAAGGATTGTGTATGCAAGAATTGGGTGGTCTTTTATGATTTTTTATACAATTATGTTTATCTTTGAACGATCACTGATCAGTTTTCAGGGTTGAGGGAGCGGATGCCTCATTGTGTACGTTTTTTTTTCTGGTAACTGGCAGACTGATCTGGAATAATTTCAATTGTCGATGAAAACCCGATTCATAATTGCACTACTCCATCTTTCTGTCTCTGTGAGCTTTTCATCCAATGTAAAGTTCTATGACATCAACTCCATTCACGGGATCAGCATGAGGGAGGTGGCCTCGGTATGCAAAGACAAGAACGGGTTCATCTGGGCATCTTCAAAGAGTGGCATCATGCGGTTGACAGACAACAGCTACCACATTTATCAGCTACCCTACGAAACACCCAACATCATTTATACAAAACTGATTTACGAGAATGATTCACTCCTTGCATTCTCAAACAATGGCCAGATATTTCTTTACAACGAAGTGTATGACCGCTTTGATCTGCTCGTTGATATCCGGAAACCGTTGAACGACACCCATCTGGTGTTGAACAGGATTGCGGTTGACAAGCACGGTTCAATCCTGATTGCGGCCTCAAGCGGGTTGTACAAATACCAGGATCAGAAGCTGATTGCCATCGGTAAAGAGAAATATGTGAATGTGCATGATTTTGTCTGGTTGGATGAACTGCACCTGCTGATGGGAACCAACAACGGCTTCTGGCTCATGAACACCCACTCGCTCACCGACAGGCAGATTTACAACTATGCAACGGAGAATGAGATGAAGGTCACCAGATTCTATTACGGCCAGGCAGATGAAACAGCATGGGTGGGGACAAGTGCCGATGGCCTCTATCTCTTCGATCTTGAAAGCAAACAGTTGAGACAGTCACCTCTGAAACAGATTCCCAAGCAACCCATCCATGCCATTGTGGCGCATACAGATACGACCGTGATGGTTGGTATCGACGGACAAGGAATCTGGGAACTGAGCCGTGAGAGTCACCAGGTGTTGCGCATCTACAAGGAAACCCCTGACAATCCACTCTCGCTAAAGGGAAACGGTGTCTATGATATCTTCCATGACCAGAACAAACGTGTCTGGGTCTGCACCTACAGTGGCGGACTCTCCTACTTTGATCAGGAATCGGCAGAGGTGACACAGATCACCCATCAGATCAACAACTCCAATTCGTTGCTCAACGACAACGTCAATAAGGTGATTGAAGACAGCAGGGGCAACATCTGGTTTGCCACCAACAACGGGGTGAGTAGATGGGAAGTATCTACAGATCAATGGCAAACCTATTATCAGAACCTGCAGGCACAGGCACAGGTGTTTCTCTCCCTGTGCGAAGACAGGCATGGCAACATCTGGGCAGGCACCTATTCTTCGGGTCTCTATGTCATCGACGGGAAAACAGGCAGGGAAATCGCGCACTATTCCAGTCAGGACGGCATCTCATCCCTGACAAATGATTTTATCTTTGACATCATCATGGACAGCCATGGAGATCTCTGGCTGGGCAGTCCACTGGGACAGATCTTCCGTTACATTGAAACAGAGAAACGCTTTCAAGCCTATCCTTTTCAACCGGTTTATGCTTTTGCGGAACACCCATCCGGCGATCTTCTTCTTGCCTGTACCTACGGGCTGCTGTTGATGGACAGGAAGAGTGGTGATACAAGAACCATCCTGGATGGGTATCTCCTACATGATCTGATATTGATTGGTGATGACGTCTGGATGGGCAGCTCCGGCGATGGTTTGTTACGGTACAACCTGCGGGACAACTCACTGGAGAAATTCACCACCAATGAGGGCTTGCTCTCGAACTACGTGAACAGCCTGCTCAGTGAGGGCCAATTTATCTGGCTGGGGACTGAGTCGGGACTCTGTAAATTTGACACTGTGGAAAAGCGTATTGAGATCTTCACCTCATTGCCCTCCTCTTTCAATGTATCGTTCAACCAGAACGCCTCACAGAAGCTCACCAATGGCCAGTTGATCTGGGGTACCAGCAGTGGTGCTTTGATGTTCGAACCGGATGCGATGCTCTTTTCCCCTTCAAAAGGCAGAATCTTTTTTCAGGATATTGTCATCTCCGGACGCTCATTGCGCAACAATGAGTTTTTCACCATCGACTCGCCCCTCGATGAGCTGAAGCACATCTCGTTGCGGTATGACCAGAACACGCTCACACTGGAGTTCCTGCCCATCGGCACCTCCTCACTCTATACAAAATTCTCCTGGAAAATGGAAGGGATTGACGAAGAGTGGACCCAACCAACCAGTTCAAGAGCCATCACCTACGCCAGTATGCCCAGCGGAAACTATTCGCTGAAGATAAGGATGTTCGACAACTCACTCAAACAGGTTGTGGAAGAGCGCTCACTGGTTATCCGAATCACTCCTCCCTGGTGGAAGACATTCTGGTTTCGTCTCTCTATCACCCTGTTGACAGTTGCACTGCTTGTTTTCATCATGCGTTTTTACATCGACCGGATCAGGCAACAACATGCCGAAGACAAGATTCGCTTCTTTGCCAATATGGCGCACGATATCCGTACCTCACTGACGTTGATCAATGCACCCATCGAAGAGTTGAACAAGGAGAAGGAGCTCTCACAAGAGGGACGCTACTACCTGAATCTGGCCACTGAACAGGCGGGACGGCTCTCTTCGGTAGCCAATCAGCTGCTCGACTTCCAGAAAGTTGACATCGGTAAAGGCCAGGTATTTCTCATGATGTCAGATGTGGTGAAGATGATACGCCAGCGTAAATCAATGTTCGATGCGGCGGCCTCAAAACAAAACATCAGACTGCAGTTTCACACCAACAGTGAATCCTATGTCACGGCTGTGGATGAAATAAAAATTGAAAAAGTGATCGACAACCTGTTATCAAATGCCATCAAATATTCACATCCGGAGGGTGAGGTAGAAATCACGCTCACCTGTGAGCCAAACAGATGGATCATGGAGGTACGAGATCATGGTTTGGGGATATCAGAAAACGCACAGAAAAAACTGTTCCGTGAGTTTTACCGGGGTGACAATGTGGTAAACTCAACCATCGTCGGCTCCGGCATCGGCCTGTTGCTGGTGAAAAACTATGTTGCCATGCACGATGGAAACATCACCCTTGAAAGCATTGAGAATAAGGGCTCTCTGTTTCGCATTACAATACCTTATAAGGAGG
The DNA here is from genome assembly GCA_023399295.1 of Bacteroidota bacterium. Taxonomy (GTDB): domain Bacteria; phylum Bacteroidota; class Bacteroidia; order Bacteroidales; family Dysgonomonadaceae; genus Proteiniphilum. The sequence continues at coordinate 101,490 of JAEWQF010000070.1, forward strand.
TGACGGCAACCTCACCCTCGCTCTTATCGGAGATTGAATGGGAAGAGAAACAGTCTGTCGTCTCTTATACTGATGAAGAATTGAATCCGGGCAACAACCAGGATAACGAACAGAAAGAGACACTCCTGATCGTGGAAGACAACGATTTGTTGATTGAGTTCCTGCAACACTCTCTGCAAAGCAGATACCTGATTGTTGCCGCAAAAGATGGGGCAATCGCCTGGGAGATGATCCAGAAGAAACTTCCCGATCTGGTCATCACGGATGTGATGATGCCCAATATGGATGGGTTTGAACTCTGCCGGCTCATCAAATCGACCTACGAAACATCCCACATACCGGTCATCATGCTGACCGCATTGAATGACAAAGAGCAACAACTTCACGGACTGGGGCTTGGGGCAGATGACTATCTGACCAAACCGTTTGACATGACACTCCTCGATCAACGCATCTTCAACATCATTCAGAACCGGAAGGTAGTCAGGGAGAAGGCACTCCGCCTGATCGATGAAGACGAGGGTGAATCAATTTATCTGAACGAACTGGACGATCAGTTTGTCAAAAAAGCAGTACAGGTGGTCCATACCCACATGGACAACACGCAGTTCAACAAAGATACCTTTGCCTCTGAGATGAATGTCAGCTCATCGTTGTTGTACAAGAAAATAAAAGCACTGACCGATCTTTCACCCATCGATTTCATTAGAAGCATCCGTCTGAACCATGCCTTGAAACTGATCCGCTCCGGCAAGCACACCATCACCGAGGTGAGCGAGATGTGTGGCTTCTCCAGTGTGAAGTACTTCAGCGCAGCTTTTAAGACCTATTTCGGCAAATCACCATCTAAATTGTAAAACCGCTTCGTTTTATCTATAAACGTGAATTAACTATCCAAAATCAGGATAGGGTCTCACTGCAGCAAACTATATTTGCCCTGGTTCTAACGCAAATTTTTTACCTCAATGAAAGCAAAAATAAACCTGCCATTGTTAATGACCTTTTGCATCCTATTCACGGCCTTTGCAGGCAGCCATGCACAGAAACGTGTCCAATCGAATCATCCCCTATTCACGCAATTCACATACCAGGGTGATGACCCCGTTTATGCAGAATATCCCTTGCAAAGGGACGAGTTTTACAATCCCATCCTGCAGGGCTGTTACCCCGACCCCTCCATCACCCGGAAAGGGGATGATTATTTTCTGGTCTCCTCCTCCTTCGCCATGTTCCCCGGGGTGCCCATCTTCCACTCCAACGACCTGGTGAACTGGAAGCAGATCGGCCATGTGCTCGACAGGAAGTCGCAGCTGATCGTCCACGACAGCGGCATCAGTGCAGGGATCTATGCCCCGGCCATCAAGTACAACCCCCACAACGATACCTTTTACATGATCACCACCCAGATTGCCGGTAACATCGGCAACATGGTGGTGAAGACAAAAGACCCGTTCAAGGGATGGAGCGAAGTGCAGAAACTCAATTTTGACGGCATCGACCCCTCACTTTTCTTCGACGACGACGGCAAAGCCTATGTGGTACACAACGATGCACCCGACAGGGGCAAAGCGTTGTATGAGGGCCACCGGGTGATCAAGATATGGGAGTATGACATGGAGAAGGATCAGGTGATCCCCGGCAGCGATCTGATCATCGTGGATGGCGGTGTGGACATCGCGCAGCAACCGATCTGGATCGAAGCGCCCCATATCTATAAGCGCAACGGCATCTATTACCTGATGTGTGCCGAAGGGGGTACCGGCGACTGGCACAGCGAGGTGATCTTCACCAGCGAGCATCCGAAGGGTCCCTATACACCTGCTGCCAACAATCCCATCCTGTCGCAACGCTATCTGCATCCCGACCGGGCAAACAAGGTGGACTGGGCCGGACACGCCGACCTGGTGGAGGGCCCCGACGGGAAGTACTACGGTGTGTTCCTGGCCGTACGCCCCAACGAGCAAAAAAGGGTGAATACCGGTCGTGAGACCTTCATCCTGCCGGTCGACTGGAGTGGCAGGTATCCCGTCTTTGAAAACGGCCTGATCCCCATGATCCCAAAATTGAAGATGCCGGAGGGTGTGGTGAACAAGACAGGCAAGGAGGGTTTCTTTCCCAACGGCAACTTCACCTTTCAGGATGACTTCCGATCGACAGCGCTTGACTACCGCTGGATTGGGGTGAGAGGTCCCCGGGAGGAGTTCATCAAGACAGACAAGAAAGGAGTGTCACTTACGCCCTTTGCGTTTAACATCAAGGAGTTGGCACCCACCTCTACCCTCTTCCACCGCCAGCAACACAGACATTTCACTGCCACCACCACCCTGCAATATAAACCCTCTTCGGAAAAGGAACTGGCTGGCATGGTTTGCTATCAGAGCGAGCGGTTCAATTATCTCTTCGGCATAACCCGGAAAGGGAAACAGGATTACCTGGTGTTGCAGCGTACGGAAAAAGGAGTTTCAACCATTCTCGCCAGCACCCCCATCGATACGGAACAACCGTTGTCACTGCAAATCAATGCAAAGGGTGATGCGTACCGCTTCAACTATGCAACGGATGGAAAGACATTTCACAACCTGGGAGGCACCGTCTCCGGTGACATCCTCTCCACCGATGTGGCGGGTGGCTTCACCGGCAACCTGATTGGCCTTCATGCCACCGCGAAGAATGACGCCCTTCCCGAATGAAATGAATGCACATACCAGCGATTCAATGAGAAGCATATCTGCTATAAGTAAACAATCCTGAAACGTTTCCATGATGAACAGACATTTTTTTTGGTACTTCAGCCTGATGGCGCTTATCCCTTTTACAATTGCCCGGCCCCAGGACCCGGTGAAGCAGGATTTTCATCCTTCCGAAGTCAACCAGCCCGGCAAACAATATCCGCAGGTCAACGCCGAAGGAAGAGTACGGGTGCAGCTTGAAGCTCCCGATGCACACTATGTACAGTTGGATATCGGGGGTGTGAAATATGACCTGACAAAAAACGAAAAGGGGGTGTGGACCGGTGAGTCGGCCCCTCAGGAAGAAGGGTTCCACTACTACCAGCTCAATATCGATGGGGCATCGGTTCCCGATCCCAGCACACGTTACTTCTACGGTGCCGGGCGCTGGGGCAGCGGCATCGAAATCCCCGTCCATGATCAGGCGTTCTACGCATGGAGAGATGTACCACACGGGCTTGTTAGTGAGCTCAACTACTACTCTGAGATCACCCAATCGGGACGCCGCTGCTTTGTCTACACCCCTCCCTGTTACGAAGCGGGAGGCGACAAGCGCTATCCGGTGCTCTACCTGCAGCATGGCAGCTTTGAAGACGAGACAGGATGGTCCAATCAGGGTAAAGCCGGTCTGATCCTCGACAACCTGATTGCCGAAGGCAAGGCGAAGCCGATGATCATCGTGATGGACAATGGCTATGCCTTCAAACCGGTGAATGGTGAGGGAACCTCCACCATCACTCCCCCCGCCATGGTGTTTGAAGAGGTGATGATCGGTGAGATCATCCCCATGATCGACAAACGGTTCCGCACCATCAACCACCGTGAGAGCCGTGCCATCGCAGGCCTCTCGATGGGTGCCAACCAGACCATGCGCATCATCATGCACAACCTGAATACGTTTGCATACTACGGAGGTTTCAGCGGTACCGCCAACTACCCCAGTGCGGCGGAGATTGATGCTGAATCCTTTCTTGATGGTGCTTTCAGTGATGGTGACCGCATCAACGAGCAACTCAGGGTGCTCTGGCTGGGTGTGGGCAGCACCGAACAGGAGGTGTTCCCGCGCTCAATTGGCGCCTTTCGCAAGATGCTTGAGAAACAGGGTATCAACCACACTTTTTATCTGTCACAGGGCACAGCCCACGAGTGGCTCACCTGGCGCAGGTCGCTCCATCAGTTTGCTCAACTGATCTTTCAATGACCCTCACGATCAAAAAACAATTGAACCGATGAAAACATATAGACACCTCATCATACCGGGGCTGAAAAGAATCCCGAAGATTGTCCTCCTCCTGCTGCTCCTGCATGCCGGGATAACGGGTACGATCACCGCTCAGCAGGCCAATGTGAACCTCGATTACAACCCACATCACGACAGCGAGGGACTGATTCCCTTCAGTGCGCCACTCAACTCACCGGAAGTACATGCAGACCGCACCGTCACCTTCCGACTGAAGGCACCCCAGGCCAGTGAGGTACTGCTCCCATCAGGTGCCATTCATACCGCACTGGGAAGGGACAACAAACCGATTCCTTTTACAAAAGGGGAAGATGGTATCTGGTCGCTGACAATCGGCCCGCTGGAGCCCGACATCTATGCCTACCACCTCCGGGTAGACGGGATACAGATCACCGATCCCTCCAACACCTACGCGGCCTTCACGGCCATGCCCCCCTACAGTCAGCTGGTGGTACACGGGGAGGAGCCGGCCTACTATGATGCGAAGCAGGTACCCCACGGCGCCGTGACCCGTCATGTCTACCACTCCGGTGTCACCAACGGGGAACGTGAGCTTTATGTCTATACCCCACCGGGATACCGCAGCGACAAACAGTATCCGGTGCTCTACCTGCTGGGTGGCAGCGGTGAGTTGCCCTCCAACTGGGTCTACGATGGCAGGGTGAACCTGATCATGGACAACCTGCTGGCAGAAGGAAAAGCAGAGCCGATGCTGATCGTCATTCCCAACAATCAGATCATCCACAGGAACCATCCCCGTCATGCCGAGCTGACATTCGACCTGTTTGAACGGGAACTGCGGGAAGAAGTTATTCCACTGGTGGATGCGCATTATGCCACCCGCAAAGAGCCCAAAGGCAGGGCAATCTCCGGCCTCTCGATGGGTGGCCGTCACAGCATGTTCATCGGTTTCCGCTCACTCGACCTGTTTGCCAACTTCGGCATCCTCAGCGCGGGCGACAACGATGCAGAATCCACATTGAAGCATTTCCTGGAGGACCCGCAGGTAGACAGCAAGGTTGACTATCTCTTCGTTGGCCAGGGCACCAAAGAGGCGCAGGGCTTCTTCAACCTGCGCTGTCAGGCGCTGCACGACGCGCTCACCAATCACGGCATCGCGCATGAATACTATGTTGGCGGTAACGGTGGACACGACTGGTCTACCTGGCGTCATCTGCTCTACTACCGTTTTCTACCCAACCTCTGGAAAAAATAATCCCGTAACGGACAAGCCAACCCAACCGATACAACCATTTCACTCATTAAACAACAGCAAAGAATGAATCATTCTGTTCAGAAAAACAAATACAAAAGGATGCTCCTCATCCTGCCAATCCTGCTGCAGGTTGCAATTGCCATACCTGTGATGGCTCAGAATCCCATCGTCCAGACAAACTATACCGCCGACCCGGCTCCCATGGTGTGGAACGACCGGATCTACCTCTACACCACCCACGATGCCGACGGATCCTCCTGGTTCACCATGGACGACTGGCGGGTTTACTCCACCAACGACATGGTGAACTGGACCGACCATGGCGTGGTGCTCTCCTACTCCGATTTCGAGTGGGCTAAAGGGGATGCCTGGGCAGCCCAGTGCATTGAGAGAAATGGCAAGTTTTATCTCTATGTCCCCATGATCTCCAAAGTAAACAACCGTGGCGCCATCGGCGTGGCGGTGGCCGACACTCCCTTGGGACCCTTTTATGATCCGCTGGGGAAACCGCTGGCACAGACCGACTGGGGAGACATCGACCCCACCGTCTTCATCGATGACGATGGACAAGCCTACCTCTATTGGGGAAACCCCAACCTCAATTACGTGAAGCTGAACGAAGACATGATCTCCTATGAAGGGGATATCACGAGGGTTCCCCTCACAGAAGAGTCGTTTGGTAAAAGAGAAGGGGATCCGCAGCGCAGCACCCTCTACGAAGAGGGACCCTGGCTCTACAAGCGAAACAAACTGTACTACCTCTTCTGGCCGGGCGGCCCCCTGCCCGAACACATCGGCTACTCCACCAGCTCCAGCCCGGTAGGACCCTGGAAATACGGTGGTGTGGTGATGCCCGCACAGGGGGGGGCATTCACCAACCATCCGGGGGTGATCGATTTTCGCGGTAAGAGCTACTTCTTCTATCACAACGGCGCCCTTCCTGGTGGCGGTGGCTTCACACGCTCCGTGGCGGTAGAGGAAATCCGGTTCAACCCAGATGGCACCATTCCCCAGCTGAACATGACCGAAGGGATCAAACAGGGAGTGGCTACCCTGAATCCTTATCTGCTGAATCAGGCCGAAACCATCGCTTTTTCCGAAGGCTTCAAATCGGCGCAGAACAACCAGGTGGGCGTCTTTGTAACGGCCAACCGTGACGGTGCCTATATCCGGGTACGCGATGTCGATTTCCGGGAGAAGGGAGCCACCAAATTAACCGCTCGCGTGGCCACGACACACAATGATCCCATCACCCTGGAGGTGCGACTGGGAAGCCGTGAGGGTGAAAAGATCGCTTCGGTGCGCATTCCCCGTACCGGTGGCAGTGACCGGTGGGCGCTGGTGTCAACCGATCTGACCGGCGTCACCGGTCTGCACGACCTCTATTTTGTTGTCCGGGGTAGACCGGGTAGCCATCTCATGTACTTCGATTACTGGAGGTTCTCCGAGTAGATCCCAAACTTGCAAGTAACATCGAATCATCAGGAATCAATCTCAAACCGATAAAAAATGAATAAACTATTTCGCACACTCCTCCTCCTATGTTTACTTTCCACCCATCTCCTCAATGCACAAATAACAACCCTGACAAGCCCCGACGGGAAACTGAAGCTACTGCTCCACCTCGATGAGGGACAACCCGGCTATTCAGTTGAGTATGGTGGCAAGACCATCCTTGAAAAATCGCCGCTGGGAATCATCACCAACGAGGGGGACTTCAGCACCGGTCTTACTTTTACCGGTCACGAGACTTCATCGGTGGAGAAAAACTACACCCAGGAGAAAATCAAACGCTCCTCCATCCACTATGAGGCAAACAGACTGGTTACCTCTTTCGAGGATGCCCGTCAGAGAGGCCTGCACATCGTGTTCCAGGTGAGCAACAACGACGTGGCCTTCCGTTACGAACTCCCCCAGTGGGGCGAAAGGAGGGCCTGTGTGGTGGAGCGGGAAGCTACCGGATTCAAGTTCCCAGCACACACCACCACCTTTCTCTCACCGATGATGGGTGCCATGGGTGCCTTTGCCAGAACCTCACCCAGCTACGAAAGCGGATACACCAACGACGAACCGGTGGGGAAACCGACCCATGGCAACCTGGGCTATCTCTTCCCGGGTCTCTTCCGCATCGGCGACGACGGCTGGGCGCTGATCTCGGAGACCGGGGTCACCAGCCAGTACTGCGCCTCCCACCTGAGCGATGGCACCACAGAGGGTTTATACCGCGTTGAATATCCCGATATGCGCCAGAACAACGGCTTCGGCAGTAGCGGAGCACAAATCCCACTCCCCGGCGTCACCCCCTGGCGCACCATCACGGTGGGCAGCAACCTGAAACCGATCGTGGAGACCACCATCCCCTTCGACCTGGTGGAGCCACTCTACGAACCCTCACAGGAATACCACTATGGCAGGGGCACCTGGAGCTGGATCGTCTGGCAGGATCAGAGCATGAACCTGGAAGACCAGGTGAAGTACATCGATCTGGCAGCCGAGATGGGATACGAGTTCATCCTGATCGATGCGTTGTGGGACGCCAACATAGGCTATGAGAAAATGGAAGAACTGATCGGCTATGCACATAGCAAAGGGGTGGATGTCTTTCTCTGGTACAACTCCAACGGGGGATTCAATGACGCACCACAAGGGCCCAGAAACAGGATGAACACCTCCATTAACCGGAAAGAGGAGATGAAATGGCTGAAGAAAATGGGGGTGAAGGGGTTGAAAGTCGATTTCTTCGGTGGCGACAAGCAGGAGACCCTGCGTTTTTACGAAGACATTCTCTCAGATGCCAACGACTACGGACTGATGATCATCTTCCACGGCTGTACGCTGCCCCGCGGATGGGAGCGGCTCTACCCCAACTTTGTAGGGAGTGAGGCAGTGCTTGCCTCAGAGATGCTGATCTTCTCGCAGGATGTGCGGGAGAAAGAGGCGTTCTACGCCACCCTGCATCCCTTTATCCGCAACAGCGTGGGTAGCATGGAATTCGGAGGGGTCTTCATGAACAAATTCCTCAACAGGGGTAACAGCAGGGGACAGCAACGGCTCACCTCCGATGTGTTTCAGATTGCAACCGGCATCCTCTTCCAAAACGCGGTGCAGATGTTTGCGTTGACTCCCAACAACCTGACCGACGCACCAGCTTTTCTGATCGATTTCATGAAAGAGATTCCCACCACCTGGGATGAGACATTGTATGTGGATGGCTACCCGGGCAGGTATTCGGTCATTGCCCGTCTTCACGGTGAGCAGTGGTACATTGCCGGGGTAAATGCCCTTGAGCAGCCGCTGGAACTGGATCTGAACTTGCCCATGATTGCAGGAAAAGAGGTGGGTCTCTATTCCGACAACAACAACCGGGAGGCAGCTCTCACCCGCAGCAAGATCAATAAAAACGGCAGGGTGAGTCTCACCCTGCAGCCCGGAGGCGGTTTCGTAATCAAACAATAAGTAAACAATATGATCATGAAAAGAATTGAAAAATCAATGTGCCTATTCCTGGCATTGTTCCTGATGGGAAACAGCCTGACGAACAGTTTGTGGGCACAGTCTACCGATGCGGTGAAGCACCTCACACAGCGGGTTGTGGAAGATGGGGGAACCGGTGCCTATCGGGCAATCATGTACACCGATGCAGGACTCACCACCCACACCATCTTCCGGCCTGCCGCACTGGATCCGTTTGGTGAAAACAACAAACTACCCATCATTGCATGGGGCAATGGTGCCTGTGCCAATTCACCCTGGGAACATGTCAACTTCCTGTCAGAGGTGGCCTCCCATGGCTTTCTGGTGATCGCCATCGGCCCTATGCCGGAGGAGGGTGAACGCGGTGGTGGCAGATCGACTGCCAAACAACTGCTGGATGCGATAGACTGGGCCATTGCGCAAAATGGCAATCAGTCAAGTCCGTTCTACAACAAGATCGATGTCACCAAAATTGCGGTCAGCGGCATGTCCTGTGGTGGCCTGCAAACCCTTGAGGTGGCACCCGATCCGCGGGTGACTACTGCCGTGATCTGCAACAGCGGCATCATTGGAGGCGGAGGCGGCATGCCGGGCATGCCCGCACTCACCAAGGACCATCTGGAGAAACTGCATACCCCCACCCTCTACCTGTTGGGGGGAGAGACAGACATCGCCTACAACAATGGGATGGACGACTTTGCGCGGATCAACCATGTCCCGGTGTTTGTAGCCAATATGGATGTGGGCCATGGCGGCACCTATGGTCAACCACATGGGGGTGAGTTTGCCCGGGTGGCCACCGCCTGGTACCAATGGCAGCTGAAGGGAGATCAGGAGGCAGGCAAGCTGTTTACCGGCAGCCCCAGCGGTCTCTCCCATTCAACTGTCTGGACGGTCGACAAGAAAAACATGCCCTAAAAGGGATCAATAAAGGAAAAACATTCCGGTCATTCAGCTCTTTGCACCCATTATGTCAGAAAAAATGAGAAGAATCATTGCTTTGCTTTACCTGATCGCTGTCACGCTCGTTGGAGTGAGTGCACAGCCCGGCCAGCCACCCCAGCGCCCCATCATCCAGACCAAGTATACGGCTGATCCGGCACCGCTGGTTTACAACGACACGGTGTTTCTCTATACCAGTCACGACGAGGATGATGCCATGGGCTTCAAGATGCAGGACTGGCTCTTGTATTATTCTACCGACATGGTGAACTGGACGGAGCATGGTATCGTGGCATCACTGAAGGATTTTGAGTGGGTACCCTACGACAATGGTGCCTGGGCGGTCCAATGCGTGGAACGCAACGGGAAGTTTTATCTCTATTGCCCCATGCCCGGGAATGTGGGCATTGGCGTTTTGGTAGCCGACAGTCCTTATGGGCCTTTCAAAGACCCTATTGGCAAGCCGTTGATCAAAAACAGCAACCACGACATCGACCCCACCGTGTGGATTGACGACGACGGCCAGGCCTACATGTACTGGGGAAATCCCCGGGTCTATTGGGTGAAATTGAACGAAGATATGGTCTCCTACTCCGGAGAGATCAATCAGGATCCAACCACTCCGGCCAACTACCAGGAGGGTCCCTGGGTCTGGAAGCGCAATGGCTTATACTATATGGCTTACGCCTCCACCTGCTGTCCCGAAGGCATCGGCTATGCCATGAGCTCTCAACCCGCCGGAGCCTGGGAATACAAGGGGATGATCATCGATGCATCCGAGAAAAGCCGGGGGAATCATCCGGGCATCATTTCGTTTCAAGGAAAATCCTATGTTTTTGGTCACAGTTACGATCTGTTGAAACAGATCACCCCCAAATTCTATGAACGCCGCTCGGTGGATATGGATGAGATGGTTTATCACGCCGATGGGACCATTCAAAATCGTCCCTACTTTTCAGTTGAAGGACCCGATCAAGTCGGCACCCTGAATCCCTATATTCGTGTTGAGGCCGAAACAATGGCCTGGAGCGAAGGGGTAAAGACCCATTTCGAAACGGAGTGGGAAGGCGACTTTGACTGGGCCAGGGGCAAAAGGATCGCCGACCGCTTGTATGTCACCTCCATCAACCATGGCGACTACATTTTGGTTAAAGGGGTCGATCTCGGTACAGGAGCCGGCACCATCGAAGTGAGTGTTTCACCTGTTTATGGTGGTAAAATTGAGGTTCATTCAGGCGCAATCGATGGTCCGATTCTCGCAACGGTTGAGATACCCGGAATGCGCGAAACGGGTAAATGGAGGGTTGTTTCAACACCTGTAGAGAGTGTCAGCGGGGTTCATGATCTCTATTTTGTATTCAAGGGTGAGAAAGAGCTGTTCCATTTCGACTGGTGGAAATTTTCAGCACTACACTAATGATTGAACCAAACATGATAAAAGGAATAATTGCCGTACTTTGTGTAGGGATGCTTTTTTCAATGGAGGGCTTTGCACAATCTTATCAGAAAACCGCACAGGGCGTAAGCACTCAGGTGAATGCGATGGATATTGAGCTTCAGTTTTATGGACCCTCCATCGTACGGGTGGTGAAAACACCCGCAGGGAGTCAAATGAAGAAAGAGAGTCTCTCTGTTGTCAAGACACCGGAAGTGGTCAATTTCGCCACCAGACTGAAAGGGGATGAGCTGGTGCTCAAGAACAGGAGCATGGAGGTGACACTGCACATGGGCAATGGCAAAGTATCTTTCAAAAACGCGAAGGGGCAGGCACTCCTGACAGAGAAAGAGGGCGGTGCCCTTTTCAGTGACGTTGACGATGCCGGAATAAAAGCCCATCGTGTGAAGCAGTCTTTTCTGCTTGATCGGGATGAGCCCATCTACGGTCTCGGCATTCTTCAAAATGGGAAGATGTCACAACGCAACCAGGAGGTGCAGATGGTCCAGAACAATACCTGGGATTTTGTGACATTTTTCCAGTCGGTGAAAGGTTATGGACTTTTCTGGGACAACTACTCCCCTACAACATTTAAAGACCAGCCGGATGAAACATCATTCGGCTCCGAGGTGGGTGATTGCATCGATTACTATTTCATGTATGGAGGAGATGCCGACGGGGTGATTGCACAGATGCGTGACCTCACCGGCCAGGTTCCCATGTTTCCCTTGTGGACCTATGGATTCTGGCAGAGTAAGGAACGTTATAAAAGTCAACAGGAAACGGTGGGTGTGGTGAGAAAGTACCGTGAACTCGGTGTTCCCCTCGACGGGATCATTCAGGACTGGCAGTACTGGGGCAGCAACTACCTCTGGAATGCGATGGAGTTTCTGAACGAAGAGTTTCCCAATCCCCAGGCAATGGTCGATGAGATCCATCGGATGAATGCACACCTGATCATCTCCATCTGGTCATCGTTTGGCCCTGCCACAAAGCAATACCGTGAACTGGATCAGATTGGAGCGTTATACAACTTCAGCACGTGGCCCGAATCGGGCCTGACAAGCTGGCCACCCAACATGGATTATCCATCGGGTGTACGCGTCTATGATGCCTTCAACCCCAAAGCAAGGGAAATATATTGGAATCACCTCCACAGTGGCTTGTTCAAGCTGGGCATCGACGGATGGTGGATGGATTCAACCGAACCGGATCATTTGCGATTCAAGCCGGAAGATATGGACAACCAAACAGCCATGGGCTCTTTCAGAAAGGTGAGAAACGCCTATCCGCTGGTGACTGTGGGCGGTGTATATGACAATCAGCGTGCTGTCTCCTCCGACAAGAGAGTGTTTATCCTCACCCGGTCGGGTTTTGCCGGTCAGCAGCGCTATGGCGCCAACGTATGGTCGGGCGATGTCTTTACATCGTGGGAGAACTTCCGCAATCAGATCCCTGCGGGACTCAACTTCTCGATGTGCGGCATCCCGCACTGGAACAGCGACATCGGTGGTTTCTTTGCGGGAGAATACAACAAGTCATGGAACGATGGATCGGCATCCAGAAATCCCCTTTTCCAGGAATTGTATGTGCGCTGGATGCAGTTCGGTGCTTTTAACCCGATGATGCGTTCACACGGTACCGACCTGTCGAGAGAGATTTATCATTTTGGTGAAAAGGGAGAACCCATCTACGATGCCATCGAGCGGACTATTGACTTGCGTTATGCACTTTTGCCCTATATCTACGCCACTTCGTGGGAGGTGACCAACGCACAGTCCAGTTTTATGCGACCGCTTGTAATGGACTTTGCACAGGATGAAAAGGTGTGGGACATGAAGCATCAGTTCATGTTTGGCAAATCCATCCTGGTTGCGCCTGTTGTGGAGGCACAGTATACCCCGGAGAAAATCGGGGATGCCCGCAACGATGAAGGATGGACACGGACGAATGGTGCAGGTGTGGAGGAGAAGGGATCACAGGTTGATTTTACGGTAAAGAAATCCACCAAGGTCTATCTTCCGGTGGGCTCGCGATGGTACGATTTCTGGACAAACGAACGATTGAAGGGTGGAGAGGAGATCACAAAAGAGACCAGCATCGATCTCATTCCCCTCTACATCAAAGCCGGAACCATCCTTCCTGTCGGACCCGAGGTGCAGTATGCCACCGAGAAGCGGTGGAACAACCTGGAATTGAGGATTTATGAAGGTGCGGACGGTGCGTTTACCCTGTATGAGGATGAAAACGACAACTACAACTACGAAAAAGGGATCTATTCCACCATCACCTTTGTCTGGAACGATGCAAAAAAGGTGCTCACCATCAGTGACCGCAATGGTTCATTTCCTGGCATGCTGACACAGAGAAAGTTTCATATTGTCCGTGTCGGAAATAACCGGGCAAACGGAATGGAAAAGGTGGATCACTACGACCGGGTCGTCGATTACACCGGGAAGAAAATGAGTCTTAAGTTGAATTGATTTGATTCTTAGTGAACCTCCAACATAATGAACAGATTTAAAAAAGTACCGTTTAGTTGCCATGCGGCTATCAGACCCCTATCGCTTCTCACATTGCTTGCCACAGGATGGATCGTTTCCTGTGCTGTAAACGTAAACAAAGAGTCTGCAAGCCGTGAAAAGATCTCGCTCAACGAAGAGTGGGCTTTTTACCGGTACGACATCGCAGAAAGAGCCGACGAGTTAACCTATGACATCCGTCCGGAAATAACCGATGCCGGTGAGTATCTGGTGGCGGATGCCAGGCCCACAGAAGCAGTGGAGGCAGGTTCTTCCGCAGCGGTATTGAAACCCTGGATCCTGCCCACCGCCAACCCTTTTATTGCAGACCCCGCTGACCGGTATACACGCCCGGAAGGGGAAGCGCCCAGCAAGGATTTTCCTTTTGTACAACCCGATTTTGACGACTCCGGCTGGAAACGAGTGCATCTGCCCCACGACTGGGCCATTGAGGGGCCTTTCTACGAGGATGAGCATCCGCTGGTGGGTGGCGGTATGGGACGACTGCCGGTGCAGGGGGTAGCCTGGTACCGGAAGAAACTGGAGATCACCCCGGAAGAGAGGGGTAAATCAATCTTCCTGGAGGTGGAAGGCGCCATGTCCTATGCCATGGTCTGGCTCAACGGCACGCTGGTGGGCGGCTGGCCCTATGGTTACAACACATGGCAACTGGATCTCACCCCTTACCTCCGCTATGGACAGGAGAATCAGCTGGCCATCCGTCTCGACAACCCCAACCACTCCTCGCGCTGGTACCCGGGAGCGGGAATCTACCGGAATATGTGGCTGATCAAGACCCACCCGGTTCACGTCGGACAGTGGGGTACCTACGTCACCACGAGAGAGGTTTCCGCATCCTCAGCAACAGTCGACATGGAGGTGAACGTCGACAATGATTCGGGTTCGGATGTGACGGTCGTGGTCGCAACGGAGATCTATGAGCTGGACAGCACAGGCGAAAAAGGGAAACGGAGCATTGCCTCCTTTCCAGATACTGAGATCACGCTGGAGGCGGGTGAGAGCAGCAAAGAGAAACTCACCACCGTCGTGAAGAATCCAAGGTTGTGGGGGCCGAAGCCTACCCAGACACCTCATCTTTACCAGGCCATCACCACCCTGAAACAAAACGGCAGGGTGATTGACCACTTTGAAACCACCTTCGGCATCCGTGAGCTGCAGTTTAATTCGGAACAGGGGGTGCTGGTAAACGGTGAGGTGATCAAGCTGCAGGGTGTCAACCAGCACCACGACCTGGGCGCACTGGGTGCGGCATTCAACCGGCGTGCCGCCGAACGGCAGCTCGAGCTGCTGCAGGAGATGGGATGCAATGCCATTCGCATGGCGCACAATCCGCCGGCACCGGAGTTGCTGGAGCTGACCGACCGGATGGGCTTTCTGGTGGTGAACGAGATCTTCGACTCCTGGGAGCGCAAGAAGACACCCCACGACTTTCACCTGATCTTCCCGGAGTGGGCCGAAGCGGATACCCGCTCCTTCGTGCGGCGCGACAGAAACCATCCCTCGGTGATCATGTGGAGCTACGGTAACGAGGTGGGCGAACAGTACACCGACGAGGAGGGAGCAGCACTGGCTGAACGACTGGAGAGGATGCTCCACGAGGAGGATCCCACACGCCCCACCACCCTTTCGATGAACTACGCCAAACCCGATATGCCCTTTGCACGCGTGGCCGGTGTGATCGGCCTCAACTACCAGGGTGAGGGCATCCGCCAGGAGCCGGAATTTGAGGGCACCGACCGGATCCGCACGGTACCCCAGTATGACCGTTTTCACGCCGCCTTCCCCGGGAAGGTGATCTTCGGCAGCGAGGTGGCCTCATCCTTCAGCAGCCGGGGCATCTACCTCTTTCCGGTTACGGAGAAAATAACTTCTCCGGTGAGAGATGGGCAGGGAGGGGATTCAGAAAATGCGCAAGTGAGTGCTTACGAACTCTATGCGGTGGACTTTGGCTCGTCGCCCGACAAGGTGTTCATGATGCAGGACAAGCATCCATTTGTGGCGGGCGGATTTGTATGGACCGGCTGGGATCACCTCGGTGAACCAACCCCCTACTACTCATCCCGTAGTTCCTACTGTGGCATCATCGACCTGGCCGGATTCAAGAAGGATCGGTTCTATCTCTACCAGTCCCGTTGGCGGCCCGAGTTGCCGATGGTGCATATCCTCCCCCACTGGAACTGGCCCGACAGGGAGGGTGAGGTCACGCCGGTCCATCTCTTCACCTCCGGTGATGAGGCGGAGCTGTTCCTGAATGGCCGGTCGCTCGGTCGAAAGAAAAAAGGTGAATTTGAATACCGGCTCCGATGGGACGATGTACGCTATGAGCCGGGTGAGCTGAAGGCGATTGCCTACAGGAACGGGGAGAGATGGGCGGAAGCAACGATTGAAACCACCGATGCGCCCTTCTCGTTGCTGATGCAGGCAGATAGAAGCCGGATTGCTGCAGACGGAAGGGACCTTGCATTCGTCACCCTGCAGGTGGTCGACCAAAAGGGTCGTCCGGTGCCGGATGCCAGCGTACCGCTCCATTTCACCATCGAGGGGCCGGGAGAGATTGTGGCCACTGACAACGGCAATGCTGCCGACATGACTCCTTTCCACTCCTCCACAAGAGAGACATTTAGCGGACAAGCTCTGGCCATCGTGAGAGGTGGTGCAGGCAAACCGGGTAGCATCACCATCACAGCTGCCTCTCCGGGATTGAAAGAGAGCAAATTTATGCTGACAACTGAATAAATGCATCCATGAATTGCTTCTTGAACAAAAGCAACTAAATTTGCAACATGCACGTCACACATCCTGCCGATATGAATGCAATAAAAATCTTGTCAATTTTGTGTCTGGTTGCCATAACGCAGCCATCCCATGCAGCGGCCAACCCGAAAGAATCCACCCCCCTACCGCTTAAACCCCGTCTCGTTGTTCTAACCGACATTGCACCCGGTGAGGTGGAGCCCGATGACATGCAGTCCATGATACGCCTGCTGGTGCATGTGGATCTGTTTGAGATTGAAGCGTTGATTGCCTCCGGTGGCTGGAACAGCAGCGGACGCAGCTATCCCCTTCCCTGGATGGAGATACTTGAAACGACGATTGATGCCTATGAGAAGGACCTCCCCAACCTGATGAAACGTTCGGAACAGCACGGCTTTCTACCATTGGCAAAAGAAAACGCACTGCAGGAAATCGGTTACTGGCCCAGTACCGGTTATCTCCGTAACCGGGTAATGCCGGGCAGCCTGAATTTGGGATACAAGCAGATTGGTGAGCAGAATGATTCGAAAGGGAGTGACTTTATCATTCAGCTGGTGGATGAAGCCGACGACCGCCCATTATGGATAGCCGTCTGGGGAGGGGGAAACACACTGGCACAGGCCCTTTGGCGCGTAAAACAAGCACGGTCGGAAGAGGATCTTCGTCGTTTCCTGCATAAACTGCGCGTCTATACCATCACCGATCAGGATGTGCCCTGGGGAGAACGACACACCAATTATCCTTTTAGTTCACACCAATGGATGCGCCGTGAGTTTGAAAAAGATCTCCTGTTTATCTGGGATGAGAGCGCATGGCTTTCACAGAACGGAATCGGTGTCGGGAAATGGGATGAATATGCAGCCCACATCCAGCAACATGGCCACCTCGGCGAGATCTATCCAAAATATAAATATGGGGTTGAGGGCGATACGCCTTCGTTCCTGCATCTCATGCCCAATGGGCTGAATGATCCGGAAAAGCCGCAACAGATTGGCTGGGGGGGGTACTTTGAGCGGGGACTTGGAATGGATAATGAAACCTACAGCTTTACAAACCATGCCGGCAAAATAAAAGAGATATCCCAAAAATATGAGGCTTTCTTTTACCCTGCCACCTTCAACAATTTTGCCGCCCGGATGGACTGGGCCAAAGCGGGCAAGGGGAACAGAAATCCGGTTGTGAGGGTCAATGGTATGAAAGGTATTGAACCTTGCCTCATCGCACCAGCATGTGGCAGCGAGGTTGTTTTGGATGCCTCCGCCTCTTTTGATCCCGACGGTGATCCGTTGTGTTACAAATGGCACCTCTTGTCCGAGGCAGGCACTTATCGGGGAACAGTTGCACTGGAAAATGACCATTCACCGATCACAACCATCCGAATCCCTTCCGATGCGGCAGGAAAAGAAATCCACATTGTATGTGAAATAACCGACCAGGGAGCTCCCGAGCTAACAAGTTACAAGCGAATCATACTACAACCCGTCAAGAAATGAGACCAGATTTCGATGCCATAAAAAAAACAGGTACGATGAAAAAGAATGAGTTCAAGCATATTGCCGTGCTTCTGTGTATCTTCTCCACGACAATTTTTCAGCTGACAGCCCGGGAGATACCGCTGGTCTATTCTACCGAAAACCCGGTGAAACCTTTTGATGTCTCATTGCCCTCATTGGAGGATCTGCCCGTGATCGAAACCCTGCCCGACCCCTTTGCCTGGTCCGACGGCAGCGGCCGCTCCACCCGTTTTGAGGACTGGAGTCGCAGACGGATGGAGATTGGGGCGGAGATCCAGCACTATGAAATTGGCAGAAAGCCGGAGCGACCCGACTCCATCACCGCCGACTACCAGAACGATACCCTCAGCGTACACATTACGGTCAATGGTGAGACGTTGACCCTCACTGCAGCTGTGATCCTGCCTGAAGGTGAGGGACCCTTTCCGGCGGTGATCGGCATCGGCAGAGGATCGGGCAGCCTCCCACCCGACCTGTTTTCATCCCGCCACATCGCACAGATCGCGTTCAATTTCACCCAGGTGATGGCCTGGCAACAACAGAGAGGGAAAGAACCGATCAACCGGCTCTATCCCGAATTGATCCACATGGGTGCCTACAGTGCCTGGTCCTGGGGTGTGAGCCGCCTGATCGATGGTCTGGAGCTGGTGGCCGACAAGCTGCCCATCGATCTGAAACACCTGGCCATCACCGGCTGTTCCTTTGCTGGCAAAATGGCGCTCTACGCTGCGGCATTCGACGAACGGATTGCACTCACCATCGCCCAGGAATCGGGTGGTGGCGGTGCGGCTGCCTGGCGGGTTTCGGAAACACTGGGTGAGGTGGAAACACTGGCCAGAACAAGCCACGTCTGGTTTATGGAGGAGATGTTCCAGTTCTCGGATGCTGTAGCAAAACTGCCGTTCGACCACCATGAGTTGATGGCGATGATCGCACCGCGTGCCCTGCTCGTCCTGGGAAACCCCGATTATGAGTGGTTGGCTGACGAATCGGGATACGTCTCCTGCAAAGCAGCCCAACGAGTATGGGAATCATTCGGGATTGCGGATCGCTTCGGATTCTCGATTGTGGCGGATCATGGCCACTGCATCCTGCCCGAAGTGCAACAGCCGGAGGTGGAGGCCTTTCTCGACAGGTTCCTGTTGGGCGACGAGCACGTTGACACACAGGTGGAAACCCACCCCTACCCGGAGGTCGATTTTGCGAAATGGATCCAATGGTAATGGAACCTGCAACCCGCTTCCTGTTTCAAACCGATCGTTCCATCCCATGAAGCCGGAAAGCTGCTCTATTCGACTGTAAATCCATTGGATGGGGTTAATATTTACATTATCTATTTCTATTATATTGTTTTTCTATATATATTTTAACGTTTTTCTTGCACAATTTTGCTTCTTTATCACATATATTTGTGCCGTCGTTCATTGGCATAAGATCAGCTATAAGCATGTTTGCGCGTCAACTCAATGAATATCAGGCAAATATATTCGCACCATCGCTTGTTGCCGGCAGTTTATATTTTTTCAGCCACCGTGTGGACGTCCACATGGTTGACCAACTCGAAAATTGCGCTGATCTTTATGTTAGCTTTTGGTGTGGGGATTGATGTAAAATAATGAAACAGCAAGTACAGTGAACAAGGGTGTAACTTGAATGCCGACCAGGCTGTGTGGACGTACACACATCCTGGAAACGGGTCGCGGAAGCAACCCTCCATTCATTGACAGAGAGGAGGTAGAGAGAAACAATTGGAATGCATGTGATGATTTTTGGGTTTAATTTTGAATATGGCAACAATGTGTGGACGTCCACACAATCGACATGTCCGACACGTCAGAGGGATTGAATCGATACCGTAACAACAAAAACAACAATTGAAAGCGCACACTTAATTTACCAAATTATTAATCTAAACAAATCAGAGAATGAAAAGAAAGGTTTCAATTTTACTGAGAGGAATCTGTCTCGCACTGTTGAGCACATTTTCTCTTTTCCTGTCTGCTCAGAACGTGACCCTCAGGGGCACGGTGGCTGATGTAGAAGGAGAACCACTGATTGGGGTAACCGTTCAGGTACAGGGTACCACCCTGGGAACGGTGACCGATGTAGATGGGAATTTCACCCTGTTGAATGTACCACCGGATGCGATCCTGGAGATTACCTACGTAGGCATGCGTCCCCAGGTAATTGCCCTCAACGGCAGAAACAGCCTGCAGGTGGTGCTGGAAGAAGACACTGAACTGCTGGATGAAGTGGTGGTAGTGGGCTACGGCACCATGCGCCGCGAAGCAGTCACCGGGTCAGTATCCTCCATGCAGGGCGATGTGCTGAGGGATATCCCAACCGGTAACGTGACCACAGCCCTTCAGGGACGTCTGCCGGGTGTACAGATGCAACAAAGCAGCTCCCAACCGGGAGCCGACATGCAGATTCGCATCCGTGGTACCCGCTCGCTGAATGCCGACAATGATCCGCTGGTGGTGCTCGATGGCATCCCCTTCGCCGGGACGCTGGCTGACATCAACCCCAACGACATCAAGAGCATTGACATCCTGAAGGATGCCTCTTCTACCGCTATCTATGGCTCTAGAGGTGCCAACGGTGTGATCATGATCACCACCTTCAAAGGGATGGCCGGTCAAAAAGCAAGGGTCAGCTACAATGGCTACTATGGTGCAAAAACACTGTTCAACCGTTACCCCATGATGAGTGGAGCCGAACTCTACGAACTGCGTCATGTTGCCGGCATCTACAGGGAAGATCTGGGTGGAGGCAACAGCCGTCCCACCATGGGTTCCGATGAAGTGGAGGGTGTTAACACCGACTGGCAGGAGCTGATGTTCGAATCGGGCATGGTGATGAGCCATGACATTGGTGTTTCCGGTGGCACATCCGGTGGCAGCTATACATTTGGTGCCGGTTACTATGAAGACACCTCACTGATGCCGGGACAGGACTACAGCCGCATCAATCTGCGGGCCAACATCGATCAGAGCATCGGTAAGTACCTACGCTTCGGACTTACCACCAACAACAACTACAATGTGACAAACGGTGCTAACATTGGCATGTACAATGTATTGGCTACCTCTCCGCTAATCGACCCCTATGCCGAAGATGGCACACTCAAGCCGATCGTGCATTCAATTGCCGACAACTACTGGACCAATACCCGTGACAGGAGACTGGATCTGGGTGATAGCTATGCCGACAACCGCAAAGGTTACGGATCCTACAACTCACTCTATGGTGAGGTGAAAATCCCCGGTATTGAAGGACTCTCTTATCGCATCAACCTGGGTCTGAATCTCAGGGGATTTAACAGGGGACAATACCAGGGCATGGGGGTTTTCAGCGATACTCCCACCGCAGCTTCCACCGGTTCACTTGAGAAATCACTTACCTACCAGTGGGTGGTGGAGAACATCGTCACCTACGACAAATATTTCGACAAGCACCACATCAACTTTACTGGTCTCTATTCTGAGGAAGCAACCCATTACGACCGCTCACTGGTCAGTGCACTCAATATCCCCTCCGACCACTTCCAGTACTGGAATCTGGGACAGGCATCAAAAGATGATGTGACCTATGATCCCAACAACCAGCATTACGAAGAATGGGGGCTCAAATCCTGGATGGGACGTTTCATGTATGACTATGACAGTCGCTACATGCTCTCCGTGGCATTGCGTTCCGACGGTTCTTCACGTCTCTCACCTGGTTACAAATGGCATACCTACCCCTCTATCTCTGCCGGTTGGAACATCGCACGGGAGCACTTCATGGAGAATGTGGATGTGGTGAACAACCTCAAGCTGCGTATCGGATGGGGACAGACATCCAACCAGGCCATCTCACCCTACGCCACACTGGGTCGTCTCTCCTTGCGGCCTTACAACTTCGGGAGCACTACCACCACCGGTGCCTATGTATCGGAAGTACCCAATACGGAACTGGGATGGGAATTCTCCAGTACCTACAACGTGGGTCTGGACTTCTCACTGCTCAACAACCGGCTGCGTGGTTCAGCCGACTACTACATTGTCAATACCAACGACCTGTTGATGAAAGTAAACCTACCCTCCACCGCAGGTGTGGGCAGCTACTGGGCCAATATCGGCAAATCACAGAACAGAGGCCTTGAACTGGCACTATCCGGAACAATCATAGATGACAAGAATGGATGGAGCTGGGATGCAGGTCTTAACTTCTACGCCAACCGCAATGAGATCGTCGAACTGGTTTCGGGAAAGGACAACGAAGGCAATAAAGAGCCTGAACGTGACATCATCAACTCCTGGTTTGAAGGTTACCCCATCAACTCCATTTTCGATTTTGAAAAAATCGGCCTCTGGCAGGAGGGAGATCCTTACCTCGACATCCTGGAACCGGGTGGAAACGTGGGCATGATCAAAGTAAAATATGCAGGTGAATACAATGCAAACGGAGAACCGGTACGTCAGATTGGGGCAGACGACCGACAGATCATGAGCGCAGACCCCGACTGGCAGGGAGGTTTCAATACACGGGTGGCCTACAACAACTGGGACCTCAACGTGATCGGCACCTACCAGCATGGTGGTATCCTGGTGAGCTCACTGCATGCCGCCAACGGTTATCTGAACATGCTCTCCGGACGTCGCGGTAACGTGAAGGTGGATTACTGGACACCCGAAAACAGCGATGCCAAATATCCGAAGCCAGGCGGCCTTCAGAGTGGGGACAACCCGAAATATGGCAGCACACTCGGCTATTTTGATGCTTCCTACTTCAAGGTGGGTCAGATTACACTGGGGTATAACTTTGATTCCGAAGCCAACTGGTTCCGCAATTCAGGTATCACCAATGCACGTCTCTACGTCACCGTCCAGAATGCTTTCGTACTCTTCTCCCCCTATCACAAGGAATCGGGACTGGATCCGGTAACCAACTCCTATGGCAATCAAAATGCTGCAGTCACCGGCAGTCTGCCCTACAACGCAACCACTATGCTGACGGTGGGAACCAACACACCCCAGACACGCAACTTCCTGGTTGGAATCAACCTGACATTCTAACAATCATGCAAAATTATCTAAATGACAAAAATGGATATGAAAAATTTAAAGTTTAAGCATATATTGGGAATGATCGTAGTGGCATTCATCACTTTCGGTTGTTCCAACGATATCCTGGAGGAGAACCCCCGCGCCATCTATGAGCCTGGATTCTTCAAGACCGAACAGGGTATCCAGTACGGACTCACCTCGCTCTATTCGCATACCCGTTACTTCCTGGGTCAGTACTTCTACGCAGCCGCACAAAATGGCACCGATGAGTACACCTATGCGCAGAGTGCCGACAACAACTTCAAGGATACCGACATGTCGGGGGTGGGATCATTGAATCCTTCCAGCAGCCGCTCCGATGTCCTCTGGGGTGCAGTATACTCCAACATCAACACCGCCAGCGGCATCATCGAGAACGCAGCAGACGTGGGTCTCTCCGAGGCAATGATCTCCGAAGCACGTTTCTGGAGAGCATACGACTACTTCCTGCTGGTACAAACCTTCGGCGGAGTGCCCCTTGACCTGGGATCGGGAGAACTGATGTTCAACACCTCTCCCTCACGAACCTCTGTTCGCAACACCGTACCGGAGGTCTACACCAAGGCGGTCTTTCCGGATTTGAAAACGGCGGTAGCCAACCTGCCGGAGACCGGTCGTGTAACCGGTGGTGTCACCAAGAGCGCCGCCCGTCTCTTCCTGGCTAAGGCTTACCTCACCTATGCCTGGTGGCTGGAGAACCCGAACAACATCCCCACCTACCCCGAGACACCCCGCACCGACCCCGACGGGCATGATGCCGCCTGGTATTACCAGGAAGCCTACAACGTCGCACTGGAAGGAATCAACAACCCCGGCCCCTTTGGTCTGCTCGATCATTATTATGATGTGCACCTGGGCAGCAACGACCGAAACAAGGAGATCGTACTCTATTCCGACCATATGGAAGATGAGTACTACAATCAGGCCAGTCTCTCCTGGTCCAACGGTTCCGCTCCGGAAAATTACGCTGTGTGGTATGTCACCAGCAACTATGGCAATATCCGCAGTTCAGCCGATGGAAGCAATTACAACATATCCTCGGTGAATCGTCATGCCATTCAATGGGGAGGTCGTCCCTGGACACGTATGGCACCCACCATCGAGGCCTATACCGAAACATTCGACGACAAAGCGAACGACAGCCGCTTCGATGGGACCTTTGCCAGTGTTTATTACGGCAACTGGAAGGAAGCGGGACGCTCTGAGGAAACGCTCTTCAACGCCAACGGACTGCCGGTGAAGAATGGCGATCCGGTGCTCACCTTCCTGGAAGAGGAGCCTGCCACTCCGGTCACCTATCCCGTGGGAGGCGGTCCCAGCAACGTGGGTGGCGGTACCCTGCCGGGCAGGGCCGACTGGGTGATCGCACCCAGCGGCATCAGCCGCATCTATTACCCCGGACTCTGGAAGCTGGGCACCTACCGCACCGACAACGGTACCGGCCTGGGACAGCCCAACGGAGCCATCACCCGTCCCTGGAACATTGCCAAGTTCTCCGAGTTCTACCTGATCGCTGCCGAGGCAGCCGTGAAGGGTGCCACCGGATCGATGACAGCCCGTCAGCTGGTCAACGTACTCCGGGCACGCGCCGGAAAATGGCGCTGGAAAAACAATGGTAACTATGAATTGGTGGATGATCGTAGTGCTGCTATGACCGCTGCCACTCCTGCCACCATCGACATCAACTACATTCTGGCTGAACGAAGTCGCGAACTGTTCGGTGAAGGACATCGCTGGTATGACCTGGTCCGAACCCAGAAATGGGCGGAACTGGCAGCAACCTATACCAT
>JAEWQF010000060.1 GCA_023399295.1 Bacteroidota bacterium
GGCTGTGACAAGCGACCTAAAGGTCGGCCTTGACAGAACCCGTTCCAGGCACAGAGAGTGGTTTACAATGGAAACGAACTAAACTTAAAAACGAGATCCTATGGTCTGACAAGTGGGGAGTAGAATAGGTTGCGAAGAGCAACAGGACAACAGGTGCAGTTCTATTTGGTGCAATCACTGGTGCAATCACTGGTGCAATTACTGGTGCAATTACTGGTGCAACAATTGGTGTAGCATTTGGTACAACAATTGTCAGTTGTGAAGTTGCGAGTTTGACTAATTTTTTCATGATGCTTTTCGGATTGCTTCGAGGAATTTGTAATGATAGCCGGCAATGGTGTGGGCGCTGTCGAGGCCGTTGATGATCCTGCGGGCACCGAAGGGGTCATCGCGTTGGGGGTTGAAAAAGTTCTCGAGCGAATAGCCGGTGAAGTCGCCCCGGTTGGATTTACCCAGGATCATTCCCTCAACCAGGATCTGGGCAGAGATCTCGGGATCGAGCGCGAGCTCCGGTTGTTCCAGGAGCGGCAGCCCCATCAGATCACCCATTCGTTCGTAATTCTCATACCATGTCAGTTGGACATCACCGCGGCCGTAGTAGATCTTGTCCGGCCAGGCGTAAGGCTGTCCATTTTGTTTGATCTTCTTCCCGTAAGATTTACCAGCTCCTTTCCCCCACTCCTCAATGGGTTGCATGGTATGTGCGGTCTCATGATAAGATGTGGCCAGCATGTAGGCTATCCACTGGTCGACCGTAACCTCAAATTTGTGGAAAGCTGCCAGCTTGTGGAGGATCCCCTCCCGCTGGCGGTCGTTCAGTCTCCCGTTGAAGAGCGAACGGTTGATTTCCTGAAAGAAATGTTGCCGGTCCATAATGTTTGAGAATTGAGTTTAATTTTATTGTTGTTCCTCAACCCGTTTGAATGTTCCACGAGGTGGCAAACGGTTTAGGCAATCGACCACTAAGCAATAGTGATCGTCCCCATCCTTGCGCCAGCGGATCTCCCGCTCCACCGTTTTTTCGAGACCGGTTATACGCCGGTGATCTTCGGTTATCTGCAGTTGAAGCAAGGCGAGATCCTTCTTCAGCTTCTCGTTGATGCCCTCCTTCTCCCTCAGGAGTCTCAGCAGTTCTTCGGAGTTGGATTTGTTGTAAGAGTTCATCTTCTCCATATGGGCCACCGTACGTTCCAGGAGACCCATCATCTCCGTTGCAGCCAGGGCATCCTCCCGTTTGGCGGAAGCCTCCGATTGGAAAGCCTCGCTTTGCTTGATTCGTTTGTTCTCCTTGCGGTTCACCACCGCAGAGATCCATCCCCCCAGGGCGCCGCCGCCCAGGAAAGAACTCATGGTGACCAGCCATTCGCCGTTCACCGGAAGTATTTCCATCAACATAACCATCATTGCAATTAATTAGATTCTCCAGAGCGCGGAAACACGTAGAGGGAGAAACGGAGCCGCCCGTGGGGCGGCTCCGAACAAAGATCAAATCATCGAAACCTCAACCCGGCCCGTGTGGATCGAGTTAGAGACCAGCTTGCCATCCGCCGAAGTGAGCGCCAGATAGGTATCCACCAGCTCGCCATCCCAAGTGGGGGGCACAGCCAGAGAACCACTGCCGTCGGCCCTGGTAGCCGCATCCATGTTGTAGGATGCATCACCGGTGATCGGGTTGAATGCCATCAGGATCACCTTGTCGGTGGCTGCCGCGTTGTTGAGCAGATCGGAGTCCCACACGAAGTCGAGACTCCCCCCAGAGCTTGTCGCGGACGCATTGCCGGCACCATAGAGCTCACCGGAAGTCAACTTCACCAACGGGAAGTTGATCTCGAAGTCCGGATAGAGGCCGATCACCGCGTTTTTGACGTTGTAGGACATCGCCACGCTGAAGGCACTCTTGCCCGTACCGACGCTGCTTGCGAAGCCCACCCGGATGATCGGGATGAAGGTCTTCAACATCTTGGCCACGAGAGAGAACCTGTTCCGCTGCGTCATCTGCGCCTCGGTGCGCGGGTTGTGCACGCTGGCAGGCATGCTTCTGATGTAATCGATGCCTCTCCAGGAGGCTCCGACTATGTTCCCCACCTTGCCGGAGAACCCGCCTAAAATACCTTGCTTAATTGTACCCATGATAGATAAAAATTAAAATGTTAAACATATGGTTTACTAAGAGATGGTACGGAGTTGGTACGGACCTGGTAGTAGGGTGATTCAGAAATTTAGGGTTTACGGAATCGTAAACTGATGCCGGCCGGAATCAACCAGGCTCCAGGGCAGATACCTATCAGGCCATCTCCGGAAATAAAATTACTACGGGAAATCAAGGCACAATTAAACCGGTGAGGATTACGCTTTTATGCTTGTAAAAGCATTCGATTGCAGGGGAAAGAAAGGGTGAAATCTAACGATACTCTAATAATTTGGAGAGAAAATAATGAAACTTCAATGGAAGTGATAAATTTAGGATTAGAATCTTTTAATTCTAATTAATCGTCGATAATTAGAATAAGCGCGAACATAAATAGATCGAAGGAATAAATGAAACCATAGCGATCAGCAAAGGGTGGCTTTGTAATCGGCAAGGTTTTCCGGTGAAATACTATTTCCGCGGGAGCGGAATTGGAGATTTCATCGGAAACCCGGAGGGCTTGACCTTGTAAGATTACAGCGGAAGCCACCGTATCTTTGCGGGGGTTCATTTATGGGGTTGCAAGAACTACAATCCGACAGTAAGAATTTCGTTGATGTCGGTAGTGAAGTGTTTGGAGAGGTGTTCCTGGCGCATCTTGTGTTTGCGGGGATCCTGGGTAGCGATGCGGACCACTTCCTTGTGGTACTTGTGATTTAGGCCGTCGATGGCCTCCATCAGTTTCTTGTGTTTTGGATCGGAGTTGAAGAAGAGCGAGGGTTGGAACTCGTTGGCATCGACAAAATCGGTGAACCATACCCCACCCCGCTTGAAATAGAGGTGCTGCTTGTAGATCTGTTTCAAAGCGATATTGGCGAACTTCACCAGCTCGAGCGTGGAGTTGGTAGGGAAGGGAAGTTTGATCTGTATGGACGGGTAATACTGTGTTTCGTGTTCCTTGAAACGATTGGTTTCGAGGAAAACGATCATCTTTTTGCAGAGCGATCGCTGCTGCCTCAACTTCTCGGCACCCATGGCCGTGAAAGTGGTGATGCGCTCCCGCACCTCATCGAAGGAGCGGAGATCCGTCTCGAAGGTGCGGGTGGTAGCGATGCTCTTCTTCTTTTCCACCGGTACCATCTCGAGCGTGGGGATCCCTTTCAAATCCTTTTGAAGATTTAAACCAACGATCGTCATGTTCTTCAGTACCCAGGATTCGGGGAGCTGCACAAAGTCGAGGGCTTTGTTGGCACCGATGGCGTAGAGTTTCTTCGCATTCCTTCTGCCCACACCCCAGATATCCTCCACCTTCAACCATTTGAGGGCCTTGATCCTTTTCTCTTCGCTGTCGATCACGTAGCTGCCACCGGTCTCCTTTGGAAACTTCTTCGCGATGCGGTTGGCCAGTTTGGAGAGAGCTTTGGTGGGTGCGATTCCAATGCTGATCGGGATACCGGTACCCTTTTCGACACGAGACTTCATCTGCAGGCTATACTGTTGCAGATCCACGTTGAGGCCATCAAGTTTCAGGAAGCACTCATCGATGGAATAGATCTCCTGATCGGGTGAGAAATTGGAAAGCAGGCTCATCACCCTGCGGCTCATGTCACCATAGAGTGGGAAGTTCGCGGAGAAGACTTTGACACTGTTTCGACGGAAAACCGATTCATACTCAAAAGCCGGCGCCCCCATGGGGATGCCGAGGCTTTTGGCTTCATTGGAACGGGCAATGACACAACCGTCGTTGTTGGAGAGAACAACGATCGGTTTGCCGTTCAGCGAAGGGTTGAAAACCCTTTCGCAGGAGGCGTAAAAGTTATTGCAGTCGACCAGCGCGTACATCAGTGTTTGCGAATTGAATATTTGACAATGCCCCAGATCGTTACACCCTGTTCGTAGTTGACCTCGATGAGGGGAAAATCCTGGTTCGAGGGGAGCAGGAAGCATTTATTCTCTTTCACCTTGATCCGTTTCAAGGTGAACTCACCATTGATGAAGCAGAGTGCGATTTTGTTTTCCTCCCACTCCAGGCTCTTGTCGATGATGAGCAGATCACCGTCGTTGAAATCGTTGCTCATGGAACTGCCGGTCACCCGAGCAAAGAATGTGGTCTCCTTTTGATCGATCAGCAGCTCGTCCAGGCTGATGTAATCGTGGAAGAAATCTTCGGCCGGCGAGGGAAACCCAGCCTGTATATCCCCGATGTAGGGATATTTTTGCTCAGAGCTTTCAGGATGAATGAGTTCGATTTTCTGGGTTGTGAGTTCCTTTTGCATGGAGCAAATGTAGGGTTTTTCCACTGGACGAGATGAAAGATTTTCATTAAAAATGATTATTGAATTGGCGGAAAAACTGAACAGTTTTTCCGCCAATTTCTTCAAATTATTATGTTTCAATTGTTGCAAGCGGGAATTGTGAGAACAAGGATCATACAAATGTGGCTGGATCGAAAAAAGAAAACACACGTCGCGAAGCGACGTGTGTTCTAAGGTTTCACTTTGCTCGGTAATTAAATATGGAAAAATGTTTTCAGGATGTGATTGGATTGGGTCGAACAGGAAATGCAGCCTTGAGCTGGAACGGAGCAATGGAAAAACGGGGGAGCGCAGCGACCTGTTTTTGCTTGCGGAGTGACGAGGCGCGAGCCGACGCGAGTGGAGCGAAGGCGGTGGCATGAGGGAGCGCGAAGTCATGAGCGCTGGTGACGCCTGCTGTTGACAGCAGG
>JAEWQF010000064.1 GCA_023399295.1 Bacteroidota bacterium
CATGGCAGTGCTACAAGAAAGGAGCCTATTTTGCCAACCCCTGCATGGCACAGATACACCCCACCTGCATCCCGGTGCATGGTGAGTTCCAGTCGAAGCTGACGTTGATGTCGGAATCGCTCCGCAATGACGGCCGCATCTGGGTTCCAAAGAAGCTGGAGGATGCACAGGCTATCCGCGAAGGAAAGCTGAAACCGACACAGATCAGGGAAGAAGACCGCGACTACTACCTGGAACGCCGCTATCCCGCTTTCGGGAACCTGGTGCCGCGTGACGTCGCCTCTCGTGCCGCCAAGGAACGGTGCGACGCCGGCTATGGTGTGGGCAACACCGGTCTGGCTGTCTACCTTGACTTTGCCGACGCCATTGCACGTCTCGGCAGGGATGTGGTGGAAGCGCGCTACGGCAACCTCTTCCAGATGTATGAGAAGATCGTGGATGACAATCCCTACGAGACTCCCATGATGATCTACCCCGCCATCCACTACACCATGGGTGGCATCTGGGTTGACTACGAGTTGATGACCACCATTCCCGGGCTGTTCGCCATCGGTGAAGCCAACTTCTCCGACCACGGTGCCAACCGTCTGGGTGCCTCTGCGTTGATGCAGGGACTGGCTGACGGCTACTTCGTACTCCCCTACACCATACAGAATTACCTGGCCGACCAGATCAACGTACCCCGCTTCAAGACCGATGCGCCTGAGTTTGCACAGGCCGAGAAGGAGATCAACCAACGCATCGAACGTCTGCTAAACATCAAGGGCAAGCACTCGGTGGACCACATCCACAAGGAGCTGGGCCATGTGATGTGGGATTTCGTTGGCATGGGCCGCGATGCCGAAGGGTTGCGGAAGGCCATCGAGAAGCTGAAAGAGGTGAAGAAGGACTTCTGGACCAACCTGCGTATCCCGGGCAACAAGGAGACGCTCAACGTGGAGCTGGAAAAAGCACTGCGCCTGGCCGACTTCATCGAGATAGGAGAACTGATGGCACACGATGCACTCGACCGTGAAGAGTCGTGCGGCGGTCATTTCCGACTTGAACATCAGACACCCGAAGGAGAGGCACTGCGCCACGATGACCTGTTTGCCTATGTCTCCTGCTGGGAATACCATGGCGAGGAGAAAGACCCGGTGATGTACAAGGAACCGCTCCATTATGAGTTTGTGGAACGTCAGCAGCGTAACTACAAATCATAACGGTTGATCCAACAAGTGTAAACGATAAAAATCAAACGATCATGGATAAAGATATCAACATAAAAGTGAAAGTGTGGCGCCAGAACGGGCCAAAGGAGAAGGGACACTTTGAATCCTATGCACTGGAGCAGATCTCTCAGGGAAGCTCGTTCCTCGAAATGCTCGACATCCTCAACGAACAGCTGATCAATGAGGGCAAGGAACCGGTGGTGTTCGACCACGACTGCCGCGAGGGTATCTGTGGCATGTGCAGTCTTTATATCAACGGCCACCCGCATGGGCCCGACACCGGCATCACCACCTGCCAGCTCCACATGCGCCGTTTCAACGACGGCGACACCATCACCGTGGAGCCATGGCGCTCAGCCGGCTTCCCCATCATCAAGGACCTGATGGTGGACCGTACCGCCTTCGATCAGATCATGCAGGCAGGTGGCTATGTCTCCGTCAACACCGGTGGTATTCCCGACGCCAATGCCATACCCATCCCGCGCGATGACGCCGAGATGGCCATGGACGCTGCCGCCTGTATCGGCTGTGGTGCCTGTGTGGCAGCCTGCAAGAATGGATCGGCCATGCTCTTCGTCTCAGCCAAAGTAAGCCAGTTTGCCCTCCTGCCACAGGGAAGGGTAGAGGCAGCCCGCCGTGCCAAGTCGATGGTGGCCAGGATGGACGAGCTGGGCTTCGGCAATTGCACCAACACCGGCGCCTGCGAGGTGGAGTGTCCGAAGAACATCTCCATCAGCAACATCGCCCGCCTCAACAGGGAGTTCCTGAAGGCTAAGTTCAAGGATTAAGAAGAAGGATCACAACCTCATAGAGCGTTTCTGCTACCGCCATGGAAGTAGAAACGCTTTTTCTTTCAAGCTTTTTAATGTTTATTTAACAACCGAACAGTTTTATTTTTTGTTTTACCATTGTCGTAAGACTATATTTGTACTGCGCGAAGTACAATTCAATGAGTAATACTTGTAACACAAATGACGATGAAAACAAAGAAAATGATTCGCAGAAGCCTCTTTATCCTGCTGGCTTCCATGCTCACCAGCTCACTGTTCGGGCAGATTCGCTTTGGGGTGAAGGCTGATGTTGGGTTGAACAACCCCAGTTTCAACAGCGAAGCACTGAAAGTGGAGAACATGACCTCATACAGCATCGGTCCTTCACTGGAGGCGATGTTTCCTTTTGTTGTTGTTGATTTCGGCATTGAGACAGCCCTCCTTTACAACGACAACCGCATGACCGTCTCCAACCTTACCGACGGTGAGGCTGCACCATCGAACGAGGTTTCGAACCGTTACCTCTATCTCCCCCTCAATGCGAAGCTCAAATTCGGACTTGGCATGCTTCCGTTGCGGATGTACGCTGTAGCAGGACCCTATGCGGGTTATCTGATCTCAGGCGATGGGTTGAATATGGGTGACATCCAGGATGACATCAAGGCAAAGGAGTTTCAGGCAGGAGCCAATTTCGGGTTGGGCCTGGAACTGTTCAGGATGCTGCAGGTAGGGGTCAACTATCGTGTACAACTTACCGACAATTACGCGCTGGAGCGCCCCAACTGGGAGGATCCGCTGAATGGCAAGTCGGAAACCTGGAGCATCACTGCCGCACTCTATTTCTGAACCATGTTCGTGGATGTGATCCTGCCACTACCCCTGCCCGGAATGTTCACCTACTCCGTGCCGTCAGAGATGCTGCAGCGAACGGTGGTGGGACAACGGGCAGTGGTACCCTTCGGCAAACAGAAGCATTACACCGGCATCGTTGCACGCATCCACAATCAGCCAATAGAAGGGATAGACATCAGGGCGCTCCACTCCCTCCCCGATGAGCAGCCGGTGGTCACCCCACAGCAACTGAAGCTGTGGGAGTGGATCGCCTATTATTACATCTGCCCCTTGGGAGATGTATGCAAGGCAGCACTCCCCACGTTGATGAAGCCGGAGGATCTCACCAATCGCTATCAACCGAAAGAGGAACTCTTTTACCGGTTGAATCGGGAAATTGATGCCGCAATGGCTGATCATCTGCTCGCAAGAGCCAAGAAACAGGCAGCGCTGCTGACGTTGATTCGTACCTTGCTGACAGATTCGAAACGGGAGATGATCAGCAGGCGAGAGCTCATCGCACTACCCGGTTGCAGCCCCGCCCTCCTGAAAGGACTGACCGACAAGGGGATCGTGACTGTGCACAGCGTGCAGCAAAGTCGTTTGTCCAGCATTACTGGAACGCTGCGGGCACCCTTTCAGCTGAGTGAACAGCAACAACAGGCACTGACAGAGGTGGAAAAGATCTTCACCGAAAAGGAGACGGCACTGCTCCATGGCGTCACTTCGGGAGGTAAGACAGAGATCTACATCCACCTGATTGAAAATACCCTGAAACAGGGGAAACAGAACCTCTACCTGCTTCCCGAGATCGCACTCACCACCCAGCTCACACAACGCCTTAGAGATGTCTTCGGCAACAAGCTGGGCATCTACCATTCCGCGATCGGCGAGAGCGAACGTACCGAGATATGGCAGAAGATGCTGTCAGACAAACCTTATGAGATCATCGTGGGCGCCCGCTCAGCGCTGTTCCTCCCCTACCGTGCGTTGGGGCTTGTGATCGTGGATGAGGAACATGAGACCAGTTACAAACAACAGGATCCTGCACCCCGTTATCACGCGCGCGACACAGCAATCATGCTGGCTCATCTCAATGGGGCAAAAACAATTCTCGGCTCGGCAACCCCCTCGGTGGAGACATACTACAATTGCGTTACGGGAAAATATGGACTGGTGTCTCTTACCGAACGTTTCAACGGCATGAAGATGCCCCTCATCCAACTGGTGAACACCCGGGAGTTGCGAAAAAGGAAAAAGATGAAATCGATCCTCAGCCCCCTGCTGGTCGATGAAATGAGCGCTGCCCTGGAGCATGGCGAACAGGTGATTCTCTTCCGCAATCGGCGCGGTTTTGCACCCCTACTGGAATGTAAGGAATGTGCCTGGACTCCCCGGTGCCACCAGTGTGATGTGTCACTCACCCTGCACAAGCATCCGCAGCGACTGGTATGCCACTTCTGCAACCGATCATATTCCGTACCCACGGCATGTCCGGCATGCGATGCAACACAACTCGAACCATACGGGCTGGGTACTGAACAGTTGGAGGAGGAGGTGCAGCATCTCTTTCCCAATTGTCACGTCGCTCGAATGGATGCCGACACCACTCGTGGAAGGAATGCCTATGAGAGACTGATCCATGCTTTTCAGGAGAAAAAGATTGATGTATTGGTAGGCACTCAGATGCTCTCCAAGGGTCTCGATTTCGATCATGTGAAGGTGGTGGGGATCGTGGCAGCAGATTCACTCATCAACCACCCCGATTTCCGGTCGCACGAACGCGGTTTTCAACTGATGACCCAGGCAGCCGGCCGCTCGGGACGTAAAAATGGACAGGGGACGGTGCTGATACAGACTGCCGATCCGGCGCAATCAATCTACCGTCATGTGATCCACCACGACTTTGCCGGCTTCTTCAGCGAGGAGCTGGCAGAGCGGAAAAAGTTTGGCTATCCCCCCTACACGAGACTTATCCGCATCACAGTGAAACACAGGCAGGAGAGTTTAACAGAGGCTGCCACCAGCCAGCTGGCAACGCTGCTCAAAAGAGAATTGAAAGAGCGGGTTCTGGGCCCCGGCCGGCCTCTGGTAGCTCGGGTTAAGCGACAACACTTGCGGGAGATCCTGCTGAAACTGGAAACAGGTTTCTCACCCCAGCAGGTACGGCAACTCCTCACCCGGGCGGAACAATCGATCCATGCCATCAACGACTACCGATACGTGACAATCAGTTATGATGCCGATCCGATGTGACAAGGCACAAAAAAAACCGGTATCGCACTGAGGCAACACCGGTTCTTTACCATCTATCAGCCGGTTACTCACCGGACAACTGATTATTTCATTTCAATCTCTTCCTTCAGGTCTATCTCGTTTCCGTCCTTGTCGTAGAAGACATACTGCAGGAATCCCAGCTTCTGATCCGGGATCACTTTCATTCCTACATTGAATTTCTTCTTCCATTTAAACTTCAACGAAAATAAACCCTGATGGACATATGCTGCAACATAAGGGTGAATGTGCAGACTGAATTTCTTCACTTTTAATTTGTTGACCAGGTAATCGATCTTTCCTTCCAACGTGTCGGTGAAAAGTATCGATGATTTGATCTTTCCTTTACCAAAGCAAGTGGGGCATTCTTCGCTTGTGGTAACTTCCATTTCGGGACGCACACGCTGACGCGTGATCTGCATCAATCCGAACTTACTCAATGGTAAAATGTTGTGCCTGGCACGGTCACTTGCCATCAACTCCTGCATACGGGCAAGCAGCTTGTTGCGATACTCACCTTTGCTCATGTCGATGAAGTCGATCACAATGATGCCGCCCATATCACGTAGCCGTAACTGTCGGGCTATCTCCTCGGCGGCAGCCAGGTTCACTTCATAAGCACTCTCTTCCTGACCCAGTTTCGATTTGTTGCGGTTTCCGCTGTTCACATCGATTACATGCAGGGCCTCGGTATGCTCAATGATGAGATAGGCACCGTTCTTGAACGTAACTGTTTTACCAAAGAGCGATTTGATCTGCTTGGTGATGCCGAAGTTGTCTAAGATGGGCAATGAACCGGTATACTCGGTGACCACTTTCTTTCGTTCCGGTGCGATGATGCTCACATATTCGGCGATCTGTCGACTCACATCCCTTTCGTTGACGTGAATCTGTTCAAATGAGGGACTGAAGATATCACGCAACAGAGCCACCGTTCGTCCCGTCTCCTCATAGATGAGGGTGGGGGATTTGGCTTTCATGATCTTGCCGATATTATCTTCCCATCGTTTCACCAGCAATTTGAGCTCAGCATCGAGGTCAGCAACCTTTTTTCCTTCGGCGTTTGTTCGGATGATGACACCGTAGTTCTTGGGTTTGATGCTCTGGATGAGCTGTCGTAGCCGGGCGCGCTCTTCGCGCGATTTGATCTTCTGCGATACCGATACACGGTCAATAAATGGAATCAACACCATAAACCGACCCGCAAACGAGATCTCGGCCGTCAGACGGGGCCCTTTGGTGGAGATCGGCTCTTTGGCTATCTGAACCAATATCTCCTGCCCTACCTTCAGGATGTCCGAGATGGATCCTTCCTTTTCGATATCGGGTTTCAGCTTCATCTTCTGAAGCTGTGGAATTTTTTTCTTGTCTTCAACCATCTTCTGGAAATCCAGAATTGTGTTGAATTCAACCCCTAAATCCAAATAGTGAAGAAAAGCGTCCTTTTTGTGTCCCACATTCACAAATGCAGCGTTGAGGGCGGGCATCAGTTTTTTCACTTTGCCCAGGTAAATGTTCCCAACCGCAAAAGAGCCTTCCAGGCTTTCCTGTTGCAATTCTACCAATTTCTTGTCTTCCAGAACAGCAATGGTAATCTCTTTCGGTTGTACATCGACCACAAGTTCGCTTGTCACAATTTTTCTGTTTTTTAAATGATTACATAATGTTTCGGGCTTCTGTCTTCACAACAGATAGGAGGTTCACGCCAGAACCACTTCCCTGTCAAAAACACAAAGAACAAACTTAATTTCCGGATGGTTTTTTTTAAGTTTGTTCCTGTATTGTGGTGTAAAAAAAATCTTCGGCTTATTTTTTCTTCTTATGCCTGTTTTTTCTGAGTCTTTTTTTACGCTTGTGAACTGACATCTTATGCCTTTTTCTTTTTTTTCCGCTTGGCATGTTCGTATCTCCTTTATAAATTAATTATTTTGTTTCCTTTACCTGTGCAACAAATGTTTTGGCAGGCTTGAATGCAGGAATATTATGCTCGGGAATGATGATGGTGGTATTCTTCGAGATGTTGCGTGCGGTCTTTTGTGCTCTTTTCTTCACAATGAAGCTGCCGAATCCTCTCAAATAAACATTTTCGCTTTTTGCCAATGAATCTTTCACCACTTCCATAAAAGATTCAACTGTTGCCAATACCGATGCCTTGTCTACGCCGGTGTTTTTTGCAATTTCATTCACAATGTCTGCCTTGGTCATTTTATTTATATTTTAAAATATTAATAATAATAGCATTTGTTAATTAGTAAAATTTTGGATTGCAAATATATAGCTTTTTTTTCAACGTGGAAAATTATTGTTGCTAATTTTTATCTTTTTTCGCTCTTTTCCCAAAATTTGCACTTTTTCAATTAGTTTTGCAGCACAATGGAAAAAGAATTCAGGAGCCACGTGCAGCATCACCCCATCACGATCCGCATCATGCATTGGTATCGTCAGCACAAAAGAGTGTTACCCTGGCGTGAAACCAATGACCCCTACCGCATCTGGATCTCGGAGGTGATTCTTCAGCAGACACGGATCGACCAGGGGATTGGTTATTACCTCCGCTTTACGGAGCGGTTCCCCGATGTAGTGACGCTGGCTGCTGCAACTGAAGAAGAGGTGTTGAAGGTATGGCAGGGTCTCGGATACTACTCGCGGGCACGCAACCTGCACCAGGCTGCCCGCCAGATCGTGAGCCAGCACAACGGCTCCTTGCCTTCCGCTTATTCCGGATTGATCGCACTCAAAGGGGTGGGCCAATATACAGCGGCGGCAGTGGCATCGATTGCGTATGGCCTGCCTCATGCCGTGATCGATGGCAATGTATACCGTGTGCTGACACGTCTCTTTGCCATTGATACAGCAATTGACACAGCCCCCGGGAAAAAGCTGATCGCAGAGGTGGCAGACTCTCTCCTGCCGGTTGAGGATCCCAGCGGGTACAACCAGGCCATCATGGACTTCGGAGCGCTGATCTGCACCCCTTTGCAACCCGCCTGCAACGAATGCGTATTGCGCGATAGCTGCATGGCCCACAGCAACGGTACCGTCGCCAACTATCCGGTCAAAGCCCGGAAGACACTGATTCGCAACCGCTACTTCCATTATTTTCACATCTTGCACGGCAACCACACCTATCTGCAGAAAAGAGAACAACCGGGGATCTGGCAGAACCTCTACGAGTTCCCACTGATTGAAACAGCTCAGCCCGCCGATTTGATGCAACTGCAACAGACAGATGCATTCATGAAGCTGTTTTCCGACCTGCCGGAACTGCGGATCAACCCATCACATGCATTCCGTCACCAGCTGACACATCAGCTGATACAGACCCGTTTTTACCGGGTTGAGATTCCGGACAATCTCACGTTCACACCTCCCGGACAACTCCGCATCACAGCCCATCAGGAGCTTCACACCTATCCTGTTTCACGACTTACCCATAAGTACCTCGAAACAATTTGAAGAATTGTCATTGTCAGTTTTAAAAAATTCAGTAAATTTGCTGGGTAGCGTAACACTATTCTTTAACCCAAAAAAAGCTCAGTTATGTCGGTAAACAAAGTGATTCTGATTGGAAATGTGGGACGCGATCCCGAGATGAAGTATTTTGACAATGACGTGGCTAAAGCCAATTTTACACTGGCAACCAGTGATAGAGGCTATACCACTGCAGGAGGGACACAGGTTCCGGAACGTACTGAATGGCACAACGTTGTTTGCTGGAGAGGATTGGCCCAGATTGCTGAAAGATTCGTCAAAAAGGGCACGTTGGTCTATGTGGAAGGAAAGATCCGTTCACGGTCATATGACGACCAGAATGGAGTAAAAAGGTATGTCACCGAGGTGGTTGCGGATAGCCTGGAGTTGCTGAGCCGCAAATCAGACGAACAAGGAAGAGAAAGCGGCGGGAACGGGACCGGACGTGATTCCCAAGAGAATCATGATGCCCCTGACATTCCCAACAATCAGACGGATGAGGATGATTTGCCGTTTTAAATAAATGATCGTATTTTTGCAGGAGAATGATTTCACCGATTCACCAGATGAGAAAACAGTGAATTCATTCTCCTCTTTCATCAAAACATTTGTCAATTGGACCCCGACCCTTTATCGTCTCTATTAATCCAGCTCCAGGTCATTCACCCGGCAGCTTCCCAACTGTTTGTCTACACCCTGTTGTTGTTGCTGATCGGCTTCAATGCACTTATTTCAACCTTCGAAAGCGCTTTTCAACGAATCAGCACACACGATGCAGAGGAGTTGCACACGTCGCTTCAACCGGCTAAGATTCGCCTATCAAAGTTGTTAGGCAGAGCGGAGCAGGTACTCACCTCCATCACCCTGACGAATCACCTGCTCAACCTCATCATCGCGCTGCTCATCGTTGTCTGGCCATGGGACAAGACATCCTTTGCAGCCAGCAATGGCGAAATATTGCTCATCCGCGCAGCATCTGCCCTTGCCGTGATTCTCCTCTTCACCTATTTCATACCCAGAACGGCCGCATCACACCTACCACTTCGTTTCGCAGAAAGAAATGCGCTGCTCATCGGCTGGATCGACCGGTTGATGGCACCACTGTCGGGCATGCTGGTGAGAATGGGATCCTCCCCGATTCCTTCCCGGGCACAAAACAGGCATGAGATTTCGGTTGACGAGCTCTCCAAGGCTCTCGGAATCACCGCTGAATCAGCCAGGGGTGACCAGGAGAAGGAGCTGTTGGAAGGCATCATCCGTTTCCGCGACAAGATGGCAGGCGACATCGCTGTCACCCGCACCAACATGGTGGCACTCGAGATACACACCCCCTTCCGGGAGGTGATACACTTCATCGTGGAAGCCGGTTTTTCACGCATCCCGGTTTATGAAGAGAACCCTGACACCATCAAAGGGGTCCTGTATGTGAAGGACCTGTTGCCGCATCTCAGCAAGACAGGCAACTTCAAATGGCAATCACTCATCCGTCCCGCCTACTTCGTGCCAACAACCAAACGGATCGATGACCTGCTGGAGGAGTTTCGGGCCCACAAGAACCATATGGCCATCGTGGTGGATGAGTATGGAGGCACCGCCGGTCTGGTCACCATGGAGGATATCCTGGAAGAGATTGTGGGCGATATCAGCGACGAGTATGATGAAGAGCAGCCGTTCTTTTCCATGACCCCCGATGGTTCGTATCTGTTTGAAGGAGAGACACCACTGGAGGAATTCATCCGCCTTACCGGTCTTCCGGAGAAAGATTTTGAGACCATGCTGGAGGAGGCCAACACGCTTGCCGGTCTTCTATTGGAACTGAAAGGTGATTTTCCCAAACGAAAAGAGAGCTTCACCTATCGCAACCATCATTTTGTTGCGGAGGAGATGAGCAAGAAACGGATCACAATGGTACGGTACATCCCACCTGTCGGGGAGAAGAATGTATAAACAATCTTCAGCCAATCACCCAACACTGAACAGAAAATGCTGATCAGAAAAGAACAGATGCATGCAGGGGCACTACTGGGCACCTGGCGAATGAGTGAGTCGCGCGATGAACTGCTGACACTCTTACCGGCAGCACTGCGCAGCGAAGCCCATCGAACCCTGGAGAGCATTCGTTCCGAAAGACGCTCCCTTGAATGGCTTTCCACACGGGTGATGCTTTTTCATCTGTTGGGAGAAGAGAAGATCATTCACTACCGGCATGACGGCAGCCCCTATCTGGAAGAGGGGGGACCCTATATCAGCATCTCCCATACGCGCGAATATGTGGCCATCCTGCTTCATCCGAAGGTGCCTGTGGGCATCGACATCGAGACCCGCACCGAGAGGGTATCACGCATCGCCAATAAGTTCATCGCCGAAAACGAATACATAGACCCGAAACAGAAGACGCTGCACCAGTTGCTCCACTGGTCTGCCAAAGAGAGTCTTTTTAAACTGATCGGGCTGCAGGGTATCGACTTCAGAGAACATCTGCATATCGCTCCCTTCACACCCGCACTCAAGGGTACGATGCAGGCCACTGAGAGTCGTTCCAACACCCCCCGCCCGCATAGAATCTACTATGAGGTCCATCCGCACTACATCCTCACCTGGACCACCGGATAACCCTCCCGTAATGAGCAAAAAAAACGCCCCAGGGAGGATTCCCCGAGGCGCTTACATGTTATTGTTGCGATACCCAGCAGATCAGACGTTCAATGTAACGCGCTTGAACATGGTCACGGAGAGCTCTTTGTCACTCTCTTTCAGAAACTGCTCAATGCTCTTCTTGCCATCTTTCACATACTCCTGCTGAAGAAGGGTTGACTCCTTGTAGAACTTCTGCAGAGCTCCCTCAGCGATCCTGTCGAGGAGATTCTCGGGCTTCCCTGATTCGCGTGCTTTCTCACGAGCGATTTCCAGCTCTTTCGCTTTCACCTCATCAGAGATACCTTCCGGTGTGACTGCGATGGGATTCATGGCGGCCACCTGCATGGCAATGTCGCGGGCTACCTGCTCGTCGGCAACTGTCTTGTTGAAACCTACAATCGTAGCCAGTTTGTTTCCCATGTGGATGTAAGAGACCACATGTGGCGCGGTGAGATGCTCATAGTATCCCAGTTGCATCTTTTCACCGGTGGCGCCGATCTTGTCGGTGATCAGTTGTGCTACCGTACCGTTGGTAAGGTTCAGTGCCAACAGGTCGTCGAGTGTCTCAGGCTTGTGTGCAATCGCGGCATCAAGGATCTTCTTGGTGAGCGCGACAAACTCTTCGTTCTTTGCCACAAAGTCGGTCTCGCACTGCAGTGCCACTACCGCTG
This sequence comes from Bacteroidota bacterium, assembly GCA_023399295.1. Taxonomy (GTDB): domain Bacteria; phylum Bacteroidota; class Bacteroidia; order Bacteroidales; family Dysgonomonadaceae; genus Proteiniphilum. The sequence goes on from JAEWQF010000064.1 coordinate 11,866, forward strand.
CGAAGTTACCTTCTGCAGCTGCGAGCACACATCCTTCAGAAGCATCACGGTCTTCCCGCTTGGCGGCTACCGCCTGACCTTTTTTGCGGATGATCTCCATCGCTTTGTCGAAGTCACCATCTGACTCGTTCAGTGCATTTTTACAATCCATCATCCCCGCACCGGTCATCTTGCGCAAATGCTGGATATCTGCCATTGTTACTGCCATATTCTTATGTTTCTTTTTGTTTTGTTTATTCGTCCACCTCGGCATCTTTGGTGTACTTGCTCACCACAGCTGCTTTCATTGCTTCGGTATCCTCTTTCTTCACCCGTTCTTTCCTGGCTGCTTTCGATTTGCGCTCGCGACGCTGGGGAGCGGTTTCATCATCCTGTTCATCGGCAGCGGCGGCATCAGCCTTCTCTACCTTGCGCTCATCAAGTCCCTCCTTGATCTCATTGCAGATGAATCCCAGGATCATGTCAACAGCTTTTGAGGCATCGTCGTTGGCAGGTATCACAAAATCAATATTTGAGGGATCGGAGTTGGTGTCAACGATACCGAAAACGGGGATGCCGAGTCGTTCAGCTTCCTTTACAGCGATTTGCTCCTTCATCACATCCACCACAAAAATGGCTGAGGGAAGACGGGTCAGATCCTGGATGGAACCGAGGTTCTTCTCCAGTTTGGCACGTTGGCGGGTTACCTGCAACTTCTCACGCTTGGAGAGGGTGTCGAAGGTGCCATCCTTGATCATCTTGTCGATGTTGCTCATTTTTTTTACCGCCTTCCGGATGGTGGGGAAGTTTGTCAGCATGCCACCGGGCCACCGTTCAATCACATAGGGCATGTTGATGCTCTGTGCTTTCTCTTCCACCACAGGCTTGGCCTGTTTCTTGGTGGCCACGAACAGGATTTTCTTTCCTGATTTGGCGATCTGTCTCAGGGCAGCAGCAGCCTCCTCGGCTTTCGCGATTGTCTTGTATAGATCGATGATGTGAATGCCATTGCGCTCCATGAAGATGTAGGGAGCCATCGCAGGATTCCATTTTCTTTTGAGGTGACCGAAGTGTGCTCCGGTCTCCAGTAATTGGTCAAATTCTAATTTTGCCATGTTTTGTTTGTTGAATAATTCGTTTACTTTCTTTTTCCAAATCGAACCGCAAGGTAAATGATCCTTGTAGGCATTGGCCAGAAGCAGGATAATGTCCTTGCGATTTAGATACTAAACGTTGGTGCCGGCAAGGCAACCCTATCGGTTGATCAGCCTGCCCGTCCACACAAGGTGACAGCAGCGCTGATCCCAATAAGATTAACGTTTGGAGAACTGGAATCTCTTTCTCGCCTTGGGCTGTCCCGGCTTCTTGCGTTCCACAACGCGCGGGTCACGGGTCATGAATCCTTCTGCTCTCAGTGCCGGCTTGTCTTCCGCGTTGATCTTTACCAGGGCACGGGCAATACCCAGACGGGCTGCCTCCGACTGTCCCTTGTAACCACCGCCGTCGAGGTTGATACGGATATCGTATTTATCCAATACATTCAGCGTATTCAATGGCTGTTTCACCACGAACTGAAGGATAGAAGAGGGGAAATAATTTTCCAGATCGCGTTTATTGATCACAATTTTGCCGCTGCCCTCGGTCAGATACACACGGGCTACTGCTGCTTTGCGTCTTCCTATTGCATTTACTGCTTCCATCTCTGTTATTTTAGCGTATTAATATCCAGTTTTTTGGGCTTCTGCGCCTGATGAGGATGCTCGGTACCTGCATAAACAAACATGTTCAGCAGAATGGCATCACCCAACTTGTTCTTCGGCAACATCCCCTTCACTACCTTGCGGAAAAGCTTCTCCGGGCTCTTGGCCATCAGTTCGGCAGGGGTAAACTCACGCTGACCTCCGGGATACCCTGAGTAGCGGTAGTAGATCCGGTCGTTCCACTTGTTGCCCGACAGTGTTACCTTGTCGGCATTCAGGATGATCACATTGTCTCCGCAATCGACATGCGGTGTGAAGCTGGCTTTGTATTTTCCTCTCAGGAGCTTGGCTACCTTTGAACAAAGACGACCCAGGGGCTGTCCGGCAGCATCAATCTCAACCCATTCTTTCTGTGCCGTTACCTTGTTGACAGAAATCGTTTTATAACTTAGTGTGTCCACTGTGTTGTTAGATTTTTAATTCGTAAATAAATGCAAATTTGACTTATCCTGCTCCGAATTTTTGTCTTGCTAAGGGACATCAATAGGCAAATAAGAGGCTATAAATCAAACTATTAATTGATAAAAACTAATAATCGGACTGCAAAGTTACAATAATTCAGTTTATTAACAAAGAAAATAGACGCTTTTTATAGTGATCCGATGCGAATAAAAAGGGGTGACACCCAGAAGCTACCTGGCTACTTATCAATGATCTTGGCTTCTGGCTCAGGAAGAAGTGGTGCGCGTCAGAAAAAAATAATCTCCTACTTTTTGTCAATCTCCAAAAATGATGTATCTTTGCACCCACAAATGAGGGCCCCGTAGCTTAACTGAATAGAGCATCTGACTACGGATCAGAAGGTTACAGGTTTGAATCCTGTCGGGGTCACATCAAACACCCGCATTGCCTAAATGCGGGTGTTTTTTATGATTACTCCCCCACTACAGGCAGAAGGCCACTATCCATCTATTGACTATCGGCAAGCGTGATGTGGTCGTCGTGCAACAATAGTTCGCCCGCATCAACCATGAAACGGATCACCCTGATCACTCTCTCAGCGCCATTCTCCTGATCAGCTATCCGGTCGACAAGGTGGTTCAATCTGAAGAGCGGCTCCATTTTCAACATCCCGAGAATTTTCTCACGCAACATCCTGAATGCATAATTGGTCACTCCCGTTTCATTTTTTCTGCGGCAGACGTCGCACTGACCGCAATCCTTCGGTTCATCTTCGCCGAAATAGAGCAGCAGCATCCTGTTGCGACATACCTCCTGTTCCTCCACATAATGAATCATGGCGTTGATCCTTTTTTCAAACCGCTTCTTCCGCTCTTCAAATACCTGGCGGGAGATCGACACGAAGCGAGTCTCTTCGCGTGAAGTGGTGAAAACAACGAAAGGAGTCTTTTTCTGCGGGATGTAACGGATGTAGCGCATGCGGGAGAGGGCTATCAACATCTCGCACACCGCCTGCCTGCTTTTCCCGGTCCTGGCTGCCAACAACGACTCATCGATGTACACATCATCAGAAAAAAGACCGGTGTAGTTGCGAAGAAGAACATGCAACAGTTCCTCCTTTTCCCTGTCGAGCTGTAAGCCATACATCTCGTCGCGGTAGATCAGAAAACGAATCCGTGATCGCAGGTCGATCTCCTCCGTATATTCAATGTAACCGGCCAGTTCCAGTATTTTCAGTGCGTGATGTGCCTGCAGAAATGAGAATTTGAAGGGGATACAGAACTCGTGAAGGCTAAAGTCAAAGACATTGCCATAACCGGAACCCACGGCAACCTGGTAATAGTTGCCCAATGCCTCGTATACACGGACAATGACCTCCCTCGAGGGAAAGGCGTCGCTGATGCGCTTGCGCAGTTTGACGCTGTCTGTCTTCGAATAGAGAATCACGGCATAGGAGCGCTCACCATCGCGGCCGGCACGTCCCGCCTCCTGGAAATATTCTTCGGGTGAGTTGGGCAGATCCATGTGTACCACCGTCCGCACATCTGCTTTATCGATGCCCATCCCAAAAGCATTTGTGGCAACAATCACCCTACAGGTACCATTCTTCCAGTTTTGCTGCTTGCGTATCTTCTCTTCATGGGAGATGCCTGCATGGAAGTAATCGGCGGAAACACCCCCGTCTCGCAGGGTGTGGGCAATCTCTTTGGTTTGCTGGCGGCTGCGTACGTAAACGATGCCGCTACCAGGTACCGTACGCAGGATGTGTGTCAGCTCTTCAATCTTGTTGTCGGCGGTACGCACTACATACGACAGGTTGTCACGCAGGAAGCTGGCACGGAACACGTTTTTCTCCCTGAAGTGCAGCTTCTCCTGAATGTCATCTACCACCTCGCGGGTAGCTGTAGCTGTCAGCGCCAGCATTGGCACATCGTCCAATAATCGCCGGATATCGTAAATTTTAAGGTAGGAGGGGCGGAAATCATACCCCCACTGCGAGATACAGTGCGACTCATCAACCACCAGCAGGCATACATCCATGGCTTGGAGCTTGGCGATGAATAGGTCGGAAGAGAGTCGTTCGGGGGAGACGTACAGGAACTTGTAGCCGCCAAAGATACAGTTCTCAAGCGTGGTGATGATCTCATCGCGCGACATGCCGGAGTGGACTGCTGCCGCCTTGATGCCCCGCTCGCGCAGGTTGTCCACCTGATCCTTCATCAATGCGATCAGCGGTGTGACAACCAGACAGATCCCTTTCATTGCCATCACCGGCACCTGGAAGGTGAGCGACTTGCCGCCACCCGTGGGCATCAGCCCCAGGGTATCACGACCCTCCCATACCGACTGAATAATCTCCTCTTGCAGGTGACGAAAAGAGTCAAACCCCCAATAGTCACGTAATATCTGGCGAAAAAATTCCGGTTGCATACGCAAACGATTCTCTTTATTGCCCTCGTATATCCTTGATCATCAACTGTGTGAATGAGCGGCTACCGTGTGTGTTCTCCTCGATGGTGTAGCAGATATCCACCGGTTCGCCCGCTTTGATCTTCTGGAAGAAATCCTGTTGACAAAAAGCAATGCCCGGCATGGGGATCTCCCTTGTCTTGTCTTTCAGTTCCAGCTTGATGTGGCGGAACCCTTTGCCCACCAGCTTGCTGTTACCCGAGTCGTAGACGTTGCGTGAGAGAAAAAACGGATTCTCGTTCTCGGGACCAAATGGACTGAACAACTTGAGACCTTCAATGAATTTTGGTGTGATCTGCGACAGTGAGATCTCCGCATCGACCGTTATCTGGGGCAACATCATTCCTGCTTCGATGCCATCGAAAGAGAGGCTGTTGAACCGATCGGTAAACTCCTGCAGATGTTCCTCCCGCAGTGTCAATCCTGCGGCATACATATGACCTCCAAAGTTCTCCAGGATATCACGGCACGACTCGATTGCCTTGTAGACATCATAACCGGGTACCGAACGTGCCGAGCCGGAGATCATGCCGTTCGACTTTGTCAGTACCACGGCCGGTCGGTAATACTTCTCCGTAAGACGGGAAGCCACGATCCCAACGATCCCCTTGTGCCAGGTTTCGTCGTAGAGCACGATGCTCTTCTGGTTCTCGATGTCGATGTGGTTGTCGATGTAACCGATCGCTTCATCGGTGATCCGTTTGTCCAGTTCACGTCGATCCTCGTTGTACTTGTCGATGTGCTTGCTTTTTTCCCGCGCCGCGGTCATGTCACCCGCCAGCATCAGGTCTACGGCCTCTTTCCCGTTCATCATCCTGCCGGAGGCATTGATGCGGGGACCGATCTTGAAGACGATGTCATTCACGGTGATCTGCTTGCGATTCAGGCCACAGATCTCAATGATACCTCTCAGACCAAAGCTGGGATTGGAGTTGAGCTGTTTCAGCCCATAGTGGATCATGATCCGGTTCTCACCGGTGAGCGGTACGATATCAGAAGCGATGCTCACCGCTACCAGATCGAGTAGCGGCTCGATATCAGAGAAAGGATAGCCATTGCGTTGTGAGAAAGCCTGCACCAGCTTGAATCCTACACCGCAGCCTGAGAGCTCATCGTAGGGATATACCGAGTCGAGCCGTTTGGCGTCGACCACTGCCACTGCATCCGGCAGCGTTGCGTCAGGCATGTGGTGGTCACAAATAATAAAATCAATGCCATGTTCCCTGGCATAGGCGACCTTGCTCACCGCCTTGATGCCGCAATCGAGAGAGATAATGAGCGTTACACCCGTTTTCACGGCATAGTCGATTCCTTGAAACGAAATGCCATACCCTTCATCGTACCGGTCCGGAATATAATAATCAATGTTGCTGGTGATCCCCCGAAAGAACTTGTATACCAGTGAAACAGCTGTTGTACCGTCTACATCGTAATCCCCGTAGATCAGGATCCGCTCCTTGTTGCCCAGTGCCTTCTCGATGCGACGAATCGCTTTATCCATGTCAGGCAGGAGAAAAGGGTCGTGCATATCTTCCAATCTTGGATGCAGATACTTGTCTGCCTCTTCCGCACTTTCTATTCCCTTGTTCACCAGCAGTTCAACTAGAACGGGATGCAAATCGATTTCTTTCGCTAATTCATTTGTTATATCTTTTTGGTCGTGTGACAGGGTTGAATAATTCCATCTGTAAGTCATTTATATCGTTTTTTTTCTTTATCTCTCGGGACCCGAATCAGCTTCGGGAATGGTGGAGGCTTATCCGCACCCGGATAAAACCATCTCTTTTCTCGGCAGTCAGATGCAGCAAAGCAGTCTACTCCGAAGTTGTAAAGGTAATACTATTTTTTTTGTTTCAATTATTTTACACCATAAAAGATGGGGATTGCCATGATAAACAGCGATCACGTATTTCGATTCTTATTTGTACCTTTGCAGTTCAAAACCAACAAACAATGGAGATAGCTGCTTTGGTTTCCGGAGGAGTGGACAGCTCGGTGGTGGTACACCGCCTGAAGGAGATGGGTCACGACCCGGTAATCTACTACATCAAGATAGGCATGGAGGACAAGGATGGATACATCGATTGTCCCTCGGAAGAAGACATCGAGATTGTCACCTTTATCGCGAAGAAGTATGGCTGCAGAATGGAGATCGTCTCATTGCATGAGGAGTACTGGGACAGCGTGGTACAATACACCATCGATTCGGTGAAGCGGGGATTGACACCCAATCCCGACATGATGTGCAACAAACTGATCAAGTTCGGCGTCTTCGAACAGAAGTGGGGGCACCAGTTCGACCGGATTGCTACGGGACACTACGCGACCACTACTGAGAAAGAGGGACTCACCTGGCTCTCCACTGCGAAGGACAGGGTGAAGGACCAGACCTATTTTCTGGGTCAGATCAGCTACCTGCAGGTCTCCCGGCTGCTGTTCCCGATAGGCGACCTGCTCAAGTCGGAGGTGCGTGATCTCGCCGCGAAGCACAAGCTACCCTCGGCACAGCGCAAGGACAGTCAGGGTATCTGCTTCCTGGGGAAGGTAAACTACAATGACTTCATTGAGCGATACCTCGGCAGGAAGGAGGGCCTGATTGTGGAACATGAGACAGGCAACATACTGGGTAAGCACCAGGGCTACTGGTTCCATACCATTGGACAGCGAAAAGGACTGGGACTGAGTGGTGGTCCCTGGTTCGTGATCAGGAAGGATGTGAACCGCAACATCGTCTATGTCTCGAAGGGATATGACACCCGTCACCAGTATGGCGATGTGATCAACCTGCAGGGTTTTGACTTCATCACCAGGGATATCTGGGGTGAGTTCGGCGATGAGAAGGAGATCACCTTCAAGATACGGCATACACCCGAGTTCACCAGGGGCAAGATCAGTCGCATCGGCGATCTCTACCGGATCCAGTCGGATGAGTCGGTGCAGGGCATTGCCGCCGGTCAGTTTGGGGTAGTCTACGACCGCGACAGCAATCTCTGCCTGGGCAGCGGCATGATTGTCTAGGCCGACGAAGTAACGTTGAATAGACAACAACCCACTCTTTTCAATAAGATGAAACCTGGTTTATGGATTTAACTGTTGAGTTTGTAGAGGTCATTGAGTTCCTCGGCACTTTTGCCTTTGCCATTAGTGGCATCCGGCTCGCCTCAGCCAAGAAGTTTGACCTTTTTGGCGCATTTGTTGTCGGCTTCGTCACCGCCATCGGAGGTGGCACGCTTCGCGACCTCTTCATCAACGTCACCCCATTCTGGATGGAGAATGCTGTTTATCTCTGGGCTACCCTGCTTGCATTGCTCTTTGTCATCATCTTCCACAACCAGTTGATCCGCCTCAACAACACCTTCTTCCTGTTCGACAGCATCGGACTGGGCCTCTTCGTGGTAGTGGGCGTGGAAAAAAGCCTCGCCCTGGGATTTGATCCCTGGGTGGCTGTGATTATGGGCACCATCACCGGCTCGGTAGGCGGCATGATTCGTGATGTGCTCATCAATGAAATACCGCTTGTCTTCCGCAAAGAGATCTATGCCCTGGCGTGTGTCATCGGTGGCATCGTTTTTACGTTGATGCATGCGGCAGAGCTGAACCGGTTAGCCACTGAACTCACCACCGCCACCACGGTGATCCTGATCCGGATCATGGCGGTACGCTATCAATGGCATCTTCCCATCCTCACAGGAGGTAAGCAGATGCATTGATTCACTCAGATTCTCATCCTTCAGTTACATCTTTTCATTGATTTCGTTATCTTTGCGGCATGATACAACATTCACACATGATCAGATGGATGGTTCTGGCAATTGCACTGATCTGTTCACTGCCAACACTGCATGCCCAATTTGAAGGCACATGGGGTGCAGGAATACATACAGGATATGCTTCGGCTGCAGCACGCCCGGGTGCGGGAGTGCATCTGCACTACTACCATACAAACAGTCTGCGGTTTGTCCCTTCCTTCACCCGTTACCTTGAAAGGAGGGGAGAGAGAATGTGGATGGCAGAGACCGATCTCCACTATATCCTGCCTCTTAGTTATGCCGCATCACTCTATCCACTGGCTGGCATCCACTACTCCAACTGGCACCTTGATCACCTTACCCGCCACCGTCTCGGAACGAGCCTTGGAATGGGTTATCAGCATGAGCTCGGTTACCGGGTAAGAGCTAACCTGGAGTTGAAATACCAGTTCATCAATGATTATTCACAGCTGCTCCTCAATGCAGGGATCGGTTTCTGGTTTTAAGAAGAACTTCTTCCGCTACCAATCAGCAACCACACCCTTGCATCCCGACAGCCACCATGCCACGTAATCAAACAGCAACTAGTTTATGAAAGACTTTATCACCAACGAAATAAAGAATGAAACCGCCCTGCTGGTGGGACTCATCACACCGGAACAAAATGAAGAAAAGGTACACGAGTATCTCGATGAGCTGGCGTTCCTGGCAGAGACTGCCGGGCTGATTCCGGGTAAACGCTTTGTGCAACGTCTGGAGATGCCCAATCCGGTCACCTTCGTAGGTACAGGCAAGTTGAAGGAAATCGAGGAGTATGTGAAGGAGGAGGAGAACGAAGTGGGGGTGGTGATCTTCGACGATGAACTCTCAGCCAAGCAGATCCGTAACATCGAAAAGGATCTGAAGATCCGAATCATGGACCGCACCAGTCTGATTCTCGATATCTTTGCCATGCGGGCACAAACAGCACATGCCAAGGCACAGGTGGAGCTGGCACAGTATCAGTACCTGCTGCCGCGCCTCACCCGCATGTGGACCCACCTGGAGCGCCAGCGCGGCGGTGGCGGCACCATCATGCGCGGTCCGGGAGAGACACAGCTGGAAACCGACCGGCGCATCATCCTCGATAAAATCTCACGATTGAAACAGGAGCTGAAAGACATTGACAAGCAGAAGGTGGTTCAGCGCAAGAACAGGGGTAAGCTGGTACGCGTGGCACTGGTGGGTTACACCAATGTAGGCAAGTCGACACTGATGACGTTGCTCAGCAAGAGCGACGTCTTTGCCGAGAACAAGCTCTTTGCCACACTCGACACCACGGTGCGCAAGGTGACAATTGAAAATCTGCCTTTTCTGCTGACCGATACGGTAGGCTTCATCCGCAAGCTGCCCACCCACCTCATTGAATCCTTCAAATCGACACTCGACGAAGTGAGGGAAGCAGATATCCTCCTTCACGTGGTGGATATCTCCCACCCCGCGTTTGAGGAACAGATCACGGTGGTGGAGAAAACACTTTTCGAGATCGATGAGAGAGAGAAACCAGTGATCCTGGTCTTCAACAAAATTGATGCCTTCACGCATGTTGTTAAGGATGAGGACGACCTCACCCCGAAAAAACGGGAGCATGTGACACTGGAAGAATTGAAACAGTCCTGGTTGAACAAGATCAGTGACCACTGCATCTTTATCTCGGCCAGGGAGAAGGAGAACATCGATGCGTTGAAGCAACTCATCTATGAAAAGGTGAAAGAGATACACACAACCCGCTTCCCCTACAATGACTTCCTTTACCAGACATATGACGAGGAGGATTAAGTGTCATCCCTTCACCAGCGAAGATCCACGAGATGTTATGAACCGGTTTTTGTCTGTCTGCAGAGTGCTTCATTGAGTGCGATCACCGCGTCCTCATAATGTTCGCGTCGCATCACAAACTGCATGTTGACCTGCATGAGCGACTGGGCAAAGCTCTCCACATTGATTCCCTTCTCATAGAGAGCCTTGGCAGCATAATAGAGAAAACCGGGCATGGCAATGTTTGAGCCCATGGCACAGACAATGGCCATCGGATGGGCATCCACCTGATAGAATACCTCTTTGAGCACCTTGATCAACTCATGACTCATCTCGTTGTCCCACACCACCATGGTGATGGAGTTGGCATTTGTAGATTTCAGGATGTAGCTCACACCATGTTTCATAAAGTAGGTCATGATCTGTCCGTCGAACCCCACTTCGCCCACCATCATCGGATCATGCACTTCGATGGCGATCACCTTGCGTGATCCGGAAACAATCTCGACCCGTGGCTCCGGTGAGACATAGTCGTGCGAGATGAGGGTGCCGGGATGCTCGGGCTCAAAGGTGTTCTTGATGCGAATGTCAATGCCGGCCAACTCCAGGGGTTTGGCAGCCTTGGGGTGGATCGCCTCCATGCCGATATCGGCCAGCTGGTCGGCAATCACATAGTTGGTACGTCCCACAGGGATGCTGTGTTCAACACCCACAATCTTGGGATCGGCACTGGAGAGATGAAACTCCTTGTGGATCACCGCCTCCTGTGCTTTCACCTCCACCGCGATCTTACTGAATGTCACCTCGCTGTAGCCGCGGTCGAAAGCCCGCATGATCCCTTCTGTACCTTTGGTGTAGCCCGTTGCCACGCACAGCACATTGCTGAAATCGATGCCGCTGAACTCCTTGTGGATGCGCTCATCGATTGTCAGTGGCTCGTTGTCGTTGAAACCGCAGAGATCAATGAAACGGGCGTTGATGCCGTTGTTGTTGAGTATGTTGACCGAGTTCCAGCCTGAGTGCGCCTCACCCAGGGAGGCCAGTATCTCGCGGGCAGCAAGGTGGATATCGGTACGGTTCACGTAGCCGGAGGCAAGCACCTTGCCCAGGCTGTAGAGTACCGTCTTGGCCTGGTCTACCCGAAAACGGATAAAGTCACGTGCTTCCTTCAGGTCCAGCCCAATATCGGCAAAGCCGTCGTTGATGAGCAACAGCCGCTGGCAAAACGAGTCGAGGGCACTGCTGTAATCTTCACCATTGAGGAACTTGTTATAGATACCCGGTTCACCGGTTTTCTTGTGTTCCAGCAACCAGTTGGTCACGTTGTTGTAGGCCGACACCACAAAAATGCGGTTATAGAGTTGCTCTCCCTTTCTGTTTCCCCGGATGATATTCTGCAGCACATCCTGAAACTGTGACATGGAGGTACCGCCAATTTTTTCTACTGTGAGCATAGCTATGATCTCAATTAATGTTGTTTGATTGAATCGGTGACAAAGATAGGCGATTATTTTTTAATTCTCTCAAAACTGTTTCAGCTCCTGATAGACTTGATAGATTGGGAAACCCATCACATTGAAGTAGGAACCCTCAATCCTTTTCACTCCCACATAGCCAATCCATTCCTGCACGCCGTAGGCACCCGCCTTGTCCATCGGGCTGTACTGATCGAGATAATAATCAAGCTCCTCGTCGGTGAAATCGCCAAAGGTGACCCATGCGGTATCGGAAAAGGCAACACACTTGTTCAGGGAGGTGAGACATACACCAGTCACCACACGGTGACGTGCACCGGAGAGCATCCGCAGCATCCGCAACGCATCGGTTCTGTCGGCAGGCTTACCCAGGATCACTCCATTGATCAACACCACCGTATCGGCGGTGATCAGCAGTTCATCCTCTTTGAGCGCATCGTGGTAGACTGAAGCCTTTTTGCGTGCCAGATACTCAGCCACCTCCTCGTGTGGCAGATCATCGGGAAACGATTCATCCACATCGGGGAGTGTACGCAGTTCGTATTCCAGGTCGATGCCGGAAAGCAGTTCTTGCCTTCTGGGTGAGGCAGAAGCCAGTATAACCTTGTATCGGGTGATCCTCATCAGCAAATGGTGTGATTATTGGTCTCGTGTAATTTTTTTCGGGTCGCAAGGTACAAAAAAATGTCATACCAGAGCGCGTCACTACCCTGTTCTGTGAGGAGACGGGCGACAGTGACGCATCCCTCCTGTTTTGCGGTCACACAAATCCTCTCTATCTTTGCATTCAAACATCCACCCCATGATTGTCGACATTACCCCCTCCCCTGCACTCTACCCCTATTATCAGCAAGAGAACGACACCGTGATCGTAGTCGATATCTTTCGTGCAACCACCACCATGTGCCACATGCTGCACAACGGAGCAGCAGCAATCATCCCGGTGTCCGACATCGAAGAAGCGAAGCGCTATAAATGTGAGGGATACCTGGTGGGAGCAGAGCGTCATACACGCAAATGCGACTTCGCCGACTGTGGCAATTCACCCTTCGATTATACACCAGAGCGGGTAGGAGGTAAAGAGGTGGTGTTTACAACCACCAACGGCACCATGGCCATCAAGCAGGGGGAGCATGCCAAGGAGCTGCTGATCGGCTCCTTTTCCAACATCGGTGCGCTAGCCCTTCATTGCATGGATCATGCAGAACGGATTGTGATGCTGTGTGCGGGGTGGAACAACCGGATCAACCTGGAAGATCTGCTCTTTGCCGGAGCATTTGTGGCGCGGCTCACCGGTGGGAAAGGGTTCCAGATCGGTTCAGACTCGGTAAGGGTGGCACAGCTGATGTGGAAGGAGGCGAAAGCAGACCCCCTCACTTTCCTGAAAGGCAGTGACCACTATGCGCGGCTCGTTGCCAACGGTGCGGAGGAAGATGCCCCCTATTGCCTGAGGAGTGACACCCTTTCGGTGGTACCTCGCTACCATCGGGCGGACAAAAAAATAAGAATCTCCCATTAAGAAGATCCTTTATTCATCCCAATTGAACGGGTCATCGGGAATTGTATCGGCAAACTGATCAAGGTCACGCCTTTCTTTTTTTGTGGGTCGCCCCGTACCCCGCTGCCGGTCCACGAAACCACTGATCCTGTTCAATTCCAGCAACTCATACTGCTCCATTGGTGTTACATTTTCAAGGTATTGTGGCACCATCTTTGCGGCCATCCGTCTGTCAGAGAGTGCCACCACCCTGAACGAATAGGTGACTGGTGGTTTCTTCACCTGTATCACCTCCCCCACATGCACATTTCTGGAAGGCTTCACCGCTGTATCACCTATCAGCACACGTCCTTTTCTGCATGCCTCCGAGGCAATCGTACGTGTCTTGAATATCCGTACTGCCCAGAGCCATTTGTCAATGCGCACTTCTTCCATCATCACACCTTTTATTTGTTGTTGTAATGATTCATTGTTGTATTGATGCCGGAGAGACAGAAACTGCGGATCATATCCACAGCTGTCTCAATTCGATTTGGCAACAACAGTTTTTCTTCCGTTGAAAATTCCTCCAACACGTAATTCACCTGTGCTCCTCGGGGGAAATCATTGCCAATACCAAACCGCAGTCGCGGATAATCCTGCCCGATCAGCTCCTGTATGTGCCGCAATCCATTGTGACCGGCGTCACTTCCCTTTGCTTTGAGACGCAGCGTGCCGAAGGGGAGCGCCAGGTCATCAACCACCACCAGCAACTGCCGGTTGTCAATCTTCTCCATCTGCAGCCAGTAACGAATGGCGTTGCCGCTCAGGTTCATGAACGTGGCGGGTTTGAGCAGCAGCAGCACCTTGTTGCGCAACCGGATCTCAGTCACAGAACCGTAACGACGATCCTCAAAAACAGCATTGGACGCTTTTGCAAAAGCGTCCAACACCATAAAACCTATATTGTGGCGGGTTTGCTCATAATCAGGTCCGATGTTGCCCAATCCCGCAATCAAATATTTCATCACATCGCTCGTTAGGTTACTGCCCCTTGGCGGCGGCACCTCTGGCAGCACGTGTCAGCTGTACGCGTGAAACCACTGCATTCTTAGAAGTGAGTATCTCCAGGTTTTCGAAGGCAAGGTCTCTCACCTGAATTGATTTGCCCAGTTCCAGATTCTCAACGTTCACCACCAGCTCTTCCGGCAGGTGGGCAGGCAACGCCTTTACCTTCAGTTTGCGGCTGTCGAGTGAGAGTTTACCACCCGCTTTCACACCGGCAGCGAGACCCACCAGGCGTACGGGGATGTCAATCACGACCGGTGCATTTTCAAACACATGGAGGAAGTCAATGTGCAGGATGTTGTCTTTCACCGGGTGAAACTGGATATCCTTCACGATGCCCATCAGCTTCTTTTCTCCCAGGTCCAGATTCACCAGATACACCACCGGTGTGTAAACCAGATTGCGCACATCGCTGTTCTTAACGACGAAACTGAGATTCTCACCTTCATGGCCACCGTAAACCACACAGGGTATCAGTCCTTCGCTACGGTAAGCCTTGGCGGCTTTTTTTCCGAAATCATTCCTGACTTCGCCTTTTAATTCAAACGTTTTCATTCTTCAATTGTTGTTTTGTGTTACTCAAAATAAAGCTGCTTTCTTTATTTCCCATCACACCTGGGAGCCCTTAAAAAAGCGGCGCAAAGATAGTGATTTTCTTTTTATTGTCCAATTTTACTGGGGGATCTTTTTTCCCACCCTCTACAGACCGTTCATTGTTGTTGCAATGAATCAATAAAAAGAGGGCCGCACATCTCTGTCTACTTTTCACCCATACTGTACGGTAATACCAAAAAAATCACTACTTTTGTAGTTGTGAAATACTGCTCCGATGATCGTTCTCTTTACACTGCTGCTTCCGCATGTCGTGTCTTGGCACTGTTCGTTGGGCATCATCAAAAGTTCATTTAATAAATGATTAACAGAAATTTAATTCGTATCCGAATCGTACAGATCATCTATTCATGGTACCAGAATACGAATAAGGATTTGCGCAATGCGGAAAAAGAGCTTCTTTTCGGTCTGCAAAAATCTTATGACCTCTATTTCTATCTGCTCTCATTGATGGTGGAACTGACCAAGGCATACGAAAGCAGGGTGGAGGCCAAGAGGAACAAGTACCTCCCCTCCTGGGAGGATCTCAACCCCAACACCCGCCTGATTGAAAACAGGTTCATGCAGCAACTGAGTCACAACAAGCAATTGTTGCATTACTTCGCTGAACGGCCCATGATCTGGGATGCCGACACCTCGTTTTTAAAGAATCTGCTCGACACCATCCTCGACTCCGACACCTACAAGAACTATGTGGAAAGTGAATCTCCCGGCTATGAAGAGGATCGCGAGTTTTGGAGAAAATGCTTCAAGCAGTTCATCTACCTGAACGAAGAGCTGGATGAGATACTGGAAGATGAGTGCATCTATTGGAATGATGATGTGGAGATCGTACAGAGTTTTGTATTGAAGACTATCAAGCGGTTCACAGAAGCAGAAGGTACAGACCAGCCGCTGCTTCCCATGTTCAAGGATGATGAGGACCGCACCTTCGCATTGAAGTTGTTGCACGATACCATCCTGAACGAACAGAAATACAGGGCGCTGATCGAGAAACACACCCAGAAGTGGGATTTCGACCGCATCGCCTTCATGGATATGATCATCATGCAGGTGGCACTCTCAGAGATCTGCACCTTTGAGTCGATCCCGACAAATGTCTCACTCAATGAGTACATCGAGATTGCCAAATCGTACAGCACCCCCAAGAGCAGCACCTTTATCAACGGCATCCTGGATGCGATTGTGCAGGAAATAAAAGCAGAAAACGCGCTCTTTAAGAATTAATTTTCAATCACTTAATAAATCATTCTTATGAATATCTTATTACAAGCAGCACAGGGTGGTGGCATGTCAGGCATGGGCAGCACCCTATTCATGATGGTAGCCATCATTGCCGTATTCTACTTTTTTATGATCCGGCCGCAGCAGAAGAAACAGAAAGAGTTACAAAAGAGCCGTGCAGCAATGAAGGTAGGTGACAAGGTAGTCACCTCGGGCGGCATCCATGGCAGAATCAAAGAGGTTGGTGAAACCTGGTTCCTGGTAGAGGTTGCCGACGGTGTGAGACTCAAGTTTGAGAAAGCATCGGTCTTTGCATCGTCTGCAGATGTAACCACTCCCTAACATTGCGCCCGGTAATGGAGGTAAAAGCCATCATCGAAAAATGGAAACCGAAAGCGAAAGCCTTTTTTTCCACATACCCGTGGAAGAATACGCTCTTCTTTCTCCTTTTTTTGTTGCTGGCTTTTGTCTTCTGGTTGATGCTCTTTTTTCAGAAAGAGAATGTGGAGGGGAACTATCGCATTCCACTGAAGTACATCAACATCCCGGAAGATGTGGTCTTTGAACATCCACTGCCCGATTATGTAGAGGTGAGTATCACCGACAACGGTGCCTCCATTTTCCGCCTTGACATCAGCAAGAAAGACTCGCTTGAGATCAACGTGGCGGAGCTGACAGAGGGTAGCAACAACAGTCTGCAGGGCGACCAGTATCGGCAGCTGATTCGCTCACGGCTCTTCTCCAGCACCAACATCAGGGGATATTACCCGATGATCATCAACCTCACCACCTCGAAGCTGCAGAGCAAAGAGCTGAAAGTAGTTTTCGACGGAGAGATCACTACCAGCAGGGCCAATCTTGTTGCCGACAGCGTCACCTTCCTACCGGAACGGGTCACCGCCTATGGCTCCAAAGAGTCACTGGGTAAACTGGAGCATGCGAAAACTGAATTCACGCTATTCAAAAACCTGAAGGCCACCTCACAACTACCCATCTCCATCAATCGGGTGGAGGGTGTCAAGTTCATACCCGACAAGGTAGAGATATTCATCCCGATCGATGAATATACTGAACGCACCTTTGAGGTACCCATTATGGCAACCGGCATGCCCGGCAATCTGGATGTGAAGTTTTTTCCATCGCGTGCCAATATCTCTTTCTCGGTTACGCTGGAGGAATATCGCAAGATTGCTCCGGAAGATTTTGAGATCAGGTTGAACTACCGCACGTTCCACCGTAATGACGATGGCAGGGTAGAGCTACAGCTAAGTAAAAGCCCGGAAGCGATACAGAATGTCCGCATTTCACCCTCCTCGGTGGAATTCCTCTTTGAAAACAAGGCAGATCGATGATCATAGCTGGCATCACCGGAGGTATCGGAAGCGGCAAATCGGTGGTCAGCGAGCTGTTTCGCCTGCAGGGTGTTCCCGTATTTGACGCCGACAAGGAAGCCAAGTATCTGAACGACACCTCGCCGGTTATCCGCAGTGAGCTCACCACCCTCTTCGGCAATGCGCTTTATGCGGGGGGAGCGCTCAATCGTCAACTCCTTGCACAGCTCATGTTTGGTGACAAGACAAGTGTGAATGCGGTCAATGCCATCATACACCCCGTACTGGCCCACTATTTCCTGGAGTGGTGTTCACGCCGTCAGGACCAGCGGTTTGTGGTCATTGAAGCTGCACTTCTCTTCGAAGCCGGTTTTGTATCCTATCTCGACAAGGTGATCACTGTCTATGCTCCGGAGTCGATTCGTCTGGAAAGGGTGATCCAACGTGATCATACCACCCGCAAAGCGGTACAGGAGCGCATGAAGCACCAACTGCCCGAAGAGGAGAAAATGGCGCAATCCGATTATGTGATCTGGAACGACGGAAGGCAATCGCTCATCCGGCAATCGACAGCCATATTGCAGCACCTTCTGCTCCTGTCGGAGGGATAACGGAATCGTTCCCAACTCCTTATTCCACCACATTGTTTCGACGGTATTGCATTTTAAGAACTTTCGCATTATCTTTGCAGTGTAATATGGTTTAGGTTATTCAATAAACAACAACATCATGATTGAGAAAATTGGCATCAATGCCGGAAAAGTATGGGCCATACTGGATGAAACTGGCCGCCAGAATGTGAAAGAGGTCAAGAAAGCAGTCAAGCTGACCGACAAGGAGCTCTATGCCGCCCTGGGATGGTTGGGCAGAGAAGGCAAAGTGGTGATGGAAGAGGATGAAAAAGAGATCTTTATTTCGTTGAGCTAACGAAATACCATCGCCCGGAAAAATGAGTTAAAGCTGTCTTCCGACAGCTTTTTTTTGTACATCTCCCGCGATAAAAGAATATCCTGCTGCACACCGGTCAGCGACCCCACGGTCAAGAGGTCCCAATGTGACGGCTCACTTCATCTGATCGAACCCTTTACCGTAGACACCCACCACATTGCTCTGCGAGATGAAGGCATTCTCATCGATGCGTTTCACCAGGCGAAAGATGGAGGTGGACTCGGTCTTTCGTGCCAGGATGATCAGCACTTTTTGAGGCTGTTGTGAATACCAACCCGTACCTTCCAGCACAGTGCATCCCCTGTTCAGTTCAGAGTTGACATGCGAGGCGATCTCGTTGTATCGGGTGGAGAAGATGATGAACTGCACCGACTGGCGGGCACCGTTGATCACCAGGTCCACGGTATAGTACATCACTGAGACCACGATCAGGCCGTAGATGATCTTCTCAAAACTTTGAAATAGCAGGTAAGAGCTGCTCACGATGATCAGGTCGATGTAGAGCAGGCCGCGCCCCATGCTGATGTAGCGATACTTGGTGATGATGGCACCCAGGATATCGGTACCCCCGGTGCTGGCGTTGCGGGTGTAAACCAGTCCCAGGCCGGTACCACTGCAGACAGCTCCGATGATACTGGCAATGAGCGGATCAGTGTGAATGATTGCTTCGGTGATCAGGTTCTCGGCCACCGCCATCAGCAGCGTCACCCCGATAACGCCATAAAGTGCTTTGAAGACATATCCTTTACCCAGGATGAACCAAGCGAGTACCATCACAATGCCGTTTCCCAGGAGGAAGGTCATGAAGAGCGGTACCCCAAAGGCATATTTGAAGAGCAGGCCCACGCCGCCAAGCCCACCAACCACGATCTCGTTGGGCATGATGAAACCGGTGAAACCGACGGCGAAGAGTACCAGTCCCACCGTGATCACCAGGTAGTCTTTCCAGTAGAACGATTTGAGATAACGCACCTCTTTGGACATAAAGGAAATATTTTTGGATGGTTGTAAGGCTATCGATCGGGTTGATTGTCAGACTACCACGTTGACAATCTTCTTGGGAACAATGATCACCTTCTTCGGGTTCTTGCCCTCCAGCCACTTCTGTGAACCGGGATGAGCCAGCACCGCCTGTTCGATCTCCTGATGCGTGGCATCGGCTGCAAACTCAATCACAAAACGGGATTTTCCGTTGAAGGAGATGGCGTAGGGGAAGGAATCCTCCTTCAGGTACTCCTCATTCCAGAGCGGCCACGAGGCATCACACACAGTGATCTCGTTACCCAGCGCATGCCAGAGCTCTTCAGCAATATGAGGAGCGAAGGGAGCCAGGCATACCACCAGGTCACTGAGCACTGTCCGGTTGCGGCACTTCATAGCAGTCAGTTCGTTGAGACAGATCATGAAGGCTGAAACGGAGGTGTTGAATGAGAACTGCTCGATGTCGGAGGTTACCTTCTTGATCAGCCTGTGCAGTGTCTTGAGTGCCTCCCGAGAAGGATCCTCATCGTTCACGACGAAGGTCTCCTCCTGATAGAAGAGGTTCCACACCTTGCGCAGAAAGCGGTACACACCATCGATGCCGTTGGTATCCCAGGGCTTGGACTGCTCCAGCGGTCCGAGGAACATCTCATAGAGGCGCAGTGTGTCGGCACCATAGCGCGCAACGATGTCATCGGGGTTCACCACGTTGAACATCGATTTCGACATCTTTTCCACAGCCCACCCGCAGACATACTTCCCCTCTTCCAGTATGAACTCGGCGGTTTTATATTCCGGGTTCCAGTTGCGGAACGCCTCCAGGTCGAGGATGTCATTCTGTACCATATTCACATCCACATGGATGGGTGTCACCTCATACTGATCTTTCAGGTTCAACGAAACAAAGCGGTTGCTCCCCTTGATGCGGTATACAAAGTTGCTGCGCCCCTGTATCATACCCTGGTTGACCAGCTTTTGGAAGGGCTCTTCCTCGCAGGCTACCCCGATATCGAAGAGGAACTTATTCCAGAAGCGGCTGTAGACAAGATGACCGGTGGCATGTTCCGTACCCCCGATGTAGAGATCCACATTGCGCCAGTAACTGTTGGCCTTCTTCGAGACCAGCGCATCCTCATTGTGGGGATCCATGTAGCGGAGAAAATAGGCCGATGAACCAGCGAAACCCGGCATTGTGTTCAACTCGAGGGGGAAGCCCTCAGCCGTTTGCCAGTTGCGGGCTCTTCCCAGGGGTGGCTCACCTGTTTCAGTGGGCAGGAACTTGTCCACATCGGGCAATTCCAGTGGCAGCTCTTCTTCCGGCAGTGTGTAGGGCATTCCCTCCTTGTAGTAGATGGGGAACGGTTCACCCCAATAGCGTTGACGGGAAAAGATGGCATCCCGCAATCGATAGTTGATCTTACGGTAGCCGAGATGCCGTTGCTCAACCGCATCAATGGCAGCGGGAATGGCCTCCTTCACTGTGAGCCCGTTGAGGAAGTCGGAGTTGATCATTACCCCCTCCTTTGCATCAAAGCTCTCCTCGGTGATATCGCATCCTTCAATCAGTGGTACAATGGGCAGGTTGAAATGTCTGGCAAAGGCATAGTCGCGGCTGTCGTGTGCAGGTACCGCCATGATGGCACCGGTACCGTAGCCGGCCAGCACATAGTCGGATATCCATATTGGCAGCGGCTCACCCGTGAAGGGATGGGTAGCGTAAGAGCCAGTGAAGACACCGCTCACCGACCGGTCAGCGATACGCTCCCGCTCGGTTTTAATCCCTGTTTTTTGGATATATTGCTTTACCTCATCCTGTTGTTCAGGTGTGGTGAGCTGCACCACCAGCTCACTCTCGGGTGCCAGCACCATGAAGGTGACACCGAAGATGGTGTCGGCACGCGTGGTGAAGATATCGAATGTGAAGCCGTTCGTGGTGTTAAAATGCATTACGGCACCTTCGCTGCGGCCAATCCAGTTGCGCTGTGTCTCCTTGAGCGAATCGCTCCAGGCCACCTTCTCCAGCCCTCCCAACAGGCGTGGTGCGTAAGCGGATACCCGCAGGCACCACTGTCTCATTTTCTTCTGTTCCACGGGAAATCCCCCGCGGATGGAGAGCCCCTCGCTCACCTCATCATTGGCCAGCACCGTACCCAATTGAGGACACCAGTTCACCATGGTGTCACCAAGGTAGGCAATGCGGTAGTTCATGAGTAGTTCTTGCTGCTCCTTCTCACTCATGGCGTTCCACGCTGCTGCCGTAAATTCCATAGGCTCGTTGCAGGCCAGATCGAGACCCTCACTCCCCTGTTGGGAAAAAACCTCCACCAGCTCGGTGATGGGTCGTGCCTGTTGCGCCTGGTTACAGTAGTAGGAATGGAACATGCGGATGAATGCCCACTGGGTCCACCTGTAGTAGCCAGGGTCGCAGGTGCGCACCTCCCGGTCCCAGTCATAGGAGAAGCCTATCTTGTCGAGCTGTTCCCGATAACGGGTGATATTCTGTTCGGTGGTGACAGCGGGATGCTGTCCTGTTTGAATGGCATACTGTTCGGCAGGAAGGCCATAGGCATCGTAGCCCATGGGGTGCAATACGTTATATCCCTGAAGCCTTTTAAACCGTGAGAAAATATCGGATGCGATGTAGCCGAGCGGGTGTCCCACATGGAGTCCGGCACCCGAGGGATAGGGAAACATATCAAGGACGTAGAACTTGGGCTTCGCGTCATTTTCTGTTACTTTGTAGGTCTTCTTGTCAGCCCAGTACTGCTGCCACCGTTTTTCTATTTCTCCGAAATTGTAGTCCATTTCATGCCATTTTAAAACGGTGCAAAGATAGCAAATAAGTTCTGAAGTTGGGCCATCTGGCCCTACTCATTGTACATTTGCTCTATGAGCTGATGGTAGTGCTCCAGGATCACCTTTCGTCTCATTTTCAATGTATTGGTCAGTTCGCCCTGATCCATGCTGAAGGGTTTGGGTAGCAGGGTGATCCGTTTGATTTTCTCATAAGAGGTGAACTGCGATTGCAACAGTTCAATTTGTCCGAACACAAAATCGATGATTTCCTCGTTGCCGATCAGCTCCTCGACCGAAGTAAAGGGGATATGCTGTTCATTTGCGTAACTCTTCAGCGCCTCGTAGTTGGGAACCACCAACGCACTGACAAACTTACGTTCATCGCCAATCACAGCCACCTGATCGATGTACTTGTCCTCGCTGATCCGCGTTTCAATCATCTGCGGGGCGATGTACTTGCCATTGGAGGTCTTATAAAGATCCTTGATCCGCTCAGTGAGGATGATCTCGTTGTCATCTGTCAACATGCCGGCGTCACCGGTCCTGAAAAAGCCATCTTCAGTGAACACCTCCGCGGTAGCTTCCGGCTTGTTGTAATAGCCCTTCATCACCGTATCACCTTTCACCAGTATCTCACTGTTCTCTCCAATCTTCACCTCAATGTCGGGCATCACCTTCCCCACCGTGCCGATCCGGAACCGCTCAGCCGGGAAGCAGCTCACCGTGGCGGTAGTCTCGGAGAGGCCATAACCATAGATCAGATGCACATCGATCGATTGCATGAAACGGTTGATGGTGTCGGAGAGAGGAGCTCCTGCCACCGGGAAGAAGTTGCCGCGATCGATGCCTACCACCTTTTTAATCAGGTAAAAAATGGTGTGGCGGTAAATGAAGAACTTCAGTCTGTTGGCCAGCGGGGGGCGCTTGCCCTCGTTGCGGTACTCCAGGTTGTGACGTCTTCCGGTGGTGACCGCATCGCGAAAGAGCCACCGCAACAAACCCGATGCGTTGTTGATGGTCTCCTGCACCCCGTCATACACCTTCTCCCAGAAACGGGGCACGTTGCTCATCAGTGTAGGCCGCACCACCTTCAGGTTCTTACGTATCTCATTGGGATCGCGATTGATGGCTATCGATGCTCCCACGTGCAGGCAGTAGTAGGTCCACGCCTTCTCAAAGATATGGGTGAGCGGTAAAAAGCACATGGAGAGATCCCTGTCCGACATGCCGCTGATGCGCAGATCGTGAATCACCATCGCTTTCATGTAATTGGCATGGGTGAGCATCACACCCTTGGGTTCACCTGTGGTGCCGGAGGTGTAGATAATGGTAGCCAGATCCTGCTCTTTCAACTGCTTGAGCCGTGCATTGACAAGTGCAATGGCTTCTGAGTTGTCGCCAGTGGCAATGAAGTCATCGAAGTAGACTGATGAGGTGTCTTCAGCTTTTCGCACCACCTGTCTGTCGAAGAGAATCAATTTCTCCAGCTGCGGATTCTCCTGCTGCACCTTCCAGGCGTTGTTGTATTGAAACTGTTCCCCGACGAACAGGATGCGGATGGCAGCATCCTGCACAATATAGCTCACCTGTGCAGGTGAGGCAGTGGCGTACATGGGCACCATTACCGCCCTGTTTGCATAGGCGGCAAAATCAGCAATCAGGTATTTTTCCATGTTTTGGGAGTAAACACCCAGGTTGTCACCCGGCTTGACCCCCATCTCGGCCATTGCCTGAGCTGTTTCCATGATGGTGCCAGAGAATGTCTTCCATGACATGTCAACCCATTTTCCGTGAGGGTCCTGATACTTGATCGCAGTTTTATGCCTGTATTTGAGGGCTTGTCGATGAACGACATCTCCCAGATGATGGTATGCCATAGCCTATATTGTTGGTGTTCTCAAATATAGGTTATTTATCTCATTCAGCGGCACATCTTCGCTCTTTTTTTGATGATCAGACACCCGTTTGGCACAATTGTTTCAACACAATTTTCTTAACAATCTAAAAACTGGCATCTTAATTAACGACACTTAACGTGATTTGACGCTGCGAAACAAAACAATGCATCTATCTTTGCGATGAAATGAAAGATCGCTTTTCCATATTCATCGGTTTGATTGCGCTGTTGATGCCTCTTCATAGCATGGGACAGGATTATTATGCCACCAACGTCAATCCGGAAAACAATGAACCCCTATCCACGATTTTCCTGATGCCAAATGTATATCCGGCGGTGATCATCGATGGCGATACAGTGGCCTGCATGTGGCTGACCGATTTCATCAAATACTCACCCATACGTTTTCGCAGCAACAAAGACAAGACCGCCTATACCAGGCTTGTTCGGGATGTAAAAAAAACACTCCCTTATGCCAAACAGATTGCCGGTATCATCACCGAGACCTATGAATACATGGAGACGCTACCCGACGACAAATCACGACAGAAGCATCTCAACCAGATGGAGAAATACCTGATGGATGAATACACGCCAAAAATGAAGAAATTGACGCGCTCGCAGGGGCAACTGCTGATGAAGCTGGTGGACCGGGAGACCAACTCCTCCTCATACCACATCATCGATGCCTTCATGGGCAGTTTCAAGGCGTGGACCTACAACATCTTTGCCGGACTGTTCGGCAACAGCCTCAAGACCCGTTACAATCCCTACGGGGAAGACCGTGTAACCGAGCGGGTTTGCGTCATGGTGGAACAGGGGAGCATCTGACCTGTATTTTGACGGTGGTGGTGTAGCCACCTGGGGTATCCTTGTTGCTAAATTCAATTCTCTTAAGCTGAAATCCTGAATAAATTGCCTATCTTTGCAGCGATTTATCATTGGGTTATGCAATTAAATTTTCTGACTGATTTTCAACCCACCCTCTTTCAAACCCTGAAGCACTACAACAGGGAAAAGTTTATGGCCGATCTGATGTCTGGCCTGATTGTGGGTGTGGTGGCCCTTCCACTTGCCATCGCCTTTGGTATTGCCTCGGGTGTGACACCTGAAAAAGGGATCTATACGGCAATCATCGCCGGATTCATCATCTCATTCCTGGGTGGCAGCACCGTGCAGATCGGCGGCCCCACCGGTGCATTTATCGTGATCGTCTACGGCATCGTGGAGCAGTATGGCATACAAGGTCTTGCCATTGCGACGGTGCTTGCCGGGGTGATGTTGCTGCTGATGGGCGCCCTCAAACTGGGTAGTGTGATCAAATTTATCCCCTACCCCATCATTGTGGGTTTCACCAGCGGTATCGCCCTCACCATCTTTTCCACACAGATCAAGGATCTCTTCGGTCTCTCCACGCCCAAGCTACCCTCCGGCTTTCTGGAGAAGTGGGCCATTTACTTCCACCATTTCAACACGACCCATCTCTGGACACTGTTGATCGGAGTGGCCAGCATCGCCATCATCCTGCTCACACCGAAGATTTCGAAAAGAATCCCCGGGTCGCTGATCGCCATCATCGTCATGACTGTGGCAGCCTGGCTGATGAAAATCTATGGCAACATCCAGATTGAAACAATTGGCGACCGGTTTGTGATCCACAACCAGCTGCCTGCAGTGGAACAGATAGCGCTCAACCTGGAGAGTATCCGCCGGCTCTTTCCCGCCGCTTTCACCATCGCAATGCTGGGTGCCATCGAATCACTTCTCTCAGCCACTGTGGCCGATGGGGTGACCGGCAAAAAACACAACTCCAACATGGAGCTGGTGGCCCAGGGGGCTGCCAACATCATCGCCCCCTTCTTCGGAGGAATCCCTGCCACGGGTGCCATTGCCCGCACCATGACCAACATCAACAACGGGGGACGCACACCGGTGGCAGGCATCATTCATGCCGTTGTATTGTTGCTGATCGTGTTGTTTCTGGGAGACCTGACAAAACATATCCCAATGGCCTGTCTGGCAGGCGTGCTGGTGGTGGTGGCCTACAACATGAGCGAGTGGCGCACCTTCCGCTCATTGATGAAACAGTCGCGATCAACCATGGCCATCCTGCTCACCACCTTCCTGCTGACAGTGATCTTCGACCTCACCATCGCCATCGAAGTGGGATTGTTGCTGGCGGTCTTCGCCTTCCTGAAGCGCACCAACGAAAGCACGCAGATTCGGCACACCACGGGTAAGATCGACATCAACAAAGAGATGGAATCACACGAAGCTGACCGTGAAGAGGAAGTGCTCTACCTGCCCGAAGACACCGAGGTCTATGAGATTGATGGTCCCTTCTTCTTCGGCGTGGCCAACAAGTTCGACGAATTGATGCGTGAGATCGGCAGCCACCACCGGATACGCATCATCCGGATGCGCAAGGTGCCCTTTATCGATGCAACCGGCTTGAACAACCTGGAGACGCTTTGCCGCAACTCCCGCAAGGAAAAGATACAGGTCATCCTTTCGGGTGTCAGTGACACCCTTCGTGCAAACCTGTCAAAATCGCGGATACCGGAGATCGTGGGAGAAGAGAATATTTGTGCCAACATCCACCTGGCAGTGGAGCGGGCACGAGCGATCGCCAATGAACTGCCAGTGAAAGAGGTTCATCACCACCACAAATGAAGCGAGAGAACACACAGCAGCTGACCGACTGGTTGCCCACCACCAGGAAGGAGATGCTCCTGCGCGGATGGGAGGAGGCTGACGTGATTCTTTTTTCGGGTGATGCTTATGTGGATCACCCCTCCTTTGGCACCGCCGTGATTGGAAGGCTGCTGGAAAGTGAAGGGCTACGGGTGGCTATCGTGCCACAACCAAACTGGCGTGACGACCTGCGCGACTTCAAGAAGCTGGGACAACCCCGCCTATTTTTTGCCGTGACAGCCGGTGTGATGGACTCGATGATCAACCACTACACCGCCAACAAACGTCTCCGCTCCAACGATGCCTACACCCCCGACGGACGCTGCGACATGCGTCCCGATCGGGCAGTGACGGTCTACACACGCATCCTGAAAGAACTCTTTCCGGGTGTGCCGGTGGTGCTGGGTGGTGTGGAAGCCTCCCTAAGAAGAGTGACCCACTACGACTATTGGGATGACAGACTGCTAAAACCAATCCTGGCCGACACCGGAGCCGAGATGTTGGTTTATGGAATGGGTGAACAACCGCTTCGGCAATTGATTGCGGAGCTGAAGAAGGGAAAGAAGATGGATGAAATCCACGACATCCCCCAAACAGCATACCTCTGTCCAACGACAGCGATCCCCCCCAACCCCTTCAACGAGGAGGTGCAGCTCTCCTCTTATGAGGAGTGCCTGAGGGAGAAGATGAGCCAGGCCCGTAACTTCCGGGTGGTGGAGGAACAGTCGAACCGTCTCCATGCTGCCCGCATCCTGCAGGAGGTGGCAGATCAGACGCTTGTGGTGAACCCTTCCTTTCCACCCATGAGCGAAACAGAAATTGACGTCAGTTACGAACTCCCCTACACCCGTCTGCCTCATCCCAAATACCGGGAGAAGCTGATCCCTGCCTACGAGATGATCAAGTTCTCGGTGAACCTTCATCGTGGCTGCTTTGGAGGCTGCGCCTTTTGCACCATCTCGGCTCATCAGGGCAAATTTATAGCTTCACGTTCCAAGCATTCCATTCTGGAAGAGGTGAAAAAGATCACCCAAATGCCCGGTTTCAAAGGATACATCAGTGACCTGGGCGGTCCTTCGGCCAATATGTACCGCATGCAGGGTAAAGATCTTACCATTTGCGAACAATGTAAACGTCCCTCCTGCATCTTCCCGAAGGTATGCTTCAACCTCAATACGGACCATGCTCCCCTCTTGGACATCTACCGTTCTGTTGATGCCATCCCGGGAGTGAAGAAATCGTTTATCGGCAGTGGCATTCGCTACGACATGTTGCTCCATGAGAGCCCTGATGGGGCTACCAACCACGCCGCACAAAGTTACCTGCGGGAGGTGATCACCCACCATGTATCAGGGCGACTGAAGGTTGCACCGGAACATACCTCCGATGCCACGTTGTCGCTCATGCGCAAACCCTCCTTCGACCTCTTTTACCGGTTCAAGGCAATCTTTGACGAGCTGAACCGCAAAGAGGGACTCAACCAACAGCTTATTCCCTATTTCATCTCTTCCCATCCGGGATGCAGCGAAGAGGATATGGCCGAGCTGGCCGCAATCACCAAGAACCTGCATTTCAAACTGGAACAGGTACAGGACTTCACCCCCTCACCCATGACGCTGGCTACCGAGATCTATTACACCGGCTACCACCCCTACACACTCAAACCAGTCTACACAGCCCGAACGAAAGAGGAGAAAAATGGACAGCGACAGTTCTTTTTCTGGCACGATCCCAAAAACAGGCAACAGATCATCCGGAGCTTACACAAACTTCATCGAAGGGATCTGATCAACAAGCTCTACCCGAACGGATAAACCTGACCTGGACAAAGGCTACACTTGCGTTGGGGGAGCTGATTGAATAATTGACGCGGTTAATCTTTGTTAATTATTCCCTTTTTTTTAATGCCTTGTGCAGCGTTTTTGTCATTCATGCATCTATCAGGTAGCATTCAGCAAGTGATATCATATGAAGAAAACGCTCTTGACATTTGTTTTGGTGTCGGCCGGAATTATTCTGGGTATGGTTTCATGCGACGAGAATACACACTCACTGGGTAGTTTTGGCATTGACATCGCCACCGTGATACCTGAGGGAGACAACGCATACTCGTTGCAGCTCGACAATGGCAAACGGTTATGGCCTTCAGCCAGTGCGGTACGCTACAATCCCACCTACAACCAGAGGGTCTTTCTCAATTATACCATCCTGTCGGATGCACAAAGCGGATACGATCATTTCATCAAGGTGAATGACATCTGGAACATCCTTACCAAAGATGCGATTGATCTGACTGCTGAAAATGCCGACAGCATCGGCAACGACCCGGTGAAGACGAATGCTGTGTGGGTGGGAGATGACTACCTCAATGTGTCGTTCATGTTCAATTACGGGGGTGTCAGGCCACACGCCATCAACCTGGTGTACAACACCCTCAGGTCAGCATCAACGGAAGAGGCCATCGACCTGGAATTTCGCCACAACGCCTACCAGAGCAACCAGTCAAAACTCTATGAAGGGTTTGTCTGTTTTGACCTGAAACCGTTGCGACGCAACGACACTGATTCGGTAAAGCTCTCTGTCAAAGTGAACGACTGGGAGGGAGACATCACATATGATCTGGTCTACAGATACGACCAAGCTTCGGTCAACATACGCACCGAGATGCCGATACCTGTGATCTCATCAAATGAATACTATTGATATAAAGAAAACCACATGGCAATAGTTCTATTTCTTATATGACTTTTTGATTTTCCAATAACCGGCCGGACACTGTGAAGCGTCCGGCCGGTTGCCTTCAGTAGAACCGGCCCCTCATCCGCAATGTCTGCGCAGGAAATGGCGTAACATGTTGCAAAACATATCGATTTATTTTTTTTAGAGTCCATTTGGTTCTATTTTTACACCCAGGAAAGCACAGTACAGCACAGTACGCTCAATGCAGGAATGATGCATCTTCAATTCACCAACAGAAACTCAAAAGTCCAACAGCTGATCGAATACATTCAGCGGTTGATTGCGGCCCGTGAACTGGGCTATGGTGACAAACTACCCTCCATCAATCAGCTGAGCAAGGAGTTTGGGATCTCCCGCGACACTGTATTCAAGGCTTTCACAGACCTCAAAAGCCGGGGCATCATTGAATCGGTTCATGGAAAGAACTACCATGTCTCCTCCTTGAACCGGAACATTTTGTTGTTACTGGACGAGTACACTCCTTTCAAGGAGATTCTCTACAACACCTTGCGTGCCAAATTGCCCACCTACTACCACATCGACCTTTGGTTTCACCAGTACAACGAGCAATTCTTCAACCATGTCATCGACAATGCAGCCGGCATGTACAGCCATTACCTTGTGATGAACTATCACAATGAGCAACTCGCCGACTCACTGGCAAGGCTCGACAAGAAACGACTGTTGCTCCTCGATTTCGGCAGGTTCGACAAGAACAGTTTCTCCTACATCTGTCAGGATTTCGACGATGCCCTTTACGCTGCACTGGATGGCATCAAAGAACAACTGCGCAGCTATCGGAAGCTCTATTTTGTGTTTCATAAAACCCTCAAGCATCCCGCCAGCAGCAAGCACGCCTTCAGCAAGTTTTGCATCGACAACGATTTTGCGTTTGAGATCGTGGAGGAGGTGCACAAGGTGAGCAGCATCACCCCCGGCTCTTTCTACCTGGTGATCAAACAGGCGGATATTGTTGCACTGGTCAGACAAGGCAGAAAGGAGCAGCTTCAGATGCAGCGGGATTACGGTTTGTTGGCTTACAACGAGAACCCATTTTACGAAGTGATTGATGCCGGCATCTCAAGCATCAGCATCGACTGGATGCAAATGGGTGAGCTGGCCTCGTCGTTTGTCACCTCGGGCAGGCCGGTGCAGACCTACCTGCCAACAACCATTACAGTACGAAATTCATTTTAACAGAAAAAAAATAAAAAATTTCCGACATGAAAAAATACCCCAAGATTGGCATTCGTCCCGTGATTGACGGGCGACAGGGAGGCGTGAGAGAGAGTCTTGAAGAAAAGACGATGAACCTGGCCAGAGCTGTGGCAGAGTTGATCAGTAGCCACCTGAAGAATGGTGACGGCAGCCCGGTAGAGTGTGTGATTGCGGACAGCACCATCGGACGTGTGGGTGAGAGCGCCGCCTGTGCCGACAAGTTTGAACGCGAGGGGGTGGGCGCCACCATCACTGTGACCTCCTGCTGGTGTTACGGCACTGAGACCATGGACATGCATCCCCATCATCCCAAAGCGGTGTGGGGCTTCAACGGGACGGAGCGGCCCGGAGCGGTTTACCTGGCTGCTGTATTGGCAGCCCATGCGCAGAAGGGATTACCCGCCTTCGGCATCTATGGACGTGACATCCAGGACATCAGCGACAACAGCATACCCACTGATGTGCAACACAAACTGCTTCTGTTTGCCCGTGCGGCACAGGCAGTGGCAACCATGCGGGGACGTTCTTACCTCTCCATCGGCAGTGTTTCAATGGGCATTGCCGGCTCGATGGTCAACCCCGACTTCTTCCAGGAGTACCTGGGGATGCGCACCGAGTCGGTCGACTCCACCGAGATCCTGCGCCGCATCGAGGAGCATATTTACGACCACGCTGAATATGAGAAAGCGATGGCCTGGACCGAAAAGTATTGCAAACCGAACGAGGGAGAGGATTTCAACAGTGCGCAAAAGCAGAAGTCACGCCAGGCAATGGATGCCGACTGGCAGTTTGTGGTGAAGATGACCCTGATCATCCGCGACCTGATGACCGGCAATCCAAAGTTGCGGGAGATGGGCTTCATGGAGGAGGCCATCGGCCACAATGCCCTCGTGGCAGGATTTCAGGGACAGCGTCAGTGGACCGATTTCCGGCCCAACGGCGACTTCTCGGAAGCGATACTCAACAGCTCGTTCGACTGGAACGGCATCCGCGAAGCCTTTGTCGTGGCCACCGAAAACGATGCCCTCAACGGGGTGTCAATGCTCTTCGGCCACCTGCTCACCAACACCGCACAGCTATTCTCCGATGTACGCACCTACTGGAGTCCCGATGCGGTGAAAAGGGTAACCGGCAAAGAGCTGACAGGCCGCGCTGCCAACGGCATCATTCACCTCATCAACTCCGGCTCCACCACCCTCGATGGTACCGGGAGGCAGCGTCGCAACGGCGAGCCGGCACTAAAGCCTCACTGGGAGATCACACCCGGCGAAGCTGATGCTTGTCTCTCGGCCACCACCTGGTATCCTGCCAACCGCGACTACTTCCGCGGGGGTGGTTTCTCCTCCCACTTCCTGTCGGAAGGTGGCATGCCAGTCACCATGTCACGCTTGAACCTGGTGAAAGGTGTTGGTCCGGTGCTACAGATAGCTGAAGGATGGAGTGTGGAGATAGAACCCGAAGTGCACCACATACTGAATGAGCGTACCGACAAGAGCTGGCCCACCACCTGGTTTGTGCCCAGGCTCGGTGAGCAGCCTGCCTTCCGCGACGTCTACTCGGTGATGAACAACTGGGGAGCCAACCATGGTGCCATCAGCTACGGCCATATCGGCCAGCAGCTGATCACGCTGGCATCGATGCTACGCATCCCTGTCTGCATGCACAATGTGGATGACAATGAGCTGTTTCGGCCATCGGTATGGAACGCTTTCGGGATGGAGAAAGAGGGTGCTGATTACCGTGCCTGCGCCAATTTCGGACCCATTTACAAGTAATCGTCGTACACTCAAGCCACCCTTTGTTATGTTGAAACGAATTCCGAAAATACTCTCGCCCCAGCTGGTGAAAACGCTCATGGAGATGGGACATGGTGACGAGATCGTGATTGCCGACGCCAATTTCCCCTGTCACACCTGCTCTGCCAATGTGGTCAGGGCTGACGGTCTTTCAGGCAGTGATCTCCTGCGGGCGATCATGGAGCTCTTACCGCTCGACAGCTACAGTGAACAGCAGTTGTTCCTGATGGAGGTGGTGCCGGGTGATGCTTACAAACCGTTGATCTGGGAGGAGTACAATAAGATCCTGGATCAATCGGGTGAACCCCACGCAACCGGGTACCTCGATCGGTTTGGTTTCTATGAGAGAGCCCGTAAGGCCTATGCCGTTGTTGCGACGGGTGAGGAGGCCTTGTACGCCAACATCATCCTGAAGAAAGGTGTGATCAAATAACCTACAGCCATGCATCAAAAAAAAGTACCCCTGTTACGACACAACGGTTTCTACTACCTGATACCGTTTATCATTGTCACCTCCTGCTTTGCCCTCTGGGGTTTTGCCAACGACATCACCAATCCGATGGTGAAAGCCTTCTCCAAGATCTTCCGGATGAATGTAACCCAGGGTGCCCTGGTACAGGTGGCATTTTACGGAGGATATTTTGCCATGGCATTTCCGGCGGCCATCTTCATCAAGAAGTTCTCCTACAAATCGGGTATCCTGATGGGTCTGGCACTGTATGCCATTGGCGCATTCCTCTTTTTCCCCGCAAAACTGACAGGAAGCTACTGGCCGTTTCTGGTGGCCTACTTCGTGCTGACCTGCGGGCTGTCATTTCTGGAGACCAGCGCCAACCCCTACATCCTCACCATGGGTCCGGAAGAAAATGCGACACGCAGGCTCAACCTGGCCCAGTCGTTCAATCCGCTGGGATCGCTGATCGGCATGTTCGTTGCCATGCGTTTCATACAGGCACGTCTCGATCCGATGAGCAGTGCCGAACGGGCTGCACTGCCGGAAGAGGAGTTCAGGCTGCTGAGCCAGTCCGATCTATCCATCCTCATTGCCCCTTACCTGCTGATAGGGCTGGTGGTGATGGTCATCTTCCTGATCATCTTCTTCACCCGCATGCCGGTGAACGGTGACAAGGAGAAATCGTTTCATTTCGGTCACACCATCAGGCGAATCTTCTCGGTGCCGAACTACCGAGAAGGGGTAATAGCCCAGTTTTTTTATGTGGGTGCACAGATCATGTGCTGGACATTTATCATTCAATACGGTACCCGCGTGTTTATGGCACAGGGAATGGAAGAAAAGGCCGCAGAGGTGTTGTCACAGCAGTACAACATTGTGGCCATGGCGATGTTTATTGTGAGCCGTTTCGTGGCGACCTACCTGATGAAATTCTTCAACCCGGGCAAACTGCTGCGCCTCTTTGCCATTGCAGCTGCCATCCTGGTGGCGGGTGTCGTCCTCTTCCAGGACATCTGGGGACTTTACTGCCTGGTAGCTGTTTCCGCCTGCATGTCATTGATGTTCCCCACCATATACGGCATTGCATTGAAAGGCATGGGTGAGGATGCCAAGTTTGGCGCTGCGGGATTGATCATGGCCATCCTGGGAGGGTCACTCTTGCCGCCTCTACAAGCCCGCATCATTGACATGGGCACCCTGGGTGCCTCCTTCCCGGCTGTCAATGCCTCATTCATCCTGCCGTTCATCAGCTTTCTGGTGGTGGCATGGTATGGCCGAAAGGCTTACAGAAGGAGCAAAGCGATCGGCTCCTGAAGCCGACGTCAAACTGTGGCGCACACCACGCTGAACAGGTTGATGTGAGAACAGTTCGTCCGTCACATCCAACGGGTTGAGACAGGGTCAAACAGATTGAAAAAAAGTGATGAGAAGAAAAACGATCGTATGGCTGCCACTGCTACTCTCTTTGCTGGCATGTCAAAGGGAGCAGCAGAAACAGGAGTTGCTCTTGTACTTCGATGCACCTGCCCGTATCTGGGAGGAGACACTGCCACTGGGCAACGGACGCATTGGCATGATGCCTGACGGGGGTGTTGATGTGGAGAAAATCGTGCTCAACGACATCACCATGTGGTCCGGCAGTGAGGATCCGGAGGCGCTGAACCCCGATGCCATCCGTTACCTGCCGGCAATCCGCCAGTTGCTGCTCGATGGCAAGAACCTGGAAGCGCAGAAACTGATGTATGACCATTTCAGATGCGGTGGCCAGGGGTCGGGACAGGGCAGCGGCAAGGAGGCCCCTTACGGCTCTTTTCAGATGGTGGGAGCGTTGCATCTAACGTACAGCTACGCGCAGGGCGAGGAGATCAGCGATTATGCACGGACCCTCTCACTCAACGATGCGGTGGCAACCACACGGTTCACCGCGGGGAGTACCGTTTACACCCGTGAATACCTGGCATCGCATGCTGGCGATCTGCTCCTGATCCGGATAACGGCTGACCGGAAAAAGGCGGTATCACTGGCACTCGAGCTGAACCGCCCTGAAAGGGCTGTTGTCACCCTCGATGAAAAAGGCATCCGGATGGAGGGACAGCTAAACGACGGCCGTGGCGGTGACAAAGGGGTGCGTTACCTCACCCGCCTGCAGTTAATAAACAAGGGAGGGAGTACCA
The DNA here is from genome assembly GCA_023399295.1 of Bacteroidota bacterium. Classification (GTDB taxonomy): domain Bacteria; phylum Bacteroidota; class Bacteroidia; order Bacteroidales; family Dysgonomonadaceae; genus Proteiniphilum. The sequence continues at coordinate 46,906 of JAEWQF010000064.1, forward strand.
GCATGGAGGGTGAGACCCTCGGTGTGGAGGGCGCCGACGAGGTGCTGCTGCTGGTCTCGATCGCCACCGATATGCTGGAGAGCGATTACCGCGCCAAGGTTGACAGTCTGCTTGCAGCAGCCGCAGGCAGCAGCTTCGATAAAATGAAAGAAGCGCACATTGCACGCTACAGGGGTCAGTTCGACCGTGTGGAACTGAACCTGGGTGAACAGCAAAACAACATACCCACACCGCAACGTCTCGCGGCGTTTCAGCACAACGACGATCCAGCCTTCGCAGCCCTCTATTTCCAGTATGGTCGCTATCTGATGATCAATGGCACACGGGAGCAGAGCCTGCCGCTCAACCTGCAGGGCTTGTGGGCGAACCAGCTGCAGACACCCTGGAATGGTGATTACCACCTCAACATCAACTTGCAGATGAACTACTGGCCGGCCGAGGTATGCAACCTACCCGAGCTGCACGGCACGTTGATCGATTTCACGCAATCACTCTCAGTGCCGGGTGAAGCAACTGCGACCACCTTCTATGATGCAAAGGGGTGGGTGGCCCATATGATGAGCAATCCCTGGCGTTACACCGCACCAGGCGAACATGCGTCGTGGGGAGCCACCAACACCGGAGGAGCGTGGCTCTGCCAGCATCTCTGGGAGCACTATGCCTTTAGTGGTGACCGGGCTTACCTGCAATCGATCTATCCGGTGCTTGAAGGTGCAGCCCGTTTTTTCCTGAGCAGCATGATACGTGAACCCAAAAACGGGTGGCTGGTGACAGCTCCTTCCTCCTCACCGGAAAACGCGTTTTATCTCCCCGGCAACAGTGATGAACCGGTTTATGTATGCATGGCTCCCTCCATGGATGTGCAGATCATCCGCGAGCTGTTCACCAACCTCCTCTCGGCCGCCGAGCTGCTCGGGATAGCGGATGAGACAGTGGAGGCGATCGGCGAGGCACTACCCCAACTGCCACCGATGCAGATCAGCAGCGAGGGGTATCTGCTCGAGTGGCTGGAGGACTACAAGGAAGAAGACCCCCACCACCGGCATGTGTCGCACCTCTATGCACTGCATCCCTCCAATCAGATCTCACCGGTCACCACACCTGAGCTGGCCGATGCCGCGCGCATGACGCTCAACCGCAGGGGTGATGAGGGTACGGGATGGTCGCGTGCCTGGAAGATCAACTTCTGGGCGCGGCTACACGATGGCAACAGAGCCTACAAGCTACTGAAAAGTCTACTGGAACCATCCCTGGAGAATGAGCCGGATGGGAAGCATAAAGCGGGTACCTACCCCAACCTCTTCTGTGCGCACCCGCCGTTTCAGATTGACGGCAACCTGGGGGGTACGGCAGGTATTGCCGAGATGCTGATCCAGAGTCACGACGGATACCTCCATCTGTTGCCGGCACTGCCTGACAACTGGGCAGATGGCAGCTTTCGGGGATTGCGCGTGCGGGGAGGAGCGGAAGTAGACGCAGCCTGGCAAGATCACAGACTGACCACTCTCCGCATCAGAGCCGGTCATGCAAATCTATTCCGGTTAAAGTTGCCACCCTACGCTTCGGCGGTTGTGATAAACGGCGAGATGGTGCCGCCGGAAAATGGATTTGTCTCTTTTCAGATGCAGGAGGGTGAGACAACCCTGCTCAAGATGAAGTGGTAAACCATTGCTGTTCGCTCCGCACCTGGCGATGAAGAAGGATGATGACTCAACCCTATAACCGATCGTAGGGCAGCTGCGACAATGCCTCTGACATCTTCTCCAGCATCTCTTTCATCGGCTTCTCCACCATCCCCCTGACAAAAGTGTTCAACTCAGCATGTAGCGTCAGACGCAGTCTGGTATCCTTCTCTCCTTTTGACACCAGCTGGATCCAGAGGAACACATCGAAGGGGAGTTTCTCTGACTGCATCTTCACCAGCTTGTTTGGTTCCCGTTCAGTCACCAGAAAACGCACTGTGCCGATCGGATCCACACGAAAGGAAACACTCTCCTCGTCAAAGGTGAGGTCACGAATCTGATCCTGCAGCATCTCAGTCTGCACCTTCTGCAGGTTGCGTGGATCGGAGAGTACACGAAAGACCGCTACATCACTGTAGTGAATCGTTTTTACATCACTTACAAATTCAGTCATCGTTTGCCTTTTTTGGGTGTTTGACCCCATTTTTCGGGATTGCGACGCCAGTCTTGCAGTGTATTGAGTTCCGACTCATCGATGTAATCGGTTGCGACCGCCTCATCGAGGATCGCATCGTAGTTACAGAGCGTTGTCAGCTCCACCCTGGCATCCTGCATGTGTTGCAGTGCGTGCGGAAAGCCGTAGGTGAAGACAGCCACCATGCCCAGCACGTCTGAACCGTCGCGGCGGATCGCCTCCACCGCTTTGAGGCTGCTGCCACCCGTGGAGACCAGATCCTCAATCACCACCACCTTCTGCTTGGGCTTCAGATCACCTTCTATCAGGTTTTCAAGACCGTGATCTTTGGGTGTGGCACGAATGTATACGAAGGGGAGCCCCAGCAAGTCGGCCACCAGTACGCCCGGGGCGATGGCACCGGTGGCCACTCCCGCGATGGCATCGGCCTGAGGATACTTTTCAAGGATCAGTCGTGCAAACTCGACCTTGATGAAGTTGCGGATGGCAGGATAAGACATCAGCTTCCGGTTGTCGCAGTATATGGGTGATTTCCAGCCCGATGCCCAAGTAAAAGGGTTTGAGGGCTGCAACTTGATTGCCTTTATTCGCAGCAGTTTCTCCGCTGTCAGTTTTTGTACATCTTGCATATTGTGGCAGGTTTATCTGATGAACCACAAAAGTACGCTTTTCCTCCAAATCTCAGCCGCAATTCGAAAAAAAAAGTATCAATAGACCTCTCCCAGGGTAGCGATACTGATCTTCACCTTCCCACTGCGGGTCAGCGCAACACCACAGGCCTCCAGGGTGGAGCCGGTGGTGATCACATCATCCACCAACAGCAGATGCCTGCCTTGAAACGCTTCGGGCCGGATGACCCGGAAAATGTCGCGCACGTTCTCCCAGCGCTGTGTCCGGGTGCGTAGTGTCTGTGTGGGATTGTAAACCATCCGGATCAGGTTCCCCACAGAGAGCGGGAGCGCTGTAGCCTGGGAGAGACCCTCGGCAATCAGTTGTGCCTGGTTGTATCCCCGCAGCTTCTCCTTGCGGGGGTGGAGTGGTACCGGCACGATGAGTTCGACCGATGCCAGGAATTCACTTCCCAACAGGTCCTCACCAAACAGACGTCCCAGCAGGAGTCCTATCTCCCGTTGCTGATGGTACTTCAGTTGGTGGATCAGCGGAGGCAACACACCACCCTTGGTGTACGTACAGAAGGTTGCTATCCGCTCAAAGGGTATTCGGCCGGCCATCAGTTTCTCGGCGGAATGGTCCTTCATGCGATGGTTGTGGGTGCGGGGAAGCTTATAGATGCAACGCAGGCAGACAGCCTGCTCGGCAGTGAGCAGCTCTTCGCCGCACACGGCACACACCTTTGGATAAAAGAGAGCGGAAAACTCGCTTATGAGGTCATTGCCACTCATCAGGGTAACTATCAACTTGCATCATATCAAGGCAACGAATGATCTCTTCCATGGGGAATCCTCTCCCCAAAGCAAAACGGATCAGCTTGCCGTTCCGCTCATAATCAGAGCGCCCGGTCACGCTCTTTCTTTTTTTCTGCAACAGTGACAACAGCGATTCACTCAACATGCTTTCGGGGAATTGCGCGAAGGCATCGCGGATCACGGTGGATGGGATTCGCTTCTGGTTCAGATGCATCTCAATCTTCCGTTTGCCCCATTTGTTGCATTGCAGCTTGTCGCGGATATAGCTCTCCGCAAAACGTCGCTCATCAATGTACCGCTCTTTACAAAGCCGTGCCAGCAGCCCCTCCACCACATCATCAGCAAGGTTCAACCGCTGCAGCTTCTGCCGGATGTCGAAAGGTGCATACTCTTTCCTGGCACAGATTCGCGTCATACGGGCATATGCCTGTTCCGGTGTAACTCTCTCTCTCTGCTTCTCCATGCTCCTGTCATTTCACTGCTCTTACCATCCGTTCATTGCCCGAGATATCCTTTCTCAGCTCTACCTCCCGAAATCCATTCCGGTGCAGCATCGCGCATACCTCCTCTCCTCTGTTGCGATGGATCTCAAAAAAAAGCCGACCCCTCTCCACAAGCAACTCACCTGCCAACGAGGCAATTCTCTCGTAGAAGAGCAACGGCTTGCTGTCAGGCACAAAGAGCGCTTCGGCCGGCTCATATGCGGTCACGATGTGATCCATCGATGCTTTCTCCACCTGGGGGATGTAGGGTGGATTGCTCACGATCAGGTCATAGTGCCTTTCAACCGGAAAGGAGTCGAAAATGTCACGTTGTCTGAACAGTACTTCTGAGCGGTTGAGGCGTGCATTCTCCATCGCCACCCGCAACGCCGCTGTTGAGATGTCCCAGGCATGCACCTCTGCCTGTCTCATGTGCAATGCCAGTGCAATGGCGATGCAGCCACTGCCTGTTCCAATGTCGAGAATGGCAGTGGAGCGCCCTCCGCAATCGGCGATGATCCATTCCACCAATTCTTCTGTTTCGGGGCGTGGAATCAGCACCGCTGGTTCCACCTGCAATTCGAATCCGTAAAAGCTCGTTTTCCCCAGCACATACTGAAAAGGCTCTCCCTTTTTCAGGCGGGATAGAATCTGTTGCAGTTTCCGTTCCTGCCAATCGGATAAATTGCTAAATTTGCCGGAGGTTAAGTCGGCAAAAGTGAAGCCGCTCACCTCTTCCAAGATGATCCGCGCCAGGGTGGATGTCTCGGAAGGGGAATAGTGTGCACCCAGCTCTTGCCGGATATACCGAATGATCTGATGCATAACAGTCCTTTAGTTGAAACAACAGCCACCGTCACACAACGGCAGGTGATCAACAAAGCAAAGATAATCAAAATGAGCACAAATCCTATCTACATGGAGCGATCTCTTCAGCTGGCCCGTAAGGGTAGGGGTTCCACCGGTTCCAATCCCATGGTGGGTGCTGTCATTGTCCACCGCGACAGGATCATTGGCGAAGGTTATCATCACCGATTTGGGGAACCCCATGCAGAGGTGAATGCCATTGCTTCGGTCAGGGATGCCACCCTCCTCAGGGATGCCACCCTCTATGTCTCGCTGGAGCCCTGTGCACATCATGGGAAGACACCACCCTGTGCCGCACTGATCGTCTCAAGTCGCATCCCGAGAGTCGTGGTGGCAGTAACTGATCCCAACCCCATGGTTTCCGGCAATGGCATTGCCATGATGAGGGCGGGAGGTGTGCAGGTAACCGCGGGCATGCTTGAGCAGGAGGCACGCATGCTGAACAGCTCATTTTTTGTCAACCAGCTCCTTGAAAGACCCTATGTGATCCTTAAATGGGCTGAGAGCCGCGACGGATTCATGGACCACCAGCGTGCATCGCTGTCGGAGAGGGCACCTGCCATCATCTCCAACCCTGTCACACAATCGATTGTCCACAAATTACGCACCGAGGTGGCGGCTATTCTGGTGGGGACCAACACCGCAATTCTCGACAATCCACAGCTCACCGCAAGGAAATGGTTCGGCTCACACCCTACACGGGTTGTGGTTGACCAACACAACCGAATCCCTTCCGATGCGGCGCTCTTCAATGGTGATGCCCCCACCATCCTCTTCAGCGCCGTCCCGCGTGAGTCGTTCCCTCCTTCGGCACAAGTGAAACAGTACCTCATCGACTTCCGTCGCGAAACCAACAGTCAGATACTCTGTCAGCTCTACCAGGAGGGGATCCACTCGTTGCTGGTGGAGGGTGGAGCACAGCTGTTACGCAGTTTCATTGAGGCCGGATTGTGGGATGAAGCCTTCGTGGAGCGGTCTGAGATATTGCTTGGAGGGGGTGTAAAAGCACCTGAGATACAAGGAGAAATGATCCATGCAGAAAAATACGCCAACTCACTGCAGTTCCATTTAAAGAGCCAAATAACTCGAAAATTTCTTTAAATATTCATTTTAATATGGTTATAGCGAAAAATCTTTCTACTTTTGCACTTACTTAAACCTGGTTTACAATATTTTTGAAACAAATGAGATCTAAATATTTCCCTTTGGCATCGGTGCTCATCGTGACCTTTCTGTCCCTCTCCTCTTGCCTGAACTCATCGACTGACAATGTGGAATATTCACCCGACGCTCAGATTTATGCCTTCTCACTCTCCTCCAAATCGGATACCGCGGCTCTGTTGAGTGCCACTAAATTCACCATCGACCAGGTCAACGGAAAGATCTTCAACAACGTGCCGCTGCCCTATCTTTTCGATGTTGACAGCGTACTGTTGTCGCTGAGAGGGTCTAGCACCTACACCCCTTTTTCGCAGGTGATGTTGACGCTTGATGAAGACAGCACCTACCGATGGCAGTCGTCCGATTCGGTGGCCATCAAGCGGCTCAGTATGATCACCACCACCGCACATGATGGCATCACGAAAAAGGAATATCGCATTGAACTGAACATCTACCTGGAGGATCCCTATATCCTCTCCTGGCAAAAGCTGGACGATGATTATCTCACGGCAACCGCCTTGTCACAAAAAACAATCCTGCTGAACGGCCATCTCATTACCTACTACCTTACCCCGGTGGGGATAGCGGCGGTGATGACGGATGCCGGAAACACCTTGGCATGGAGTACACCCAATCTTGTGGGATTGCCCCTCACAACCGATCCCACTACGGTTACCGCCACTGATGAAGGACTCTTCGCACTGGACACCTCGGGCAACACCGTCTACCATTCGGCGGACGGGATCACATGGCACGCCGTCTCCTCGGGCCTGCATGTAAAAGCAATCTACGGCACTCTTCCCTCCACAGAGGAGGGCAAGCTATTGCTGGCCGTTGAACAGGATGAAAGTCTACGATTTGCTGTGACAAATGATTTCAGCGAGGTGGTGATGATGAACAATCTGCCCGAGCAGTTCCCGCTCAGCGGTTTTTCGGCTGTGCAGGTGGATGATCCGGCATCCTATTCCATCAAACACCTCCTGCTAGCGGGAGGCAATGCAGCTGACAACACCCTGTCCAACAGGATATGGATCCTACAGCAAAAAGAGGGAGTGATCAGTTGGATTCTTTCCAGGATACCCGAATCACTCACCATAGAGGGAAGCAGTCTCTTTTATTATGACAACAAACCCTATCTGATGGCAGCCAGTGCTGAAAAGAACACCCTCTACTTCTCCGAAAATTACGGACTGGACTGGGTGCAGACTGGCACAAACCAAGCTTTTCCTGCAGAATTTCAATTGAGAACAAATGCATCGATAAGCACTGATTCGGAACACAATATATGGGTATTCGGCGGAATATCTGCCCAGCAGACTCAATTGGTGGATGTATGGAGGGGTCGTCTCAATAAATATTCCGGAATGTAAGATGCACCCCAGATGGATCACCCTGCTCAGCTGGTTCATCCTGTCAGCAGCGCTCCAGGCACAGGAGTACCGCTATGAGATAGGAGGTGCCGCCGGCAGTTCGTTTTACATGGGTGACGCCAACAGGAACAGCTTCTTCCAACATCCGGGCATCGCAGGTGGTCTACTGATGCGGTATCACATCAGCCTTCATTGGGCTGTGAAAGCAAACATCCTGGCAGGCACTGTCAACGGCAACAGTGCCGGCAGCGACAATCGCTTCCCTTACGGATCCAGTCATGCTTTCAGCAGAAGTTTTGCAGAGACAGGAGCACAGGTGGAATATCACTTTCTGCCATACAGTGACCGGTATGGGTACCTCCAGGCCAGTCGATTCACTCCTTATCTGCTTGCGGGTGGAGGAATTACCGCAGCCACGGGAGAGCGATTGTTCCTGAGTGCGAACATCCCTTTTGGAGCTGGGTTGAAATATAAATTAAAAAACAGGATGAATATCGGAATAGAGTTTTCGATGAGAAAGCTGTTCGGCGATGACTTTGATGTGACGCAGGATGGTACGGAGCCAAATTTGGAGCACCCTTACGGCATTCGTAGTTCTCTTCTGAAGAATCGGGACTGGTATGGCATCACGCTGTTTTTCATGACTTGGGATTTCGGTTTAAAACGAGACCCCTGTTGTGGCAACTAAAAACAACCAACAAACAATGTCGTTGATTGAAAAACTGGATCCTAACCGCATACCTGCGCATATCGCCCTCATCATGGATGGGAATGGGCGCTGGGCAAAAGCCAGGGGTCTGGACCGAAGCGAAGGGCACAAGGAGGGTGTTGAGGCGATTCGAAGAGTAGTAGAAGCCGCCTCCGCATCATCGGTCAAATACCTGACCCTGTATGCTTTTTCTACCGAGAATTGGCGTCGTCCTGTGGACGAGGTGAGCGGCCTGATGGATTTGATGGTCTACGCACTGACACGTGAGACGGCAGATCTGAAAAAGAATGGGGTGCGCATAGTAGCCATCGGGAACGTGGAACGTCTGCCAGACAATGTCCGGAAGATACTCCAGAAGTGCATCCTGGAGACCGCAGAAGGCAGGAGACTCACCCTGGTGATAGCACTCAGCTATTCATCGAGGTGGGAGCTGACAGATGCTGTCAGAAAGATCAGCAACGATGTCGAGGCAGGCATCCTGCGGAAGGATGACATCAGTGAAGAGACAATCAGCAACTACCTCACCACACGCGATCTACCCGATCCCGACCTGCTGATCCGCACCGGTGGAGAACAACGCATCTCCAACTTCCTTTTATGGCAGTCAGCCTACACTGAGTTCTATTTCACCGAGACCTACTGGCCTGATTTCAACGACGAAGAGCTCTACAAAGCGATTGTCGATTACCAGAAAAGGGAGAGAAGGTTTGGCAAAATCAGTGAACAAATCGAACCGAAACAATAAAGTATCGTCACCACTCCTCCGTGGAGTCAGCGAAAAGAATAAAAACAACACGATGTTGAAGAGAACATTCCCCATCCTAATACTCGCCACTGCTCTTTCACAGGCTACATTGCCGGCGCAACAGAATGACACCATCTCTGCCACCCTGCCTGCGGAACTGAATGTGAACTATACAGCTCCTCCACGCAAGTACACCATTGCCGATGTCGACATCACCGGAGTGGAAGGAACCATGTATGAGGATCAGGAGTTTACGCTGGTAGGCTTTTCCGGTTTGTCAAAAGGACAGACGATCACGATTCCGGGTGAGGAGATAACCGGTGCACTAAAGCGTTTTTGGCGGCAGGGGCTCTTCTCCGATGTGAAGATCCTGCAGACCAAGATTGAGGGTGACAGCGTATGGCTTGAGATACGGCTCACCGACCGTCCCCGTGTGGCCAATATTCGCTATTTCGGCATGAAGAAGAGCGAGCAGGACGACATTGAGAAGAAGATCGGCTTCGTGAAAGGAAATCAGATCACACCTCCCCAGATTGCTCGTGCGGAGACAATCATTAAAACATTCTTCGATGAAAAGGGGTTTGGTGATGCCGAAGTGCGCATCTTTCAGCGACCTGACACCACACAGTTGAACCAGGTGGTGTTGGAGATCAACGTAGACAAGAAAGAAAAACTGAAGGTCAACAGCATTCTCATTGAGGGCAACGAGTCGTTGAGCGACAACCAGCTCAAATGGGCAATGAAGAAAACCAACGAGAAGGGAAAACTGCGCAACCTGTTCCGTGCAAAGAAATTTGTAGAGGATCTTTACGAGGAGGATAAAAAGAACCTGATCAGCAAGTACCACGAGAAAGGGTACCGCGATGCGGAGATTGTCCGTGACACGGTATACAAGTTCGACGAGAAGAGTGTCAACATCGAGATCAATCTTCAGGAAGGACCCCTCTACCACATCCGCTCCATCAATTGGGTGGGCAACACACAGTATTCTTCGGCACAGCTGGGGCAGCTGCTCAACATGGCACCCGGTGATGTATACAACCAGAAGAAGTTACAGGAACGGCTGATAGTGGATGAGGATGCCGCCGTGAACCTATACCAGAACAACGGGTACCTCTTCTCCAACATCGACCCGGTAGAGATCAACATCGAGGAGGACTCGGTAGACATCGAGTTGCGGGTATCGGAAGGCCCCAAGGCGACAATCAAACGGGTGGTCATTCAGGGCAACGACCGCCTCTACGAAGATGTGATCCGCCGGGAGCTTCGTACCAAGCCGGGAGCGGTCTTCAGCAAAGAGGACCTGCTGCGTTCGGTACGTGAAATTGCCCAAACCGGACACTTTGATCCGGAGGCACTCTCTGCCGACATATCTGGCGGCATCAGTCCCAACCCGGAGGATGGCACCGTGGATATTACCTACCCGCTCACTTCAAAGGGCAACGACCAGATTGAGTTCTCAGCCGGCTGGGGCGTCACCGGTCTGGTGGGCAAGCTGAGTCTGAAGCTGAACAACTTCTCACTGCAGAACCTGCTCAATCCCTCCATGCACAGGGGCATCATC
>JAEWQF010000073.1 GCA_023399295.1 Bacteroidota bacterium
AGAACTGGTGAAAAACCGCTCTTTTGAATTTCCACAAAAACTGATGGGATGGAATATCTTCGGAAACGTAGAGGTGCGTAACGAGGGTGGGCCATTTGAAAGAAACCCCCACTATGTACGGCTCAACTACTCCGGACATGCCCACAAACACACCGGACTGGAAAACGAGGGTTTCCGTGGCATCGGCATCAAGAAAGAGGGCAGCTATCGCTTCTCAGTATGGGCCCGCAACAGCAGCCAGCAGCCGGAACAAAAGATCCGCATCGAACTGGTGGGCAGCGACAATGAGGCGTTTGAAAGGAAAGAACTGGCGATCAGCTCTCCTGAATGGAAGAAATATGAGGTGATCCTTACCTCCCCAAAAGAGGAATCCAAAGCGATGTTGCGAATATTCCTCACCTCGGAGGGAGCGCTTGACCTGGAACATCTCTCCCTTTTCCCCACCGACACCTGGATGGGCAGGGAAAACGGATTGCGACGCGATCTGGTAGAGGCGCTCAACGAGCTGAACCCGGGGCTGTTTCGTTTTCCCGGTGGTTGCATCATCGAAGGGACCGACCTGGAGACCCGCTACGACTGGAAAAAATCGGTCGGACCAGTGGAAAACCGCCCGCTGAACGAGAATCGCTGGCACTACACCTTTGCCCATCGCTTTTTCCCCGATTACTTCCAGACCTACGGCATGGGGTTCTACGAACTGTTTCTGCTGGCTGAGGACATGGGGGCGGAGCCACTGCCGGTGGTGAATGTGGGTCTGGCATGTCAGTACCAAAATGATGGCGAGCATTGCCATGTGCCGGTAGGTGAGCTGGGCGACTACATCCAGGACGCGCTGGATCTGATCGAATTTGCCAACGGTGCCCCCACTACCACATGGGGCAGGGTCAGGGCTGAGATGGGACATCCCGAGCCGTTCCACATGAAGTACATCGGCATCGGCAACGAACAGTGGGGTCCGGAATACCCCGCTCGTCTGGAGAAGTTTATCGAGGCTATCAGGGCACAGTATCCGGAGATGAAGATCATCGGCAGCTCAGGCCCGCAAGCCGAGGGCGAAGCGTTCGAGTATCTCTGGCCGGAGATGAAACGACTCAAGGTGGATCTGGTGGATGAACACTACTACCGCCCGCCGCAGTGGTTCCTCGACAATGCAGCCCGCTACGACTCCTACGACCGCAAGGGTCCAAAGGTATTTGCAGGTGAATATGCCAGTCACCACAAGACAAGGGCCAACAACTTTGAGTCGGCCCTCACCGAAGCATCGTTCATGACCGGTCTGGAACGAAATGCGGATATCGTGCAGATGGCGACCTATGCTCCACTCCTGGCACATGTGGATGCCTGGCAATGGCGTCCCGACCTGATCTGGTTTGACAACCTGCGTGTAGTACGCTCACCGAACTTCTATGTACAGAAATTGTATGGACACCATGCGGGCACACATGTGCTGTCCCTCACCATGAACAAAGCCCCACTCACAGGTCAGGAAGGTTTGTATGCTTCTTCGGTGATCGACAAGAATAAAAAGGAGATCATCATCAAAATGAGCAATGTGTCAAATGAAAAGAGGGTATTCAACATCACGCTGGAGGGAGTGGCGAAGAAGTCACAACTGCATCAGCAAGTGGAAGTGATCACCCTCGCGGCAGAGCTGGATGCGGAAAACAGCCTCGAAAACCCGGCTGTTGTGCTGCCTCACTCCACTTACCAATCGATGCAGGGGAACAAGTTACAGCTTACCGTGAAACCCAATTCATTCAATGTGGTGGTCATCGATTACAGCAATTGATTGAATTGCTGAATCACCAACAAAAAAGAGGATCCGACACTTGCCGGATCCTCTTTTTTGTGTTACGCGTCATACAATCAGGGCGCTACACATATTCATCTCCGAAGCGGAATTTCACATCCGTCACAAATTGCTTGATGCGCTGCTCCTCATTCTTCTTGCAGATCAGCAACACGTTGTCGGACTCAGCCACGATGCAATCGTCCAGACCCTGAATCACCACCAGTTTGTCGTCGCTCATGGCCACCACGTTGTCACTGCTCTCAATGAAGAGCGCCTTGCAATTGAGATTGGCATTGTTGTTTTCATCCCGCTCAGATATCTCATGCAGCGCACCCCATGTGCCGAGATCGCTCCACCCGAAGTCGGAAATATTGACATAGACGTTGTCTGCTTTTTCAAGGATTCCGTAGTCGATGGAGATATTGGGACAAAAAGGAAAGGTCTCATCCACGAACTGTTTCTCACGTGGGGTGTTGAAGTACTCCTTACCCTCGTCAAACTTCTGCACCACATCGGGCAGGTAACTTCTGAAAGCATTCAGGATCGTGTTCACATTCCAAAGAAAAATACCGGAGTTCCACATAAACTCACCACTCTCCAGAAACTTTTTGGCCAGCTCCAGGTCAGGCTTCTCAGTAAAAGCTTTCACCTTCTCAATTCCTTCGCCATTGTCACCCTCCACCTGGATATATCCATAGCCTGTCTCGGGGCGACTGGGCCTTATGCCAAGCGTGAGCAAAACCGGGTTCTTCTCCACGAAGGCCAGCCCGTTGCGCATATCGGCCGAGAAAAGGTCTTCTCGCAGGATGAGGTGATCGGAAGGAGCCACAATGATGTTCGCATCGGGATCAACCGCATGGATGCGGTAAGTGGCAAAGGCGATGGCCGGAGCGGTGTTGCGTCGCAATGGCTCCAGGAGCAACTGGCTTTTACCCAGTTCGGGAAGCTGTTGCTGTGTCATTTCGGCATAGGCGTCGTTGGTGACAATATAAATATTTTCCGGCGGTACAATCTTACTGAACCTGTCGTAAGTGCTTTGTAACAATGACCGTCCCGTACCGAAAAAATCGAGAAACTGTTTCGGTTTACCCTCTTTGCTGAAAGGCCAAAAACGGCTGCCAACACCACCGCTCATGATCACACAATAATGATGATTGTTTCTCATATCTAAGATTATATAATTTTGATAAGTAAAGGAATCGTTGCTCGTTCATTTTCAATCTGAATGTCATTTTGAATCTACAATAAATCATCTTTTTATGACAATCTGTTCCTGTAACACCCAATTGCATCCTTAAAGATACAAAACATATCGCAAACAGGCTAGAAAAGCCGGCGATAATGTTGCAAAAAAATGGCAGATCGCTTTCATTATCCCAAAAAAAGAGCTACTTTTGCAGGCACTTTCTACAACATGCCCAGATGGCGGAATTGGTAGACGCGCTGGTCTCAAACACCAGTGGATTCACTTCCATGCCGGTTCGATCCCGGCTCTGGGTACCCGGAAAGAAAAAACCCTGATTGACAATTGCTCAGTTGGGGTTTTTTATTTCATACGGGTCATAAAAAAAAGCCACCCCGACGGATGGCTCTTTCAGTTTGTATCAGAAAGATTGTTACTTGATCTTCTTATAGCCGTAAACAGCGCGGTCGCCCAATTCCTCCTCAATACGGAGCAGCTGGTTGTACTTGGCCATACGGTCGGAACGGCTCAGTGAACCGGTCTTGATCTGTCCGGCATTGGTGGCAACCGAGATGTCGGCGATGGTCGCATCTTCGGTTTCACCCGAGCGGTGCGAGGTCACACTGGTGTATCCGTTGCGATGTGCCATCTCGATGGCGTTCAGCGTTTCGGTGAGTGTGCCGATCTGGTTTACCTTGATCAGGATTGAGTTGGCACATCCCAGCTTGATGCCCTTTTCGAGGAACTCCACGTTGGTCACGAACAGGTCGTCACCCACCAGCTGGCATCTGTCGCCAATCTTGTCGGTGAGCAGTTTCCATCCGTCCCAGTCACCTTCGTCCATTCCGTCTTCGATGGAATCGATCGGATACTTAGAGATCAGCTCGGCCAGATAATCAGCCTGCTCGGCAGAGCTGCGTTTCTTGCCATTGGCTCCTTCAAACTTGGAATAGTCATAGACGCCATCCTTGTAGAACTCGGAAGCGGCACAATCGAGGCCGATCATCACATCCTTGCCCGGCACGTAACCGGCATTCTTCACAGCGAGGAGAATGGACTCCAGCGCCTCTTCGGTGCCGCCAGCCAGGTTGGGGGCGAATCCGCCTTCATCACCTACCGCAGTGCTCAATCCCTTGTCGTGCAACACCTTCTTCAATGAGTGGAACACTTCGGCACCCATACGGAGACCTTCTCTGAATGAGTTGGCGCCTACCGGACGAATCATGAACTCCTGAAATGCAATGGGGGCATCGGAATGCGAACCCCCGTTGATGATGTTCATCATGGGAACGGGCAGCACATAGGTGTTGGTGCCACCAATGTAACGATAGAGCGGCAGACCCAGGTAATCGGCGGCAGCCTTTGCTACGGCCAGCGAGACACCCAACAGCGCGTTGGCACCCAGGTTCGATTTGGTCTTGGTGCCATCCAGATCCAGCATCTTGGCGTCGATGGCATTCTGTTCCAGCACGTTCATGCCCAGCAAAGCAGGCGCAATCACCTCGTTGATGTTGGTTACAGCTTTCAACACACCCTTGCCGAGGTAGCGACCCTTGTCACCATCACGCAGCTCAAGTGCCTCGTTCTCGCCAGTTGAAGCACCGGATGGAACAGCGGCACGACCAAAAGCACCCGACTCGGTCAATACATCCACTTCCACTGTCGGATTCCCTCTGGAGTCCAACACTTCTCTTCCTGAAATACTTACGATTCTCATGTTGTTGAATTTTTTATAATAATCTATCCTTGTTGTATGCTAAGCGATTGCCTGATAAGCTGATACCCTAAAAAAAGAACTGTTGCGGAATCGGCATACAAAGATACTGATTTTTTTGCGAATCAATGAGTTTGTGGTTGGAAAGTTAGGTTAAAGGATGATAACAGTGATTGTCAAAAGCAATTCCATCAATGGATTGCATCAGGACACACCACCATTAACAGTAGCAATCAGGACACTCAGGTTGGAAGTGAGCAGCTTCACCGAGATGGCCATCAGGATCACACCAAAGAACTTGCGCAGGATATAGGCACCACTCTCACCCAGCAACCTCTTCACCAGGTCGAGGTAGCGCAATACCAGGTAAACGATTGCCAGGTTGAGGACAACAGCTACGATGATGTTGATGATATGGAACTCAGCCCGCATTGAAAGCAGCGTAGTGAAGCTGCCCGGGCCAGCAATCAGGGGGAAGACAACGGGGAAGAGGGTCGACGAATTGTCGGTGTTGGTACTGTCATTCTTGAAAATCTCCACACCAAAGATCATCTCGATGGAGAGGATCAGCAACACGACTGCCCCCGCAACAGCGAAAGCAGACACATCGAGTTGAAAAAGTTTCAGGATCCACTCACCTACAAAGAGAAAGCCCACCAGAATGGTCAGTGAATAGAAGGCCGCTTTTTCCGGGTGAATCGATTTGTTCTGACTTCTCAGATTCAGGAAGATTGGAACGGAACCGGTCACATCAATGATTGCGAACAGGACCAAAAAAGCACTGATTATCTCGACAACGTTGAAAACCATCATGGGAATTATTTAGAACAATGACAGATTCTGCTTACATTTTGCCACAAAAATAGGCAAAAAGAGCCGATTCTCAAAATCTATGGGTGAAATGTATCGTTCAGTGCGCTTTTTTTTCTGCAAGCAGTGCGGTCTCAACAGGTCACGAACAGGCAAAAAAAATAAGGCTCTTGACGCAAGAGCCTTATGGTGGGTCATCACTTCGGATGATTCAATTGCCTCCCTCTTCCGGCTTGACAGCGGCGGTGGCGGGTCCGTACCGGTTGTTCAGATAGGTGACCACCTCATTGGTGATGTCATACTTCTTGTCCGCATACAGCACGGTGCTGGTGGTGCGGTTGCTGTATATGATCTCGTAATGCTTGTCCTTGCTGAACTCGATCATCCTGGCCTTGATGGTATCTTCCATCTGTATGTTCAGTTTCTCCTGCTCCAGCATGAATTCCTGGGTGAGCCGCTCAGCCAGTTGCTGATACTCCTGGTTCATCTGCAAGATCCGTTCCTGTTCCTGTTGTGCTCTCTCCTGACTCAGGAAAGCATTGTTGCGCAGCTTGCGTTCGAACTCCTGTGCAGCCGAGTTGATCTGGTTCTGCCGCTGGTTGAGGGTGGCACGGGTACTCTCTTCTTTCCGCAGCAGCGATTCATTCAGGTCTTTCGCGAAATTGTAGTTCATCAACAGTGAATCCACATTCACATAGGCAATCGGCAGGGTGATCGAGGAATCGTTTAACAGCAGGGAAAGATCCTTTCCGCTGGTATTACCTGACGTTTTGCCGGCAGTAAAGTGCAGGATGTAAAGAACAATAAGTGCAACCGCCAGCACACCACTGACGATGTAAGGAGTAGAATTCTTCATTGTAAGGGATTTAAATGTTTTCTGATTTCAACAATTTCTCTATTGGACTCTCTCTTCGGTTCATCTCAGCATCCTGCGAAGTGGCACAGTGAATACCCCTGTCCTGCATCGCCTGACACTCACCAATGTGAAGACTCGGAAAAGCACCCTTGCGGGTAAAGAAAACACGCATCCCCATCATCAGGATGGCGATGAACAGGATGACAATTCCTATCAGTACGATTTTTATCATATTGTCTTGTTTTAACGCCGCAAAGATAGTCCAATTAGCCAATTAAACATCATTTTTTCGACTTAAAGATGCTAAATATTTTGTCAACGAGCGTTTTTTATCGTATTTTTATCGACCACATAACCATCAAAAAATAATGAGAGGATGACCATACAAGAACTACAACCTGCTGCCATCTGGCGTTACTTCCACGACATTACACAAATTCCCAGACCCTCAAAAAAAGAAGGGAGGATCCTGGCCTATCTGCTCGACTTCGCCAAGGAACACCAACTGGAGGCCACACAAGACAAGGCGGGCAACATACTGATCACCAAGCCGGCGACACCCGGCAGAGAAGATGCCCCCACGGTGATCCTGCAATCGCATGTCGACATGGTTTGCGAGAAGAATGCAGGGGTGGAGCACGATTTCGACAACGATCCCATCGAAACAATCATCGAGGGCGACTGGATCAGGGCCAACGGCACCACACTGGGAGCTGACAACGGCATCGGTGTGGCGGCACAGCTCGCACTGCTGGCTGCCAAAGACATCACACACGGCAGAATTGAAGCGTTGTTCACGGTGGATGAAGAGACCGGCCTTACGGGAGCCTACTCGCTCGGAGAGGGTTTCATCACCGGAAACATACTGATCAATCTCGATACGGAAGAGGAGGGTGAGATCTACATCGGCTGTGCCGGGGGAAAAGGCACACGGGCATATTTCAAATACAAGGAAAAAGAGGCACCCAAAGGATATTTCTGGTTCCGCACGGAGGTGAAAGGACTTCGCGGGGGTCATTCGGGCAGCGACATCGACAAGGGCTTCGGCAATGCCAACAAGATGCTCGCCCGTTTCCTCTATTCGCTCATGCGCAAGAAATATGGGATGGTGCTCTCGGAGATTGGCGGAGGGAACCTGCACAATGCCATTCCGCGTGAAGCATATGCATTGGTGGGAGTGAAGGCCAAATACAAGGAGGAGATGCGGGTGAAAGTGAACACCTTTCTGGCCGATCTCAGAGAAGAGTTCAAAAACAGCGAACCCAACCTCGACCTGTTGCTCGAGTCGGCGCCCATTCCCTCGAAGGTGATCAACCGGAAAACAACCGACAAGCTGATCCTGTCACTCTGCGCATCTCCCCATGGCGTGATTGCCATGAGCAGTGACATTGAAGGTCTTGTGGAGACCTCCACCAACCTTGCATCGGTGAAGATGCTGCCCGACAATCGGATCGAGGTGGGTAGCAGTCAGCGCAGCTCCGTGGAGTCACAAAAACAGTATGTGGTGAGCATGGTCTCTTCCCTGTTTACGCTGGCAGGAGCTAAGGTGACACACAGCGAGGGATACCCCGGCTGGAAACCCAACCCGGAATCGGCCATCCTGGAGTTGGCAAAAAAGGAATACCGGAATCTTTACAACAAAGAGGCGAAGGTGAAGGCCATTCACGCAGGTCTGGAATGTGGTCTCTTCCTGGAGAAGTACCCCTCACTCGATATGATCTCCATCGGCCCGGACATGACCGATGTGCACTCTCCCGACGAGAAGATGAAAATCTCCTCGGTAGGCAAGTTCTGGGATTTCCTGGTGAAGATTCTGGAAGCAGTCTGATCAAAAAAAACCTTCCCTGTGGCGATGAAACGGTTGTTGTTCTCTTGCTGCATCTGCTGGTGGCTTTCGGCTGCCATCCTCTCTCCACAGGAACCATTTCGTGTGATGTTCTACAACGTGGAGAACCTCTTCGACACGGAGAACGACTCACTGAAACAGGATGATGAGTTCCTGCCGGAGGGGTTCATGCGCTGGACGCCCTATAAATACTGGGAGAAGCTGCGCAACATCACCAGGGTGATTACAGCGGTGGGTGAGATTTACCCACCCGCAGTGGTGGGTCTGTGTGAGGTTGAGAACGACAGCGTCTTGTTCGACCTCACCCGACGCTCTCCACTACGGGCTCAGGACTACCAATATCTTGTCACCAACTCGCCAGACGAACGGGGCATCGATGTGGCACTGCTGTACCAACCCCATCAGTTCCGGCTGCTTGAGACCGCCGAATATCAGATTGTCTTCCGGCAGCAGGGAAGAAGACCCACCCGCAACATCCTTCATGTGGCAGGTGAGGTAATCAGTGGCGATACCCTGGACCTGTTTGTCTGCCATTTCCCATCCCGTAGTGAGGGACGACTGGAGAGTGAACCGGCACGCATCGACGCAGCACGGCTGTTGAGAAGAAAATGTGACAGCATCTTCAGTGTGCGTGAGCATGCCCACATCCTGATCATGGGCGATTTCAACGACCACCCTGAAGACAACAGTCTCTCCCTGGCACTCCGGGCAAAGAGACAGGAGGAATCTCCAAAGCATGATGCGCTCTACAACCTTTTTTACGCTTTCACCTCGAACCAGGAACAAGGCAGTTACAAGTATCAGGGAAGGTGGGAGGTGTTGGATCAGTTCATAGTCAGCGGCAACCTGCTGGCGCCGGACAACCCCATCCGCATCAAAGGAGGCAGCATAGAGATCTTCCGCCCTCCTTTTCTGCTGGAGGATGACAACCGCTACTACGGCATGAAGCCCTTCCGCACCAACCAGGGTCCACGTTACCTGGGTGGCTTCAGCGATCACCTGCCCATCAGGATGGATTTGATCATTCGTGATGCGGATCAGTGACCCGTTCCTCTGCGACATGATCAAACTTTATCTTAAAAAGCAGGGTTCTCATGCAAATAAATTATACATTTGCATCCTGTATACATTGTATCATACAACAACAACAAATCATCGAGATCTATGAATCCACTGCTGATTAACTTAAACGGATGGGAGATACCCATCATTGTACTTGTCGTCCTCATCCTGTTCGGGGGGAAAAAAATACCTGAATTCATGAAGGGATTGGGAAAAGGGATCAACAGCTTCAAAAGGGGATTGAAAGACATTGAGGAAGATATCAAGACTGATTCTACCGACAACAAATCCACAAACGAGAAGTAAGCCCTTACCTGTAGTTGCTCCAACCGGGCAACCACAGCGTTCCTTTTTTCACACTCAATTGTTCCCGGGCAGGACCTGTCAAACAAGCTTGTGCCCGTGATACCGAATCCGATAGCGAAGGGTATACATGATAGAGAAAGAAATGTCCTTTTGGGATCACCTGGAAGAGTTCAGGTGGACACTGATTCGTATCATCGTGGCTGTGGTCACTTTCTCCATCGCCGGATTCATTCTAATCCCCAGGATCTTCGACAATGTGATCCTGGCTGCCCGCTCATCCGATTTCATCACCTATCGCTTCCTGGATAAAGCGGGGCAGTTCATTCCGTTCCTGCCCGACTTCTCTGCAGAGGTCTTTGAGGTGGAGATACTCAACATCAGCATGACCACCCAGTTCATGACCTACATCTCCACCTCACTCTCATTTGGCGTGCTCTGCACCATTCCCTACATCCTCTATGAGTTGTGGAGGTTCGTCAGCCCTGCGCTCTACGACAACGAAGCCAAAGGGGTGAAGACCGCTTTCGGATTCGGTGGCTTCATGTTTGTGATGGGTTGCATGGTGGGTTATTTCGTGGTGTTCCCGCTGATCTTCCGCTTTCTGATCACCTTCGAGTTGAGTGACTCCATCGAGAACATGATCTCGCTCGACTCCTACATGAGCAATTTCTACACCCTGATCCTGATCATGGGTCTGGTCTTTGAGCTGCCACTTGTCTTCTGGCTCTTGTCGAACCTGGGACTGGTATACCGCCCCTTCTTCCGGAAGTACCGCCGTCATGCCGTGGTGGGATCACTCCTGGCGGCGGCACTGATCACTCCCTCGGGCGATCCCTTCTCCCTGTTCGTCGTCACCATCCCCATCTACATGCTCTGGGAGATCAGTGCCTTTATGGTCAAGAAAGAACCGCCTCTTGAGGAAGAGGAGGATGAGAATTTACCGGCTGTCCTGGACTAAAGGCAGAGGACAATTGATTCTTCAGCTGTTGACAATCTCTTTGCCAAAAGGAGTCAGCGCCAGTCTCATCAGCTTGAAATGCTGATTGCCGAACGGAATCCCAATGATGGTGATGTAAAAGAGCAGGCCAAACAACAGATGGGTCAGCACAATGGGCAAACCGCCCACAAAGAACCAGATCACATTCATCAGCAGGGAGAGGCAGCCCGATGCGGACTCCCGCTGCTTCACCTTCTTGCCAAACGGCCAGAGTGCCATTTCAGCCAGCTTCAGTGATTGCAAGCCAAAGGGGATGCCGATGATGGTGATCATCAGCACCAGGCTGCCCCACACATATTCAATGGCAATAAAGATGCCACCGAATACGAACCAGACAATGTTTCCCAGCGTTTTCATCGCATCGCGATCACTTCAATCTCCACCAGTGCACTCTTTGGCAGTGCTTTCGCAGCAAAGGCCGAACGGGCAGGGAAGCTGTCTTCGAACTGTGCGGCATACACCTCGTTCATATCGCCAAAAAGCGACATCTCCTGCAGAAATACGGTTGTTTTGACAATCTGCTCCGTTGTCATCCCGACAGCAGCCAGCACCGCACGGATATTGACAAATATCTGCGCAGTCTGTTCCCTGATTCCGCCTGGAACCAGGTCCCCCGTTGCCGGGTCAATGGGGAGCATGCCCGACAAGAAGAGCATCCCGTTCATCTCTATTGCCTGGCTGTATGGGCCAATGGCTGCCGGCGCGTGTTCAGTGGAAATAACTTTCTTTTTCATGACCTACATGGCATTTAGCCGTCAGCAATCAGCTGTCAGCTCCTATTTATAATTCAGTTCATTGATCAATCTTTATGACAACCCCCGTTGCCTTATGACCTCATAGATTAAGACACCGGCAGCCACCGAGACATTGAGCGACCGGATCGCACCAAACTGCGGGATTTTCACCAGCTCATCGCTTACCCGCAGATGATCCGTTGCGACCCCTGTATCCTCGGAACCCATCACGATGGCTACCGGGACAGTCAGATCGCTTTCGGTGTAAGTGGCCGCTGCCTTCTCGGTTGCAGCAACCACCTTCACTCCGCTGTTCTTCAGGTAGATGATCGCATCCTTCAAACTCTGCTCCCGGCATACAGGGATGGTATGCAATGCCCCGGCGGAGGTTTTCACCGCATCGGCATTCACCGAGACGCTCCCACGTACAGGGATGACGATGGCATCAACACCCGCCACCTCACAGGTGCGGGCAATCGCGCCGAAGTTACGCACATCAGTGAGCCCATCGAGGAGCAGTATCAAGGGGACCTTGCCCTCCTCATAAAGCAGCGGAATGATCTGTTCCAGCTTCTGGTAGGCAACTGCCGATGTGAAGGCAATCACCCCTTGGTGATTTTTGCGGGTGACCCGATCGATCCGCTCCACCGGTACCCGTTGCATCGGGATCTCCCGATCACGCAACAGCTGTTGCAGCTCCATATAGAGTTCTCCCGAAAGGTCACGCTTCACCAGTACCTTGTCAATCTCTTTCCCGGCTTCAATCGCCTCAATTACGGCACGGATGCCGAAGATCATCTCTTTTTCTTTCATCAATTCAAGTTGTTTTGAGCATCACCCTGGCATTCTCCACGGCTTGTTCTGTTACTTCGGCACCGCTCAGCATGCGGGCAATCTCACCTACCCGCTCCTCTCCGGCAAGCTTCATGATTCCCGTAGCCACACTGTGACCCCTTTCTTCCTTGTACACCACAAAGTGATGCGCTCCCTTCGAAGCGATCTGTGGCAGATGGGTGATACCAATCACCTGCATCGTCCGGCTCATCTGCTTCATCACTGCCCCCACGCGGTCGGCGACCTCTCCTGAGGTGCCGGTGTCGATTTCATCGAAGATGATGGCCGGCAAGGCCGTGGCACCGGCGATCATCGCCTTGAGCGACAACATCAGGCGGGAGATCTCACCTCCCGATGCAATTTGAGAGACCGGCTGAAGGGTCATGTTCTTGTTGGCCGAAAAGAGGAACTCCACCTCATCACCACCTGTCACATCGGGTTCTTTCCGGGGTGTGATCTTACAGTGAAAACGGGCATGGGGCATCTTCAGGTATTCCAGTTGTGTGGTGAGTTGCCGCTCAATTGCCGGGGTGGCTGCGCATCGTTTCTCATGCAACAACTGAGCCATCTCCCTCATGATCCGCTGTTTGTCGGCAGCATCCCTCTCCAGCACCTCCAGTTGCTCGTCGAGTGAATCGATCTGCTGCAATTTAGTGCCGATCTCATCACGCAAGGCAATCAACTGCTCCACTGCGGTGAGACCATGTTTCTTCTCCAAATCATAAAGCATGCCGAGTCGTTCCTCCACAATCTGCTGACGTCCCGGATTGAACTCCACCTGTTCAAACAGGCGGGATGCTTCATCAGCTACATCTTTCAAGTCGAGGTAGGCCGACTCAACCCTCTCAGCCAGGGGAACCACCCGGGGAAAGAGAGTCTGAAGCGATTGCAGTCTCTCTCTTACGGTGCGAAGCATGGCAGCCACATTTTGGCCTTCACCCGAAAGAAGATCGGTGGCAGCAAAGAGACCCGACTTGATCTCCTCAGAATGGGTCAACGCTTCCAGCTCTTCTTCCAACTGCACCTGTTCACCCGCTACCAGTGATGCTTCGGTGAGTGCGGTATGTTGAAAACGGAGGTAATCCTCCTCCTCTCTGTTGCGACGGTTCTGTTCCCGCAGTTCACGGAGGCTCTTCTCAGCTTCGCGATAGGCATTGTAGCTTTGCTTGTAATCCGCCTGTTCCATCCCGGTATCCGCCAGCAAATCCACCACGTTGAGCTGAAACAGGTTGTCGTTCAATGAGAGGTTCTGGTGCTGCGAATGGATGTCGATGAGTCGCTCACCCAGCATCTTCAGTTCGTTCAGATATACCGGTGAATCGTTGATGAAGGCTCGGGATCTGCCGGTAGCCCATATCTCGCGCCGCAGGATGCATTCATCGCCATCGTAGACCCATTCATGCTCATCGAAGAGCGGTTTCAACCGGTAGGCGGATATATCAAACAAACCCTCAATCACACATTTCGACTCATCCTGTTTCACATGCCGCAATTCGGCACGCTGACCCAGGATGAGTGAGAGCGCACCCAGGATGATCGATTTGCCGGCACCGGTTTCACCGGTGATCACAGTAAAACCCCTGTCGAAAGTGATTTGCAGTGAATCGATCAATGCATAGTTTTCAATTGACAATCTCTTTAGCATAAACAGTTATTCTCTCAACATTTCGAGTTCTTCGTTTCTGGTGGGGTAGATTTCACTCAGCAGTGCCAGCCATTGCTTTCTCACCGCACGATCATCCCTGGCCAGAATTGACACCAAATCCTGTAATCCGGCATCGGCAAAGAGGGTAAGCATCGGATGGCCGGGGCGTTCACGGTGCAGCGAATGGAGCACCCCTACCGCTTCGGCTGCCGTTGTGAGGTGGGGCTGGGAATGCAATCGATGCCACATCAAACGGTATTCTTCCAGTGAACCGTCGTTAAAAGAGGCTGCGATGGCAGTACGATTGCCTGGCCGGCGACTCATCTCCCATCCCCTCCATCCATGCGACGCTGCCCCGGAGGCAATCTGTTCCATCATCCGGAAAAAGGGTGTCCCTCCCAGTGCCTCAGTGGCATCCCGCTCAAGGGCCAGGATCAGACAGGAGTAATAGGCAGCCACTGCGGTCAGGTTGTCACGGATCGCATAGCGGTCGAATGTGAGTGGCTGATAGGCAGTATAACTGAAATCGATTTCCTTGTCGCGTACAACCAACAGGGTAACTCCTGCCCTGTCGGCATCACCTCTCGTGGCTGCGTGCACATAGAGCTCACCACGAAATGAGTCACTCGAAAGGCGCTCGGTTACGAGCAGGGTAAAAGTGCAGAGGGTCTTGTGATCCGTCTGTGTAAAACTGTCACCCCACCGGTGACCGTTGAGGAGTGCATGCAGGGACTCCTCCAGTGAGTGGAACAGATCGCTGTGGCCCCCCTGCACGGCGCTGCTCTTCACAGTCACCGCCGCACGAAGCTCCTGGGCTGACAGGTTGGTTAAACCCGTCATGCAGCCCCAAAGCAGGAAGAAGCCAATCACAATCCCTCTCATTGTATCGCGTCAGTTGCTTCCGGAATCTGTTTGAAATACCGGTAATTCCCCACAAAAATACATATAATTCCCGATAAACACTCACTCCTGTTTCGCATCTCCATCAGATTGGGATAGAGGGCGCCAAAGAACCCATGCGAAACCCGAATCACATATCTCACCGGGGAGTGCTCCCTGTTGGCAGCAACACGCGGAACTCGGTACGGCGGTTCAGTTGATCGGCCACTGCCTGTTGTGCGGGAAGTAGCGTGGCAATATAAGCTTCCGTAAGACTGGCTCCCTCAAGTAGAAAGGGATGGGACAACGCATCCCTCTTGTCCACTCTCTTGGGTGATCTCTTACCCTGTCCCATTGGCAAAAGGCGTTCCTGTGAAACACCCGCCTTTGTGAGATAATCAATCACTGATTGTGCCCGACGCAGCGACAGCCCTTCGTTGTAACTGTCGGCACCTATGCGGTCGGTATGTGCTGAGAGCTCGACCCTGATCTCAGGATGCTCACCCATGATTTGCAAGAGGTTGTCGAGCTCTTTCTTCGACTCTTCACGAAGCACCGCGCCATTAAAATCATAAAAGATATGTTCCAGGATAACCGGCCGGTTGTAGGGTGTCATCTCAAAGTCAACAGCACAGATCGTATCGTTGCCGGCAGGGATCGGGGCGAGCGACTGTTTCTGGTTCAAAAAGCCCTCTGCCTGTGCCAGAAAGAGATATGCGACGCCCTCTGTCGCGTTGAAATGATAGAGACCCTCCCTATTTGTTGCCAATCGCAGACGCGAACCGTCACTGCCCACCACATCGATGATCGCACCCGGGATGAG
Organism: Bacteroidota bacterium; assembly: GCA_023399295.1. GTDB lineage: Bacteria > Bacteroidota > Bacteroidia > Bacteroidales > Dysgonomonadaceae > Proteiniphilum. The sequence continues at coordinate 15,482 of JAEWQF010000073.1, forward strand.
GCGATCAGACCGGTCAGCAACATACCCCTCTACCTGAATCATGCGCTCCACCCGTTCAAAAGCGTAGATATGATCATACCCCCTGGCATCATCCCTGTTGGAACTGAAGAATCCACGCTCCTTCCCCTGTTCAAAGGTGATGCCGAAATCATCGGCTGAAGAATTGAGTGGGGATGGCAGATGCAACAGCTGCCAATCTTTGCCGTTGTGGTCTTTCACTGCCCGGAAGAGATCGAGCCCTCCCCTGCCGGGATGTCCATTGGATGAAAAATAAAGCACTGTGTCGTCACGCAGCGTAGGAAACATCTCATCTCCCGGGGTGTTGACAGCAGCACCGGCATGCTCTATCCTCACCACCTCCTGACGGCTGTCAAGGTGTGCCACCCATATATCTTTCCCACCTTCTCCCCCCGACATATCCGAAACGAAAAAGAGAAGGCTCCCTGAAGCGTTTGTAGCAGGATGGGCAAACAGTGCAAGGGTGTCGTCTGTCGGGATGGCAAGCCGCTTTCCTGCCGACCAGGCACCATCCGTCCGTCTGGAGAGATAGATCCCCGGCAGTGCGGGCTGATCCATGCCAACAACTGTCACACTGTAAAACATCAGATCACCGTTGGCCGTCACAGATGCGACTCCCTCATCAAAAGCGGTGTTAAGGGGTGATTCAATCCGCTCCGGTTTCTGCCATTCCCGGTGGCTGTTCCGTCTGGATTGATACAGATCGTGGTATTTTGTACCTGTTACGCTACTCATCCCATCACCCGGTATCTCCTCCCTCGAAGAGGTGAAATAAAGCCACTCGTCGTCGTGGGCGAGCAGGGGTGAAAAGTCACTGCGGGAAGAGTTGAAGAGATCCATCCGCCGAATACGGTAGCGGGACGATGCATGCGCCGGCTCCCGCGAGTCGTCCATCGACTGCCTGGCACCCTGCAATCCCTCCAACGCGATCGGATCATCGGGGAGATGGGTCAGATAGGTGTTGTATGCATCCACAGCTCCTGAGTAGTCACCCGCACGGTGAAGCATCTGACCCAGACGAAGCAACGCCACCTTGTCGGGATAGCCATGACGAATGGCGTTGGCATAGGCTGTGGCAGCATGCCCCGACCGGTTCAACTGCCGGTAGTTCTCGGCCATTTCAAAAGCGATCACACCCCGCAGGGCTCCTTCCTGACGGGCTGTTTGCCGGTAGAGACTCCGGTAAGCAGTGACCGCCTCATGATATTCACCCCGTACATAGGATCCCCTGGCATCACTGAGGCGCACCCTGTGACAGGAGAGCGTCAGCAACAGCGTCAACAACAGCAGATATGGATGGATTCGCCTCAAGAAAAAAATCCGTTTAGTGACTAAACGGATTGATCCTTTCATTATTGCATCGCTGCATCGCTTTTGGCAACAACAGATCAACTGCGGCAGACCCCTTATCCTTTCTGTTGGTGCTCCGGACGCAGCAGGTCATTGACTGTCTTCACCGGGTTGAAGGTAGTGAGCGGCACCTCCACAAAGAGGGTGTTCCAATCGCTCATCGCTCCGTTCCACAACCCAGGCAACTCCAGTGCTTTCAGCTCTTTGCCGTTGCTCGATTTGTGTGAGATGAAACCGGTGTTGGGATCCACAAATTTTGTCAGGTCGAATTTGTTTCCATGATGGCATTTCACGCCACAAACCAGATCAACCGGGTTAAAGTGAGAGCCGTTGCGGAAGGCATCCATGGCCCGGGGATCGTTGCGGTTGATCTGTGAACTCTCCAGAATCTGCAGCGAGGCAGTCCCGTCGGGGTTGACAACAATGAAAGGACCACCCCCCGGCTCACCCTGGTTCCTCACCATACCGCATACGCGGAATGGCCGGTCGAGCTTGCGCTTGAGATAGGCTTCCAGCTGTTCATCGGTGTCGAATTGTTCGTTGTGCGTGATGCACAATTCGTTCTCGGTGAAGGCAAGCATCTCCTCCAGTTCGTCGGAGGTCGCCTTCCCGGACTCCAGTGTATCGAGATAAGCAAATGCACGTGCTTGCATGGCAACCAGAACCCCTGCCAGCAGCTTCTTGTAATGCGCTTCCTCCTGTTTCAGCCTGTCGGGCACCACATTGTCGATATTCTTGATGAAAATGATGTCCGAGTCAATGTCATTCAGGTTTTCAATCAGCGCACCGTGGCCCCCGGGACGGAACAACAGGCTGCCATCCGCTTCGCGAATAGGTTGGTTTGCCAGATCCACCGCAAGGGTGTCGGTTGCCGGCTTCTGAATGCTGTATGACACCGAAAAACGGGCACCCAGTTTGATCTCATAACTGAGTTTGCGGGCAGCCACCAACAACTCAAATAGTTCCTTGTGCTCTTCCGACACGGTAAAATGCACCCTCACCAATCCATCAGCACGTCGGGCATAGAGTGCTCCTTCGTGCAAATGTTCTCCCAGGGCTGTTCTGTTTCCCTCGGGATAGGAGTGAAACAGCAACAACCCCTTGGGCAGACTGCCGTAATCAAGTCCTTCGGGATACAACAAGGCAGCCACCACCGCCTTGTATTGTTGTTCCTCACAGAGCATTGAGACATTTTTACCGTAAAGCAGGCGGCATGTCTCATCCAGTGAGACAGCAAAGGCGAAATCGTGGAGACGGGTGAAGAAGGTCTTCTCAAAAACGGTGGTTGGCAGATCATAATCCGCGTCGAGAAAGGCATACAGATCTTTGAACATGCGACTGGCAGCACCCGACGCCGGTACAAATTTGGTGATGCTCCTGTCACCATCAAGATAATCCTGCCAACACTTCAGATAGCTCTTCTCCTGCTGCTCATCTACCTTGATGACTCCCTTGTAATGGGATGCAGGGGCCACAATCTGCAAGAATGGAAAACCGGTGTTGAAAAATCTGAGTTGTCTGCTGAGTTGATCCTGTGAGATCCCTTTTTCATTCAGCTGTTCGAGGTCCTGTGGTGTAAACATATCTGTGCGCATTAGTATGTGATGAGAAACAATTGAATAAGCGGTCGCACCGTTTCGGTTCAATAGAGAGCGGGGCGTCCGTTCCACCAAAGATAGGAAAATCTTCTGATACCGAAGCATCATCGGGTCTAAAAAAACAAATATGAATGAGCAGAAAAACGACAGAATGTCAGTCAGCTCACCGATCATTTTTTTGGCACAGGTTTTGAAAAGAGAAGGGTGTAGCATCCGCCTGCAATTGTGAGCACAGTGATGGATGCTGCATTTGATATAAGAAGCAAGAAACAACATTTAAACAAATAGCAGATCAATTATGGGAAAAATTATCGGTATAGACCTGGGAACAACCAATTCGTGCGTCTCTGTCATGGAAGGGAGCGAACCTGTTGTAATCCCCAACAACGAAGGCAAGCGTACCACACCTTCGGTTGTAGCTTTTATGGACAACGGTGAACGCAAAGTAGGCGATCCTGCAAAACGCCAGGCTATCACCAACCCGAACCACACCATCTCCTCCATCAAGACATTCATGGGTGAGACCTATGACCGGATGCAGAAAGAGATCGGTCGTGTACCCTATAAGGTGGCACGCGGCGACAACAACACACCCCGTGTCGACATCAACGGTCACCTCTACTCACCACAGGAGATCTCAGCCATCGTGTTGCAAAAGATGAAGAAAACCGCTGAAGATCACCTGGGACAGGAGGTCAAAGAAGCGGTGATCACCGTACCTGCCTACTTCAGCGACGCACAGCGTCAAGCCACGAAGGAGGCGGGTGAGATTGCAGGACTGACCGTGCGCCGCATTGTGAACGAGCCCACAGCAGCCGCACTGGCTTACGGTCTCGACAAACAGAACAAGGACTCAAAGATCGCGGTCTTCGACCTGGGTGGCGGCACCTTTGACATCTCCATCCTGGAGCTGGGCGATGGCGTCTTCGAGGTGAAGTCGACAAATGGTGACACCCACCTGGGTGGCGATGACTTCGACCACCGCATCATCGACTGGCTGGCGCAGGAATTCATGAACGAGGAAGGCATCGACCTGCGGAAGGATCCGATGGCGCTCCAGCGACTGAAAGAAGCTGCCGAGAAAGCCAAGATCGAACTCTCCAGCGCCACCTCCACCGAGATCAACCTGCCCTACATCATGCCGGTGAACGGGATACCCAAGCACCTGGTGAAGACACTGTCACGTGCCAAGTTTGAGCAGCTGATCGACGACCTGTTGCAGAAATGCGTGGGACCCTGTCAGAAATCGATGAAAGACGCGGGACTTTCCAACTCCGATATCGACGAGGTGATCCTCGTGGGGGGATCTACCCGTATCCCCGCAGTACAGGAGCTGGTGGAGAAGTTGTTTGGCAAGAAACCGCACAAGGGTGTGAATCCCGACGAGGTAGTAGCCATTGGTGCCGCCATTCAAGGTGCCGTACTCACAGGCGAAGTGAAAGACGTGTTGCTTCTCGATGTGACGCCACTCTCATTGGGTATTGAAACATTGGGTGGTGTGATGACAAAGTTGATCGAGGCCAACACCACCATCCCGACAAAGAAGAGTGAGACCTTCTCCACCGCGAGCGACAACCAGCCCTCGGTACAGATCAACGTGCTGCAGGGTGAACGTGCCATGGCACGCGACAACAAGCAGATCGGCGTCTTCAACCTCGACGGCATCCCACCCGCACCGCGTGGGATACCCCAGATTGAGGTGACATTCGACATCGATGCCAATGGCATCCTGAATGTCTCAGCCAAAGACAAGGCATCGGGCAAGGAGCAAAAGATCCGCATCGAGGCCTCATCTGGACTGAGTGAAGATGAAATCAAGCGAATGAAGGAAGAGGCTACAGCCAATGCAGAAGCCGACAGGAAAGAAAAAGAGCGGATCGACAAGCTGAACCAGGCCGACTCCACCATCTTCCAAACCGAGAAGCAGTTGAAAGAGTTGGGCGATAAAATCCCGGCAGACAAGAAAGCTCCGATCGAAGCAGCCCTCAACAAACTGAAAGAGGCCCACAAGGTACAGGATCTCACCGCCATCGATGCGGCATCCGATGAGCTGAACAATGCGTTCCAGGCAGCATCACAGGAGATGTACAATGCCACAAACGCACAACCGGGTGCGCAGCCAGGAAGCGATGCCGGACAACAGGCTTCATCCGACAAGAATCAGTCGGGTGATGATGTGACCGATGTGGACTTCGAAGAGGTGAAGTAAACAGGCAACAGCATCTGGTTCGCTGTGATACATTTTATCAACCCCGCCACAACGCTGTGTGCGGGGTTGTTCATTTAAAAAAAAGAGCCTCACAACATTGATATGAAAAAAAATATTTATATCTTTGCAGCCCAAATAGAAGGGAGGTTATTGATTAACCGGAAAAGGAAACAGTGTAGAGAATAGAGCATACCCATTTTTCCATCACAAGGAAGCGATTCTTCCCTGTGCAAAGAATCAATAGTCACATTTCAAATAGCTGAAAGCCGATTGCTGAAAGCTGATTGCCAAGTACAAACTAAAACAACAATAACAATGATCGTAGTACAACTCAAAGAGGGCGAAAACATTGAAAGAGCCCTGAAGAAATTCAAACGCAAATACGAGAAGACCGGTGTGGTCAAAGAACTTCGCAGCCGACAGGCATTCATCAAACCCTCTGTGGCAAAACGCAAGAAAAAACAACACGCCGTATACGTACAACAACTGCAGCAAAACGAAGAGTAAGTAAATTATTTCGTTTTTCTAAAGTTTTTTCCTATCTTCGTAGCACCATCATTTGAATGGAAACGGTGCGATGTGGAAAGAAAAATTCATAGACTATCTCCGTTATGAGAAGAACTACTCCTCTCTAACGGAGATTTCTTATTACAGGGATATCACCCAGTTTGAATCCTACGTGACCGCTCTGTTGGGATCATTTAACCCGGTGATGGTGGAGAGTGACCATATCCGTAGCTGGATCATCCAACTCATGGATGAGGGAATCAAAGCCCGGTCGGTGAACCGGAAGCTCAGCACCCTTAAATCATTCTTCCGCTACCTGCAACGCAAAGGCATTGTCATCCACAATCCCGCCACAGGCATCCACGGCCCCAGAACACCAAAAAAACTGCCCGCGTTTGTCAAAGACCGTGACATCTCAGGGGTCATCGACACCTCCGACAACTACCCCGATGATTTCAGCGGTCACCGCGACCGTTTCCTCATTGAGCTACTCTACCTCACCGGCATGCGACGTGCCGAGCTGATCGCACTGCGCGACAGCGATGTCGATTTTGCAAATTGCACCCTCCGGGTTACAGGCAAACGGAACAAACAGCGCATCATTCCCTTCACAACCGATACGCGAGAGAAAATCAACACTTATATCGAAATAAGAGACGCGGCAGTGGAAAACAAATCACCGTTCCTCTTTGTTAAGAAGGATGGAAACCAATTATACCCTAAACTTGTGTACAACATCATTCACTCACACCTGAGCAGCGTCCCCACCCTCTCCCGGAGAAGTCCTCATGTGCTGCGTCACTCCTTTGCCACCGAGATGCTGAACAATGGTGCCGACATCAATGCGGTGAAAGAGTTGCTGGGCCACTCCAGCCTGGCATCCACGCAGATCTACACCCATGTGACGCTGGAGGAGATGAAGAAGGCTTATGATCACGCCCATCCCAGGGCACATAATAAATTGAAGGAGGAATAGTATGGAAATGACAATTCAATCTGTAAACTTTGACGCCACGGAACAGCTGAAAGCATTTGTGGAAAAGAAAGTAAAAAAAATGGAACGCTATTGCGACGACATCATTCTGGCAGAAGTAATCCTGAAAGTGGTAAAACCTGAAACGGCAAACAACAAAGAGGCTGCAGTGAAGTTAAACCTCAGACACAAAGAAGCATTTGCCAGCAAGATCGCCGACACCTTCGAAGAGGCGGTTGACCTCTGCATGGTTGCGCTTGAAAAACAAATCCAGAAGACAAAAGAAAAAAAGGATCGGTAATCCAAAAAACCGATTAAATATTTTGGCATCAATAAAAATATCACTACCTTTGCGACCGTTTCTCTCTCATTTCGGGGGAGAAGCGGTTAAAAGTAAGTAAATAAGCCTCTTTAGCTCAGTTGGCCAGAGCACGTGATTTGTAATCTCGGGGTCGTTGGTTCGAATCCGACAAGAGGCTCACTCACAGACAAGGGCAGTTACCAGAGTGGCCAAATGGGGCTGACTGTAACTCAGCTGGCTTACGCCTTCGGTGGTTCGAATCCATCACTGCCCACCATCGATTGATGATTTCCGATTTCGGATACAGGAGCTGGCTCCACGATCCCAAATTGTTAATCCCAAATCGAACTTGCGGAAGTAGCTCAGTTGATAGAGCATTAGCCTTCCAAGCTGAGGGTCGCGGGTTTGAGTCCCGTCTTCCGCTCCATGCAATGCCTATGTAGCTCAGTGGTAGAGCACTTCCTTGGTAAGGAAGAGGTCGCGGGTTCAACTCCCGCCATCGGCTCAACGAGCGCATGTGCAACGTCTCATCAAGACAAAAGGCAGGGTGCCGGGTGTCTTGAGCTTTACTGTTTACAAACGAAAGAATCGGAAATACAATTTTTTATTTACACTAATTAATAGGACATTTTATGGCAAAAGAACATTTTAACCGGACGAAGCCGCACGTGAACGTCGGTACAATTGGTCACGTTGACCACGGTAAGACTACTTTAACGGCTGCTATCACCACCGTTTTGGCAAAGAGAGGATTCTCGGAAATTCGTTCGTTCGATTCCATCGACAACGCTCCCGAAGAAAAAGAAAGAGGTATCACCATCAATACTTCACACGTAGAATACCAGACAGAAGCGCGTCACTATGCACACGTAGACTGCCCGGGACACGCCGACTATGTGAAGAACATGGTTACCGGTGCTGCCCAGATGGATGGCGCCATCATTGTTGTTGCTGCGACCGACGGTCCGATGCCCCAGACCCGCGAGCACATCCTGCTGGCTCGTCAGGTAAACGTTCCCCGACTGGTTGTATTCATGAACAAGGTTGACCTTGTTGACGACGAAGAGATGTTGGAATTGGTTGAAATGGAAATGCGTGAACTGCTCTCATTCTACAATTTCGACGGCGACAACACCCCGGTGATCCAGGGTTCTGCCCTTGGTGGTTTGAACGGCGATCCGAAATGGGAAGAAAAAATCATCGAACTGATGAATGCGGTTGACACTTGGATTCCGCTGCCTCCGCGCGATGTGGACAAACCGTTCCTGATGCCTGTTGAAGATGTGTTCTCCATCACAGGTCGTGGAACCGTAGCCACTGGTCGTATCGAAACCGGTATCATTAAAACCGGCGAGGAAGTACAGATCATTGGTCTGGGTTCTGAAGGCAGGAAGTCAGTTGTTACCGGTGTGGAAATGTTCCGCAAGATCCTCGACGAAGGACAGGCTGGTGACAACGTAGGTCTGCTGCTGCGTGGTATCGACAAGGACGAAATCAAACGTGGTATGGTGATCTCTCACCCGGGTAAAGTGAAACCTCACTCCAAGTTCAAGGCTGAGGTTTATATCCTGAAGAAAGAAGAAGGTGGACGTCACACTCCGTTCCACAACAAATACCGTCCCCAGTTCTATATCCGTACCCTCGACGTAACCGGTGAAATCCAGTTGCCGGAAGGTGTGGAGATGGTGATGCCTGGTGACAACGTAACAATCGAGGTGGAACTGATCTACCCCGTAGCATGTAACGTAGGTCTCCGTTTCGCTATCCGCGAAGGTGGACGTACTGTGGGTGCTGGTCAGATCACTGAACTGATCGACTAATCACCGCGCCTTTGATCCCTCCGGGGAGAAAGAGGTTGAGAATGAACAATTGCCCCCTGCTCCCTTCCATTGGGAAGGGTTGGGGGGGTGCTTACGGGTCTAGCTCAGTTGGTAGAGCACTGGTCTCCAAAACCAGGTGTCGGGAGTTCGAGTCTCTCGACCCGTGCACATATGATCCGAATTAAATGAAAAAAATAGTTGCATATCTCAAGGATGCTTATAACGAATTGGTTTATAAGGTATCCTGGCCATCCAAAGAAGAACTATCCGGCAGTACAGTAATTGTATTGATTGCTTCCCTAATCATTGCCTTGATTGTGTTCGGTATGGATTCTTTGTTTGAGTGGGTATTAAAACTTCTCTACGGTATTTTGTAATTATCTGAAAGAAAGAGACTATGACTGAAGAGAGAAAAAAATGGTACGTTTTGCGTGCTGTTAGTGGTAAAGAAAACAAAGTCAAAGAGTATCTTGAGTCAGAGATTAAAAAAACCGATTTAGGAAAGTACATTTCTCAGGTTCTCATTCCTACAGAAAAGACTTACACGGTACGAAACGGCAAGAAAGTGATGAAAGAACGCGCTTATCTTCCCGGTTATGTGCTGATTGAGGCTGAACTGACGGGTGAGGTGATTCACGAACTGAAGAATATCAATTACGTTGCCGGCTTCCTGCCCAACACCACTGATCCGCAACCCCTCCGGGAGTCGGAAGTGAAACGCATCCTCGGCACGATGGATGAGTTGGAAGAGGCTGGTGATGAAATGGATATGAAATACTATGTGGGTGAAAACGTGAAAGTGATCGGAGGTCCTTTCAGCAGTTTTTCCGGTGTGGTGGAAGAGGTGAATGACGAGAGAAAGAAACTCAAAGTGATGGTGAAGATCTTCGGGAGGAAACAGCTCCTGGAGTTGAGTTATATGCAAGTAGAGAAGGAATAGTCAGCAATTTGGTTACGCAGATTCTGTAAGTTCTTCAATGTGTTTCGAAAACCGTAATTTATTAAAATCAAGAAAATGGCTAAAGAAGTTGCCGGACAACTAAAATTACAAATCAAAGGAG
>JAEWQF010000001.1 GCA_023399295.1 Bacteroidota bacterium
TATTTCGACAGCTTCCGCAAAGAGGTCTCTTATCCTTTTGGTTATGGCCTTTCTTATACTACCTTCGAATATGATAATCCTATGATCAGGGAGACTCCCGATGAAGTGATCGTAAGCATCGATGTCATCAATAGCGGTACTATTCCCGGAAAAGAGGCGGTGCAGCTCTATGTGACGGCACCACAGAACCCCTCACTGCCAAAGCCCGCAAAAGAGTTGAAAGCTTTCGACAAAACCAGAAAATTGAAAGCGGGAGAAAAACAAACCCTGACGCTGAAGATAGCGAAGAGTGATTTGGCCTCCTACGACAATGATCGGTGTGCATGGGTGGTGGATCCGGGCAGATATGATATTCTGGTGGCGGCTTCTTCTCGTGATGTCAGGCAAACGTTGCCGTTGACCCTCACCGAACCAATCATCAGGAATACGAATAAGGTATTACAGCTGCAGGCTCCTATAGCAATTGTGCAGCCATAATTGATTGACCGGCATTAGATAAACACCTGATCATTTTGTAAACAGAGCCATCCCATGGTTGCATATGGGATGGCTTTGTTCGTTTGCAATTATTTTCAGTCATAAATATTTTGATATAAGCATCTGTTTGGACTATATTTGTCATTGCATCATCATCTCTATGTATGATGGTGTGATTCCACAATACCTGATGCAGCCCTTTGGAGAGTGCGAGAAGTAAACCTCCCCGATTTAACATAACAATTAGAATATGAAGAACATAATAACTTTGCTGATAGTTTCACTGTTCTCTGTACCCCTTTTCTCGCAACGCACACAAAAGCCGGTATTGCACGGGAAGCAGTGGATGGCCATCACCGGCAAACCGCTGGGTGCCCAGGCAGGGGCCATGATCTTCCAGCAGGGCGGCAATGCCATCGATGCTGCCTGTGCCATGCTGGGCGCCACCTGTACCCTCTGGGACGTGTTGAGCTGGGGTGGCGAGACGCAGGCGCTTATTTACAACCCTCACACCAAAAAGGTGATCGCCATCAATGCGCTGGGAGTCGCTCCGACGGGGGCCACGGCGGAATATTTCAAAAGCCTCGGATATGATTTCCCACCTGAATATGGTCCCCTGGCAGCGGTCACCCCCGGCACGGTCGGCGGTTTATGCCTCATGCTGGCACGTTACGGTACCATGAGCCTGGAGCAGGTGCTGGCGCCCTCACTGGAGCTGGCTGCCGGCTTCCCGGTCGACATCCCCCTGGCCGGCAGCCTGTCGCGCAACAAGGAGATGCTGAAGCAGTGGCCCTACAGCCGCGATCTCTTCATCACCCGTCCCGGTGAATTGCAGGAGACACCGGTGGCGGGGGAGCTATTCGTGCAGGAGGAGTTACTGGAGACACTGCAGAAGTTGGTGGATGCGGAACAGATGGCACTGCAGACCGGCAAGAGTCGCGAGCAGGCGATTTGGGCAGCTTACGACCGATTTTACAAGGGCGACATCGCCGTTGAGTTTGTCCGTGGTGTGCAGGAACAGGGAGGCTTGATCACGATGGAGGATCTGGCAGGGTGGCAGCCTCAGGAGGAAGTACCGCTGCATGTGAATTACAAGGGAATAGAACTCTACAAACTGCAGACCTGGTCGCAGGGACCGGCACTGCTTCAGAGCCTCAACATCCTGGAAAATTTTGACTTGAAAGCGATGGGTTACAACTCACCGCAGTATATCCATACACTCTATCAGACGATGAACATGGCTTTTGCCGACCGCGACTTTTACTATGGCGACCCTGCATTCCGTCCGGATATACCCATCAAAGGGCTACTGGATAAAGGATATGCACGACAACGGGCAGCGGAGATATTGGCGGACAGGAACAACCCGTCGGTGGGACCGGGCGATCCCTATCCTTTTGAGGGAAAGAAAAACCCCTATCTGAAGCTGATGAGAGAACGCGGTTTCGACATCGATCCTACCGGCAAACGCGATTTTGTGCCGCGACACGATGCGATCACTTCTGCAGAGAGTGATTTGAGGAGGGATGATGTTGCAGGTAACGCTGTCGACTCCCTTTATATGGACCGTCTCTGGCGCGGTACCACCACCATCCAGGCAGCCGACGCCGAGGGGTGGGTGGTCTCGGTCACCCCCTCCGGTGGTTGGATCCCCGCCTGCATCGCCGGCAACACAGGCATTGGATTGAGTCAGCGGCTACAGAGCTTTGTACTGGATGAGGCGCTCAATCCCTTCAACGTGGTGGAACCTGGCAAGCGGCCGCGGGTGACGCTCACCCCCTCACTGGCACTGAAGGAGGGCGAGCCCTTCCTCACGTTCGCGGTGCAGGGGGGTGACACGCAGGAGCAGAACCAACTGCAGTTCTTCCTCAACATGGTGGAGTTCGGCATGAATGTACAGCAGGCATGCGAAGCGGCCAACATCAACACCAACCAGCTCTGGCTTTCGCTGGGCGGCACAAAAACTGGCGAGCGGGCACCGCGGCCCGGAGAGCTGCTTTTGAATGCCAGTACACCCGATAGTGTGCGACAGAAACTGAGCGACATGGGCTATACCCTTCAGTTCTCCGACCGCACCAGCGGTCCCCTCAATGCCATCTGGTTCGACCGTGAGCAGGGCACCCTCTGGGGTGGCAGCAGCAATTACGGTGAGGATTACGGCATTGGATGGTGAGTAAGTAAAAAAATGATATCTTTGAACTCAATAACTCTGATAATAACGTAAAAAAACAGATGGGAAAAACAATTATCGCGCTCCTGAACGAGACGGTGGCGAAATACGGAGAGCGTCCCTTCCTTTATGAAGCGCGCAACGGGACAGATTACACATCCCTTACCTTCAGGGAGGTGAAGGAGCAATCGATCCGCTTTGCGGCGGGTCTGATGGCATTGGGCCTCGGTGCAGGTGAGCGGGTGTCGCTCCTCTCCGAGGGAAAGAACAACTGGGTGCTGGGTGAGCTGGGTGTGCTCCACGCCGGAGCTGTCTGTGTGCCGCTCTCGGTGAAGCTGGAGACGGTGCAGGACATCACCTTCCGTGTCAACCACTCCGATTCGGTGATGGTGCTGGCTTCCGACCAGCAGATCGCGAAGCTGCGCCCCATGAAGGAGCTGTTCACCACGGTGAAGCGCTACATCCTGCTCGATCCGGTAGAGGAGGTTGCGGAGGATGAGATCTATTTCGACAAGGTATTGGAACTGGGCGATGCCCTGCTCACGGCTGACAGGAAGCAGGTAGAGGAAAGAATGGCCGCGGTGGAGCCCGACAGCCTCGCCAACATCTCCTACACCTCCGGCACCACGGCCAATCCCAAGGGGATCATGCTGTCGCACGACAACTATGTATGCAACGCCGAGCAGGCGGTGGACCACCTCAACGGCATCCCCTCATACTTCCGTACGCTGCTGATCCTGCCCTGGGATCACTCCTTCGGACATACCGCCGGTATCTACTCGTTCATGAAGTGCGGTGCTGCCATCGCCTCGGTGGCGGCCGGCAAGAGCGCCATGGAGATCCTGCGCAACGTACCCAAAAGCATGAAGGCGATCAACCCCCACCTGCTGATGAGCGTACCGGCGCTGGCTGCCAACTTCCGGAAGAACATCGAGGCGGGGATCGAGAAACAGGGCAAAACTGCCTGGCGCCTCTTCCGGCAGGGACTGAAGGTGGCCTATGCCTACAACGGCGAGGGGTACAACCGCGGCCGCGGCAAGCGGGCGCTGCTGAAGCCGCTGGTCGCCTTCTACGACAAGGTGATCTTCTCCAGGATCCGGCAGGGCTTCGCCAGCAACCTGGAGTACTTTATCGGCGGCGGTGCACTGCTCGACATCGAGCTGCAGCGTTTCTTCTATGCCATCGGCATCCCGATGTACCAGGGTTACGGCCTCTCGGAGGCATCGCCCATCATCTCTGCCAACTGCACGCAGGCCCACAAGTTGGGCTCCTCGGGCAAGACCATGCCGCGCATGGATATCCGCATCGGCGATGAGGCGATGCACCCATTGCCGGTGGGTGAGAAGGGGGAGATCCTGATCAGGGGAGGCAACGTGATGAAGGGCTACTGGAAGAATCCTGAGGCGACAGCCGAGACCATTGTCGATGGCTGGCTCCGCACCGGTGATATGGGTTACCTCGACAGCGACGGCTACCTTTATGTGCTGGGTCGCACCAAGTCGCTTCTGATCAGCAACGACGGAGAGAAGTTCTCCCCCGAGGGAATTGAGGAGTCGATCATGGCCCAGTCGGAGTACATCGACCAGTGCGTGCTGCACAACAACCAGAGCCCCTATACCACGGCGCTGCTGACGCTCAACCGCGAGGCGCTGAAGCGGCGTACTTCCGACCCGGCCGAGGCGGCTCGGATTATCGCCGGAGAGATCGCGGCCTACATGAATGGAGGCAAGCACGACGGCCTCTTCCCCTACCGCTGGATCCCCTCCGCCTTCGCGGTGATCGAGGAGCCCTTCAGCGAGAAGAACGGGATGGTCAACTCCACCATGAAGATCGTGAAGCACAAGGTGTATGAGAAATATGCCGACCGGATTGCAGAGTTGCATACGGCAGAAGGGAAGAAACCCGATTCAGCAAATAACCTCAGTGTATTGAAGCGGTTGTTGGAATAAGAGAGAAGCTGGGTTATGAACCGTTGGAAGACTCATTCTTCGGAAGTTCACACATGTTGCAGCCGCCGCAGCGTGTGTGGTCTTTCTGGATGAAGAAGAAGTGGTATATCTGTCGCAGAAGGATGATTCCCACGATGATTCCGATGATGATGACGAAAAAAAGTTGCAGATCCATATCTTCCAAACAATTTTATTCAATAATTGGTTCGATAACCTTTCGTTAATCCTACACGAACAGGCTCCCCACCTGGAAGACCAGGAAGGCGACAAGCCAGGCCAGGCCGGTGGAGTAGAAGACGCTGAAGAGTGCCCATCCCCAGGAGTGTGACTCCTCCTTGATGGCGACGATGGTGGCGATGCAGGGGAAATAGATCAGCACGAAGAGCAGGAACCCGGCGATCACCAACGGGGTGAAGACAGGTGTTCCGTCGGCGTAACTCTCCGATTGCAGCCGCTCCTTCAGCGACTGCTGGTCTTCGCTGTCACCGGTGTAGAGCACCCCCATGGTGCTGATCACGATCTCCTTGGCGGCCATCCCCGAAAGGAGGCTCACCGATATCTTCCAGTCAAATCCCAGCGGTCGCATCACCGGTTCCATGAAATGGCCGATCTGTCCGATGTAGGAGTTCACCTGGTGTTCCGTGTTGCGGTTGTGTTCAATCTCGCTGATCTTCACTTCGAGCTCTTCCTCGTTGATGCTGCCCGCAGCGTGCTGCATCTCAGCCTGTTCGATCTGCCTGTCGAAAGCTGCTTCTCTCTCCTGATTGTGGGGGAAGTAGCCCAGGAACCAGATGATGATGGAGCCGATCAGGATGGGGCCCCCCATCTTCTGCAGGTACTGCCGCGAGCGGTCCCACATGTGGGTGGTGACCGACTTGAGTGTGGGCATGCGGTAGGGAGGCAGTTCCATCACGAAGGGGGTCTCCTCCTCCTTGAAAAGGGTGTCGCGGAAGAGCCGCGCCGTGAGTGCCGCAATCAGGATGCCGAAGGCATAAAGTCCCAGCAGGATGAGGCTCCCGCTGGAGGGGAAGAAGGCACTCACGAAGAGAATGTATACCGGCAGGCGGGCGCTGCAGGACATGAAGGGGACGATGAACATGGTAATCATGCGGCTGCTGCGACTCTCGATGGTGCGGGTGGCCATGATGGCCGGCACGTTACAGCCGAAGCCCATGATGAGGGGGATGAACGACTTGCCGTGGAGTCCGATGCGGTGCATCACCTTGTCCATGATGAAGGCGGCCCGGGCCATGTAGCCCGAATCCTCCATGAAGGCGATGAAGAGGTAGAGGATGACGATGTTGGGCAGGAAGACGATTACGCCCCCCACGCCGCCGATGACGCCGTCCACGATCAGGTCCTTGAGTGGTCCCTCCACCATGTAGCCCCTCACCATATTGCCCAGCTGCTCCACCAGCCACTCGATGGCCGCCATGGGGTATCCCCCCAGCCGGAAGGTGGCTTCGAACATCGCCCAGAGAAAAACGAAGAAGAGGGGGAAGCCCAGGTACTTGTGTGTCACCAGGGTATCGATCAGCTTGGTGCTGTCGGCGAACTGGGTCTTCTCGCTCAGGGTCTCTTTCAACCCCCCAGCGATGAAGCCGTAACGGGCGTTGGTGAAGGCCGACTCCGGATCTTCCCGCAGTAGCTTCTCCATATAGATCCTCTCCTTGTCGCGCCGTGCCAGAATTTTCTCCTGCTCCGGCAGTTGTCTCACCTGTCGCTCTACATCCTTGTCCCCCTCCAACAACTTGATGCTGAGGTAGCGAAGCGGTACTTTCCAACGCGTTGCTTCTGTAACCGACAGCTCCCGCTCCATGATGGCGATCGATTTCTCCGGCACCCGTCCATAGGGTATCTGCACATACTTGTACTCTTTTTGCCGGTACACCGCAATCACCTCCTCCAGCAGTTGTGGGATCCCTTCACCTCTTTTACCGACCGTAGGCACCATCGGTGTGTTGATCAGTTCGGAGAAGGTCTTATGGTCGAAGGTGCGACCGCTCTGTTCCAGCTCGTCGTACATGTTGAGGGCGATCACTACCGGCACCTCCAGGTCGATCAGCTCGGTGGTGAGGTAGAGGTTGCGCTCCAGCGCGGAGGCGGAGACCACGTTGATGATCACGTCCGGTTTCTCTTCCAGGATATGCTTGCGCACGAAGAGCTCTTCGGGGGTATAAGCGGAAAGCGAGTAGGTACCGGGCAGGTCGGTCAGTGTGAAGGTGTATCCTTGGTGTGTCAGCGTTCCCTCCTTCGAGTTGACGGTGACACCGCTGTAGTTGCCCACATGCTCGTGTGCTCCCGAGGCGAGGTTGAAAATGGAGGTCTTCCCCGCATTGGGATTGCCTATCATTGCTACCCGGATGTTCTTCTCGGTGTGGTGGCTGCCGTTGTTGTTTCCGTTGTGTGTATATGCCGGATGGTATCCGTTCTGCGATTGCTCCACTTCTGTGAGCATTCCATCATCATCTGTTCTTGCAAGTGCGTCCGAGGCCAGTACCGATACCTCCACCATCACCGCTTCGCTGCGGCGCAGGGATACCTCGTACTCCATGATCTCATACTTGATAGGGTCTTTCAGCGGGGCATTCAGGATGGAGCGTACTTCCTCGCCCCTGACGAATCCCATTTCGAGGATCCGCTTGCGGAAAGCACCACTGCCGTTCACCTTTGTGATGTATGCTTTCTGTCCGGTTTTAAGTTCTGAGAGACGCATGTATGAGTACTTTTGCTTATTGCGAACCGCAAAGATAGCCATTTCTGAAGAAACTATTTATATCAGTTATAAATAATAACTTTTCATATATTCTTTTTATCTTTGAGGGGATCGCAACAATCAGTAACAGAACCGTTACGCAAAATGAGCAGATATGAAATACAGAATTGAAAAAGATACCCTGGGCGAGGTGCAGGTACCGGACGACAAGCTCTGGGGTCCACAGACAGAGCGATCAAGAAACAACTTCCGCATCGGTGCACCGGCATCCATGCCTCTGGAGATCATCCGCGGCTTCGCTTATCTGAAGAAGGGGGCTGCCTACGCCAACCATGAGCTGGGAATGCTCACCAGGGAGAAGCGCGACCTGATCGCACGGGTGTGTGACGAGATCCTGGAGGGGCAGCACGACGACCAGTTCCCGCTGGTGATCTGGCAGACCGGATCGGGTACACAAAGCAACATGAACGTGAACGAGGTGATTGCCAACCGTGCCCACCAACTGGCAGGCAAAAGAGTGGGGGAGGGAGAGAAGACACTGCAACCCAACGATGAGGTGAACCGGTCGCAATCCTCCAACGACACCTTCCCCACAGCGATGCACATCGCCGGATACAGGATGATCGCCGAGGTGACCCTTCCGGGGTTGCGCCGACTGCAGCAGACACTGGCTGCAAAGGCGGAGGCGATGGCCGAGGTGGTGAAGATCGGACGCACCCACCTGATGGATGCCACCCCGCTTACTTTGGGACAGGAGTTCAGCGGTTATGCCGCACAGATTGCCTACGGCATCAGGGCCGTGGAGCAGACCCTGCCACACCTCTCCGAGCTGGCACTGGGTGGTACCGCCGTTGGCACGGGGCTCAACAGCCCGCGTGGTTACGATGAGGCCGCTGCCCGCTACATTGCCGCTTTCACCGGACTCCCCTTCGTCACTGCACCCAACAAGTTCGAGGCGCTGGCAGCCCACGATGCCATCGTGGAGACACACGGGGCACTGAAGCAGGTGGCTGTAGCACTCAACAAGATCGCCAACGACATCCGCCTGTTGGCATCCGGTCCCCGCAGCGGTATCGGCGAGATCATCATCCCCGCCAACGAGCCGGGTTCCTCCATCATGCCGGGAAAGGTGAACCCCACGCAGGCAGAGGCACTCACCATGGTCTGTGCACGCGTGATCGGCAACGATACAACCATCGCCGTGGGCGGCATGCAGGGCCACTTCGAGCTGAACGTCTTCAAGCCCCTGATGGCGGCCGCCTTCCTGGAGAGCGCCCGACTGCTGGGTGATGCTGCCCGCTCGTTCGAGCAGCACTGTGCTTCCGGTATCGAGCCCAACATGGCGCGCATCCGGGAGCTGCTTGATAACTCGCTGATGCTGGTCACGGCACTCAACCCCCACATCGGCTACTACAAGGCGGCCGAGATCGCCAATGCAGCCCACCACAATGGCACCACGCTGAAGGAGGAGGCGGTGCGGCTTGGCTATGTGACGGCTGAGCAGTTCGACCGCTGGGTGCGACCCGACGAGATGACCCATCCCCGGGAGTAGTATAGGGGTCGCGCAGGGAGAAAAGGTTGCACAACGGCAACCGGGGACACTCTGAAATTATAAATTGTTGACATTGTTAGCTTCCCTTCGGTTTTCGGGAGCCGTTTTTTCTTTGTATTTTTGTCTCTTTATGTGAAATACAAAACCAAAACAGATAAAACAGACACAATTCATCTATGGCAACAAAACCTTTCAGGTTCCAGGCTTCTTTCCCCATGTCGGAAGAGAAGACGGAGTATTACCGCCTCACGAGCGAGCATGTATCGGTTTCACAATTTGAAGGCAAAGAGATTCTCAAAGTGTCGCCTGAGGGGCTGACACTGATGGCACAGGCTGCCTTCCGCGACGTGCAGTTCCTGCTTCGCCCCGATCACCAGGAGCAGGTGGCACAGATTCTCTCCGACCCGGAGGCGAGTGAGAACGACAAGTATGTGGCACTCACCTTTCTGCGCAACGCCGAGATCTCGGCCAAGGGAATCCTTCCCTTTTGCCAGGATACCGGCACCGCCATCATCATGGGCAAGAAGGGACAGCGCGTCTGGACCGACGGCAACGACGAGGAGGCGCTCTCACGCGGTGTTTACAACACCTATGTGAATGAGAACCTGCGCTACTCGCAGAATGCTCCCCTCAACATGTACGACGAGGTGAACACCGGTACCAACCTGCCGGCGCAGATCGATCTCTACGCCACCGAAGGCGATGAGTACAAGTTCCTCTGCATCGCCAAGGGGGGCGGCTCGGCCAACAAGACCTACCTCTACCAGGAGACCAAGGCGTTGCTCACCCCGGGTCGGTTGGAAGAGTACCTCATTGAGAAGATGAAGTCGCTCGGCACGGCTGCCTGCCCGCCCTACCACCTGGCGTTCGTCATCGGCGGCACCTCCGCCGAGGCCAACCTGAAGACGGTGAAGCTGGCTTCAGCCAAGTATTACGACTACCTCCCCACCGAGGGGAACGAGTTGGGACAAGCCTTCCGCGATATCGAGCTGGAAGAGCGACTGAAGAAAGCCTCCGAGGAACTGGGACTGGGTGCCCAGTTCGGTGGCAAGTACTTCGCCCACGACGTGCGGGTGATCCGCCTGCCGCGCCATGGCGCCTCCTGTCCCGTGGGGATGGGTGTCTCCTGCTCCGCCGACCGCAACATCAAGGCGAAGATCAATCGCGATGGGATCTGGATCGAGAAGATGGAGGACAATCCGGCACGCCTCATCCCTGAAAGCTACCGCCAGACAGGCGAAGGGGGTGGCGTGAAGATTGACCTGAACCGTCCCATGGCGGAGATCCTTGCCGAGCTCTCCAGATACCCCGTCTCCACCCGCCTCTCGCTGAACGGCACCATCATCGTGGGGCGCGACATCGCCCATGCCAAGCTGAAGGAGCGTATCGACCGGGGCGAGGGATTGCCCCAGTACATCAAGGATCACCCCATCTATTACGCCGGACCGGCCAAGACCCCCGAAGGATACGCCTCCGGATCGATGGGACCCACCACCGCGGGACGCATGGACTCCTACGTGGATCTGTTCCAGTCGCACGGTGGCAGCATGATCATGCTGGCCAAGGGGAATCGCAGCCAGCAGGTGACTGACGCCTGCAAGAAGTATGGCGGCTTCTACCTGGGCAGCATCGGCGGCCCGGCAGCCATCCTGGCGCAGGAGAGCATCAAGAGCCTTGAGTGCGTAGAGTACCCGGAGCTGGGCATGGAGGCGATCTGGAAGATAGAGGTGGAGGATTTCCCCGCATTCATCCTTGTCGATGACAAGGGGAACGATTTTTTTCAGGTTGTGACACAGCCCAACTGCTCGTTCAGTTAAATAGCCATCGGCTATCAATTATCGGCACAATGATAGCTTAACAAACGATTGATAGACCCTGGCCTTGGCAAGTTGCCTGGGTCAATCAATCGTATGCGGGAGAACAATCTAATTATTCTAAACCAATCCAGAAGGATGAAAAGGACGATTTGTATTTGCATTTCCCTTGTAGCCGGGCTTGTGTTGGCATGGGGGCAGGGCAGGATAGAGGTTACCCTCGAAGAGGGGTGGCGGTTCACACGTGAGGATGATCCCCGTGCATTGGAGCAAGCCTACGACGACAGTGCCTGGCAACAGGTGCGCGTGCCGCACGACTGGGCCATCTACGGTCCCTTCGACAAGGAGAACGACATCCATCGCATGGCCATCGTGCAGGATGGACAAACCACCTCCATTGAACACTACGGGCGTACTGGCGGACTTCCTTTTACCGGGGTGGGGTGGTACCGTAACCGCTTCACCCTGCCGGATTACACTGCAGGCAAGCGGGTCACCATCCGGTTCGACGGAGCCATGAGCAATGCGAGTGTCTATGTGAACGGCAAAGAGGCGGGCCACTGGCCCTACGGCTACAACACGTTCTATTTCGATATCACCGACCTGGTGTATGGCAATGGGAAGGTGAACACCCTGGCGGTACGTCTGGAGAACTTTGAAGAGCAATCGCGATGGTACCCCGGTGCCGGATTGTACAGGAACGTGCACCTGATCACCACAAACGAGACACACATTCCGCAATGGGGTACCTACGTGACTACGCCCGAGGTGAAGGAAGATTTTGCCCGTGTGAAGGTGAGGACGAAAGTTCACCGTGGCAATGGTTTCACCGATGAGCACTATCTCAAGCTGAAGACATCGATCCTCGATCCCGCCGGCAGGGTGGTGGCCGAGGCGGAAGAGGAGTTCAGCCGCTATGACGGTGATGAACTGGAACAGACGCTGATCGTGGAGGAGCCGCACTTGTGGGATCTCCTGCATCCCAACCTCTACACTGTGCAGTCGGTACTCTACAAGGGAGAGAGAAGCGAAACCACTGAAGGGAGTACAACCAGGAAGAGGGAGCACAGTTACGCCGTCGACAGCTACACCACCCCCTTCGGCATCCGCACCATCGAGATCCGCCCCGACGATGGATTCTACCTCAACGGACGTAAGATCAAATTCCAGGGTGCCTGTCTGCACCACGACCTGGGACCGTTGGGTGCAGCGGTAAACGAGGCAGCCATCCGCCGCCAGATACGCATCATGCAGGATATGGGCGTCAATGCCATCCGCACCTCGCACAACATGCCGGCACCGGAGTTTGTTCGCATCGCCGATGAGATGGGAATGATGCTGATGGTGGAGACCTTCGACGAGTGGGCCAGCGCCAAGGTAAAGAACGGCTACAATCGATATTTTCAGGAATGGGCCGAGAAAGACCTTGTCAATGTGTTGCATCACTTTCGCAACAATCCGAGTGTGGTGATGTGGTGCATCGGCAATGAGGTGGGAGAGCAAAGTCACAGGCAGGGTGCCAGATGGGCGCGCTTCCTGCAGGATATCTGTCATCGTGAAGATCCCACCCGTCCTGTCACCAACGGTATGGATCGCGTGGATGATGTCTTCAGCAACCATATGGCAGCCATCATGGATGTGGCGGGTTTCAACTACCGTTCGTTCCGTTATCAGGAGGCGTATGACAGGTTGCCACAGCAGATCGTGCTAGGGTCTGAGACCACCTCGGCACTGAGTTCACGTGGTGTATACAAGTTCCCGGTTGAGCGCAAGTCGATGGCGATCTACGACGACCACCAGGCCTCATCCTATGACCTGGAGCACGCCAGCTGGTCGAACCTGCCGGAAGATGACTTCATCCTGCATGATGATCTGCCCTACACCATCGGTGAGTTCATCTGGACCGGTTTCGACTACCTGGGCGAGCCCACACCCTATTACAGCCACTGGCCCAGCCACAGTTCCCTCTTTGGGGCGGTGGATCTGGCCGGCATTCCCAAGGACCGCTTTTATCTTTACCGCAGCCACTGGAACAGGGAGGTGGAGACACTTCACCTGCTGCCCCACTGGAACTGGGAGGGGCGTGAAGGGGAGGTGACACCCCTCTTCGTCTACACCAACCATCCCTCCGCTGAGCTGTTTATCAATGGCAAGAGCCAGGGTGTGCGCACGAAGGATCTCACCATCCCGCTCGAAGGAAGCTATAGTAACGAAGCACAGCAATCATTGGAGCGGCAGAAGCGCTACCGCCTGATGTGGATGGATACGAAGTATGAACCGGGCACGGTGAAGGTCGTGGCTTATGATGCTGAGGGCAACGTGGCTGCCACGAAAGAGATACACACCGCTGGCAAGCCGCATCGACTGGTGCTGGAAGCCGACCGCACCGAGATCAGCGCCGACGGCAAGGATCTCTCCTTCATCTCCGTCTCGGTTGTCGACCGCCAGGGCAACCCTTGTCCCAACATCAACGAGCTGGTGCGCTTCAACGTGAAGGGGGCAGGCAGCTACCGTGCTGCCGCCAATGGTGATCCTGCCAGTCTCGATCTGTTCCACCTGCCGCAGATGCATCTTTTCAACGGCAAGCTGGTGGCCATTGTGGAATCATCAAAACTGCCGGGTACCCTTACCTTCGAGGCGAAGATGAAAGGTGTGCGCGCAGCATCAGTCGACATTCGGACCAGATAAGCGACATCCTTTACAGTAAATTGGCGAAACGCTCCATCGATAGGTGGGGCGTTTTGTCTATCTTTGTAGACCAAACAATAACAAGATCGATGGCAAGAAAGAGAAAAGAGCTTCCACTGTTGGAGGGGGTGACGATCACCGGGGTGGCTGCCGAAGGGAAGGCAGTGGCGAAAGTGGATGGCATGGCGCTGTTTGTGCCGTTTGCGGCACCGGGTGACCTGGCCGACATACAGGTCACCCGCAAGAAGAGCAGCTTCGCCGAAGGGCGTGTGGTGCGGTTCCAGAGCCTTTCACCACTGCGGTGCGAACCGTTTTGTCAACACTTCGGTGTCTGCGGTGGCTGCAAGTGGCAGCACCTCCCTTACGGAGAACAACTGCGCCACAAGCAGCAGCAGGTGGAGGACAACCTGACCCGCATCGGCAAGGTGGAGCTGCCGGAGATTACCCCCATTCTGGGGGCACCACAGACCACCTTCTATCGCAACAAGATGGAATACACCTTCTCCGACAAGCGATGGCTCACCGAGGAGGAGATCCGTTCCGACAGGGAGTTCGGGCAGATGAACGCCCTCGGCTTTCACATCCCCGGCATGTTCGACAAGGTGCTCGACATTGAACAATGCTGGCTGCAGGATGACCTTGCCAACCAGATCCGCAACAGTGTCCGCAACTACTGTTTGGAGAATGGCTATAGCTTCTTCGATCTGCGCAACCAGACGGGACTGATGCGCACGCTGCTGATCCGCAACAGCTCAATTGGTGAGTGGATGGTGATCGTTGTTTTCTTTGAGGATGAGACCGAGAAACGGGAAAAACTGATGGCCTACCTTGCCACGACCTTCCCGCAGATCACCTCGCTGCTCTACATCATCAACAGAAAGGCGAACGACACCATCACCGACCAGGATGTGCTGGTCTGGAAGGGACGCGACCACATCATCGAGGAGATGGAGGGACTGCAGTTCCGAATCGGTCCCAAGTCATTCTACCAAACCAACAGCGAGCAGGCACATCATCTCTACGAGGTGGCCCGCAGCTTTGCTCAGCTCACCGGTGAGGAGCGGGTCTATGACCTCTACACCGGTACCGGTACCATCGCCAACTTTGTGGCGCGGAATGCGAAAGAGGTGATTGGCATTGAGTATGTGGAGGAGGCGATTGCCGATGCGAAGATCAACGCGCAGCTCAACGGCATTGGAAATACGCGATTCTTTGCGGGAGATATGAAGCATGTGCTCACAGCAACGTTTATTGCGGAGCATAGCCGCCCCGATGTGGTGATCACCGACCCACCCCGTGCTGGAATGCACGACGACGTGGTGCAGGCGATCCTGCTGGCGGCACCGGAGCGAATCGTCTACGTAAGTTGCAACCCTGCCACGCAGGCGCGCGACCTCAACTTGTTGGATGCGGCTTACCGCGTGACGCGGGTGCAGCCGGTGGATATGTTTCCACACACCCACCATGTGGAAAACGTGGTGCTGCTGGAGAAGAGGAGGTAAGCCCTCCCACCGACAGAAGTGCGATCATTGTTTCCGGAATGCAGGTTAGCGTACCGGCTCCACTGTGTAGCCCAGCTTGCGCAGTCCCTCGATCAGCCCTACCTCACCCGGCAGATGGAGACACCCTACAGCAATGAAAGAAGATTGCTCCGCCATGATTGCCGGTAGCTTCTCCAGCCACTTTGCGTTACGGTCGGCGTTCAATGCTTCCTTCTCCTCCTTGGTCGAGGGACAGGGATCATCGGGATCTACTTCCGTGTATAGGGCCCAGAGTGCATCCAGATCCTGTCCGTGGTAGGCCTTTTGCAACTTATCCATCTGTTCCTTCAATGTCTCCGGATTGTTGATCATGCAGGCCAGTAACTCTGCCTGTCTTTCAATCGATTGCATCTCAAGCAGCACCTTTATCTGGTCGTCGGTGTTCTCCAGACCCATCACAGGACGGTTGCGTTTCAACGCCTCTTCCTGGAAATACTGGTCGAGTCCTATCCCGCCGGAGAGTGAGGGGTAGTAACGCTGGTAAAGTGTTACCGAGATCAGATTGTGTAACATCGCCGGTCGCAGCCTGCCCAGTTGGGCGAGACCCATCCCCATCAGGCTGGTAAGCGTGCTGTCGAGTTTAGCCCGATCCGCTTCACTGATCAGCGACTCATAGGTTGTTCCCTGGGGCATCATCGCCTTGCCCATGATCTCCATCTGCAACTGCTGCATGTGGCTCAAATCGAGCTCACCCACCGTCTGTGCGCTGTGCTCAAATGCATCGTGGATACCGGGGATGCTGTCGAGGAAAGTGAGAGGCACCAGATGGTGCGTGCCGAAGAGGTAGGAGGAGTTCTCCAGGCCGTTACCGGAGATTTTCCAAAGTAGCGCGTTGTTGTTGCCTTTGGTTGGATTGCTGCAGGATAAAAGCAGCAAAAGCACCGTGAAGGTGCTGAAAACTTTTTTTAGATTCATTGGTTTTTGATTTTTTTAGTTTGTAGCTTCCCGTATTATACATACCCTGCCTCATCGGTCTTGGCCGTTTTCTCCTTGCCGATGCCGAGGAAGTCGAAGAGGATCCAGAAAATAGTGAATGAAGGCACCATGTCGGTTATTGGTAGGATTTCCTCGATGAATGTGACCAGCGAGGTGTACTTACCCCGCCGTTCACCAAACATCTTGTAACTGATCGATGCTGCTACTGGTGCCCATACCACATCTAGCACCGGCCCGATTACCGGGATGACTGCAGATGCCATGCCCACCGCGTCGAGGAGCAAACATTTGGCGAGTCTTCTGTATTTCGGATCCAGCCTCATGCCTGTTCACCGGCCAGCGGGACATAGCTTCTTTTGGTCAATTCCTTGTCCATGGTGTAGAGTCCGAAGCCGTTGTCGCCAATCAGCCTGAGGCTGTCGATCATGCCCTGCGCGGTCTCCTCTTCCTCTACCTGTTCGCTCACAAACCATTGCAGCATGTTCTCGGTGGCGTAGTCATTCTCCTTGCGCGAGATCGATACCAGGTTGTTGATCAGTGAGGTGACCACCCGCTCGTGGTTGAGGGTCTCGTCGAAGGCGTGCAGCACCGATTTCCACTCCGTATCCACCTTTTCGATTGGTGTCAGTTCCACCCTGTTGCCCTTCGAGATGAGGTAGTTCATCAATTTGAGTGCATGATCCTGTTCCTCTCGGAACTGCACGTTGAACCAATTGGCGAAACCCGGTAATCCCTTGTTGGCAAAATAGGCCGACATGGAGAGATAGAGGTATGCCGACCAGAATTCGGCGTTGATTTGTTTGTTGATTGCACTTTCCAGTTCTTTGCTTACCATAGTTGTTTACTTTTTTTGTGTTACTTCATGATAAAACGTTCCGTAAAGAAAAATGTTCTTTCCTGGACGGTAACTTTCACTCCCTGCTGCAAAATGTACGGTGCCGCAAGCAGAATATAAATTAATTGCTATCTTTGTACGTTGGTTTCCAAGAAAACAATTGCTGTAGTAAGTGTGACCTACCGAGCTCTGTTTTTTAACTAATTTTCTTGAAATGAATCTTTTAAAGGAGAAAATGATGCGATACGATGCCCCGCAGCGTGCAAAAGCTGCTGGCATATACCCCTACTTCCGGGCCATCGAAAGTGACCAGGATACAGAGGTTCTCATCAACGGAAAGAAAGTGCTGATGTTCGGCTCCAACGCTTACCTGGGATTGACGAATCATCCCAAGGTGAAAGAAGCCGCCATCGCTGCCACACAGAAATATGGTACCGGCATGGCCGGTTCACGCTTCCTGAACGGCACGCTCGACATACACCTGGAGCTGGAACGCAAGCTGGCCAATTTCATGCACAAGGAGGAGGCGATTGTCTTCTCCACCGGATTCACAGTGAACGAGGGTGTGCTTGGTTGCCTCACTGGCCGCGACGACTACATCATCTGGGATGAACGCGACCACGCCTCCATCATCGAGGGGCTACGCACCTCCTTCTCCACCAAGTACAAGTTCCGACACAACGACATGGCATCGCTCGAGAAGCAACTGCAGCGTTGCGACCCACGCAAGGTGAAGTTGATCGTGGTGGATGGTGTTTTCAGCATGGAGGGCGATCTGGCAAGTATTCCGGAGATCGTGAAGCTTGCAAAAAAGTACAAAGCCAACATCATGGTGGATGAAGCACACAGCCTCGGTGTATTGGGCAAACGTTACAGCGGTCGCGGTGTGTGCGACCACTTTGGCCTGCTCGATGACGTGGACCTGGTGATGGGCACCTTCAGCAAATCACTCGCCTCCATTGGCGGCTTTGTGGCTGGCGATTATCCGGTGATCAATTACCTGCGGCACAATGCCCGCACCAATATCTTCAGCGCCAGTATCACGCCGGCAGCCACTGCTGCCGCCTCGGCTGCACTCGACATCCTGAAGGCTGAACCTGAAAGGGTGAAACACCTCTGGGAACTGACCCACTACGCCATCAACCAGTTCCGTGAGCGAGGGTTCGAGCTGGGACCCACCTCCACACCCATTTTGCCGCTCTATGTGCGCGACAACGACAAGACTTTTCTGATCACCAAGATGCTGTTTGAGGAAGGCATCTTCGTCAACCCGGTCGTGCCACCGGCGGTGGCACCCAACGACACACTGATCCGCTACTCACTGATGGCAACCCACACGTATGAACAGGTGGATCGCTCCATTGAATGCATCACCGCCATTTTCAAGAAAACAGGCGTGCTCTGACAATCACTCTGATTGGATGCAACTCACATTATAAAACATTCCCTGCCCATCGGCAGAGAATGTTTTTTTTTGTAGATTTGTGAAAAGATGCATTGCCATGGAGAAAAGAGTAGATAAGCTGCTGGGGTGGTTCGATCTGCGCAGCGAGATGGAAGGTTACGACACCATTCACGAGAACATAGAGAGCGGTGTCGTATTCAAGGGCACCAACCTCTGGGTATTGGTGTTTGCCATCGTGGTGGCATCCGTAGGACTTAACATGAACTCCACCGCGGTGATCATTGGTGCCATGCTGATTTCCCCACTGATGGGTCCCATCAATGGTATGGGCTACAGCCTTGCAACATATGATTTTCCTATGTTGCGTCGCTCCCTGAAAAACTTCACCTTTGCGGTAGGGGTGAGCCTTCTCACCTCGGCACTCTACTTCCTGCTCACACCCATCAATGAGGCTCATTCTGAGCTGCTTGCCCGCACCAGTCCCACCATCTATGATGTGATCATCGCACTCTTCGGCGGTCTAGCCGGCATCGTAGCGATGAGCAGCCGCCTGAAGGGTAACGTGATTCCCGGTGTGGCGATCGCCACGGCACTCATGCCGCCCATCTGTACGGCGGGTTACGGACTGGCTACGTTGCAATTCGATTTCTTCTTCGGCGCACTCTATCTCTTCACCATCAACACTGTTTTCATTGCTTTTGCTGCACTGATTGTCTGTCAGTTCCTCAAATTTCCCATTCGCTCCATCGTTGATCCTGCCAGGAAGAGACATGTGAATCGTGTTACATCCGCAGTAATCATCTTCACGCTGGTGCCCAGCATCATTTTCGGTATCAACCTGGTGAAGAACGAGGAGTTTGCACAACGGGCAGACAACTTTATTGGAGAGGTGACCCTTTTGGGTGGCAATTACCTTCAAAGCAGACAGGTCTACCCGGCAACCCGCACGGTCGAGCTGCTTTATTCCGGTTACGGTCTGAACGATTCGATAGAGATGCTCATCAGGGAAAAAGCGCTGGAGAACCGACTCGATACATCACGACTACTGATCAGTCAGGGTTATGAAGCCATTAAGGTACAGGAGAATGTGCGAAAATACCAGTCGGAATCGGAGCGCTTGTCTGTACAGTTGGCTGCCACAAATTACTCACTTCGTCAGAGCGATGCGAAGGTGGATAGCATCCGCAACATTCCACTTTTCGGAGAAAGGATCCTGAGTGAGATCAAACCTCTCTTCCCACAGCTGATCGGCTGCTCCTATTCCGAGACCTATCTGTTTACCACGGTCAACGATACGACACAGCGTTCCGGTATGGTGTCGTTGGTGGTCTTCACGCTGCACCGCAACGGATTGAGGCAGGTAGATCGTACCCGCATTGAGGAGTGGCTTAAAAACCGACTGGGCAACGAGCAGGTGAAGACGGTCTTTGAGGAGGTGCGGAATTAACCGCGACGGGAGTAAACTATTCAGATCAAAGGAGTGTTATTATCTAAGTTCGTTGAATCAATGTTTCACCGCACCAATACATCTAATCATCCAAATAGCGATTCATTACATCGGCAGATTTACGCATCATCAAATCAACAAACATATGAAGAACATGGAAACAATTTACATGGGCATCCGCCTCAAGAGCCCCGTCATCCTCGGAGCATCAGAGCTATCCACCGACAGTGACAAACTGCTGCGGGCCGAAGAAGAAGGCATTGGTGCCGTGGTGTTTAAGACACTTTTTGAAGAACAGATCCAGATGGAGAGTTTCCGGCTGGATGAGAAGATTGGTCAGTATGATGAGATTCACGCCGAGTCGGTGACGCACCATCCCAGCGTGGAACACTCAGAGGTGGAATACTACCTGGAGAAGTTGCGTCGTGCCAAGGAGCGGCTCACCGTGCCGGTGATTGCCAGCCTCAACTGTGTGAATGATTCCACCTGGTTTCGTTATGCGAAACTGATTGAGGAGACAGGCGTGGACGGCATCGAGCTCAATCTCTACCAGATCCCGGTACGGTTCGATCTAGATGCGGCCTCCATCGAGCAGCAGCAGATCAACCTGGTGGAGGGCATCCGCCAGCAGCTCTCCATACCGGTGAGCGTAAAGCTGAGCTCCGACTACACCAACATCCTCCACTTCGCGAAGCGACTCGATGAGGCGGGTGTGCAGGGATTGGTGCTGTTCAACGCTTTCTTCCAACCCGATGTGGACATCCGCCGGGAAGAACACCGTCGCGCCTTCAACCTTACCCACAGGGGAGAGTACAAAAAGTCGCTCCGCTATGCCGGGATGCTCTATGGACGCATCAACACCGATGTGTGCAGCAGCCGCGGCATCTATACCGGTGAGGATGCCATCAAGCTGCTCCTCAGTGGTGCTGCTGCCGTGCAGGTGGTGAGTGCCGTCTACCGCAACGGTGTGGAACAGATCGGCAAGATCAACAGGGAGATTGCCGAATGGATGGAGAGCAAACAGTATCAGCGCATTGATCAGTTCAGGGGCAAGCTATCCGACAGCATACTCAACAAAAACGACAACCTGCTGATCTACAAGCGGGCACAGTACATCGATACGCTGCTTCACTCCGACAGGTTGATGGAAGACCTGGAGTGGTGATCATACCCCAACGAATGATAAACATGCAGAGAGATAAATTTTTTTATATCGCGATGATCTCACTTTTCGCCATTCTCGGCACCTCCTGTGCCTCCATTCCCAGGGGTGCCACCGCCGTAACCCCCTTCAACAAGGAACAGTACCTGGGTAAATGGTTTGAGATCGCCCGGCTCGACTTCAGGTTTGAACGGGGACTGAACAACACCACTGCACAGTACAGCCTGAACGACGACGGCACCATCCGCGTGGTGAACCGCGGCTACGCCTATGCCGATGACAAGTGGAAGGAGGCGGAGGGGAAGGCCAGGTTTGTGGGCGACGAAAATGTGGCGATGCTGAAAGTATCCTTCTTCGGACCCTTCTACTCCGGTTACAACGTGATCGCCCTCGACGAGGAGTACCGCAACGCGCTGGTGGCGGGGAAGAACCTGAAGTACCTTTGGATCCTGGCGCGCGAGACCACCATCCCCGATGAGGTGAAGGAGCGCTACCTAAGCATCGCCGAGGAGATCGGCTTCAACACCTCGGAACTGATCTGGGTGGAGCACGATCGGTAATAGATAAGCTCACTGCTGATTCCTCTTCTCCTACCTGGCCTTCATACGTAGTGAGATCCGGTCGAGGTATGAAGTTATCTGTCCATCCATTCCTTAAAAGCCGAAACGCGCTCACGGCTTACAATGATATCCTCATTTTCTGTACACTCCTTCAGTTTGATCTTCAGCCTGTTTGTTGAGTAGGCAATGATATCCCGGATGGCGGAATAGTTGATGATGCAATTCCGGTTGATCCTGAAAAATGTATTTGGATCAATCAATTGCTCAATCTTATCGAGTGAATAATCAATCGGGTAGTTTTTCCCATTCTCAACAAGAATGAAATTGCATCTCTCCTTCACATAAAAACAGTTGACCGATGAGGTCTGTACCGACCTGTAATGTTCACCTATCCTGATCAGAAACCGCTCTTTCGTTTTCGATTGCAAATGGTGTATAATTGACTCGAACCTTGCATGATCCGTATGATTGTAATGCGCTTTGAATTTGTTGATCGCATTATTGAGCTCCTCCGGATCAATTGGTTTTAACAGGTAATCGATGCTGTTCACCTTGAATGCCTTTAAGCTGTATTCATCGTAGGCGGTGGTGAAAATAACAGGAACATCAATCGGGTGGCTTTCAAAAATCTCGAAACAGATACCATCTTCCAGCTGGATATCCATGAAGATCAGGTCCGGTTTCGGATGATTCAGAAACCAGTTGATCGATT
>JAEWQF010000045.1 GCA_023399295.1 Bacteroidota bacterium
AGGACAGCAAAATGCCAAAAATGAAGACTAATTCCGGTGCCAAAAAGAGGTTCGCCCTTACCGGAACAGGAAAAATCAAGCGGAAGCATGCGTACAAAAGTCACATTTTGACGAAGAAGACCAAAAAACAGAAGAGAAATCTGACGCACATGGGTCTTGTTCACAAATCTGACATGAACAGTATCAAGACACTGCTCGCATTGAAATAACCAACGCATCGGTTTCCGTTAAAAAAGATTTAGTAACAGGATGTATGCAACCAAGAGCTCTGCCAGACAGGGACGCTATCATTCAAAACAAGTAACATTATGCCAAGATCAGTCAATCATGTTGCATCACGCAACCGCAGAAAGAAAGTTCTGAAATTAACCAGGGGCTATTACGGTGCCCGCAAGAATGTGTGGACCGTAGCCAAAAACACGTGGGAAAAGGGTCTTACCTACGCCTATCGTGACCGTAAAAACAAGAAGCGCAACTTCCGTGCACTCTGGATCCAGCGTATCAATGCCGCCGCCCGTGATAACGGAATGTCCTATTCCCGTCTGATGGGTGCCCTGCACAAACATGAAATTGAAATCAACCGCAAGGTGCTTGCCGACCTGGCAATGAACCATCCCGAAGCATTCAAGGCGATCGTGGATAAGGTGAAATAGTGGTCATCGGTTGACATCAAATAGAAAGGGAAAGACTTGCAAGGGTCTTTCCCTTTTGTTTGTACCACGTATCACAAGGAATGTGAGGACGACTCACCAGCATATTGTACGAATGGTTTTATCGATTTCTCGTTTTTTTATAATCTACATAAAAAAGGACTACCAATACAGTTATAGCCAGCACCGTTGTCATCACCCTGACAACCCCACTCTCAAAATACCTGGTGAGCAATGATGAAACTGCAAACGCAAGAAGAGTGTACAATATC
The DNA here is from genome assembly GCA_023399295.1 of Bacteroidota bacterium. Classification (GTDB taxonomy): domain Bacteria; phylum Bacteroidota; class Bacteroidia; order Bacteroidales; family Dysgonomonadaceae; genus Proteiniphilum. The sequence goes on from JAEWQF010000045.1 coordinate 923, forward strand.
AGTTTTAGTGCTGTTTTCGCTTTCATATGTATGATTACCAACCACTCACTGAACCACCACCGCCACTGTCCATGTCAGTTACTTCTCTGGGATATTCACCAAATTCATTCTGCATCGCTGAAAAAAAGGTGCCCAAAAGAAATGAGGCTGTACCTCCTGAAAGTGCGGCTCCAATTCCTGCACCAATCCCATCATAGAGAGCAGATCTGAGAGTTGAACCTTTTATACGGGTTACATTCATCGCGGGTTTATGTTGATTCCAATAATCAGATGAATAACGGTAGACAGTTTCAACAATCTGAATAATTTCTTGTTCCTCGGAAGTAAGGTTCATTAAGCTTTTAGTCCCAGTAACTGCATTATCTAAGAATGCTGTAAGATAATTGTAAAGAGAATCGTTTATTAGGTGATTATTTTTACAATAAAGTAAGAACACTTCTGGTGTGTGAAGATCGGGATTTTCTGTTGAGATAGCAATCAATGAAGGGTATATCTCATTGTATCTGAGTTTGAAAGCCTCAAGATCTTTCTCATTAAAAAAGTCGTTGTACTCTTTCACCATTTTCTCACCCAGCATAATAGGCAGATCGATACAAATTTTTCTATTGTGCAAGACAAAAGCACTTGCATTACCATAAGAAGACCTTGTGACCAATGACTCTTTCATTAAATGTCTTAAAGTGACATCCATTTTTTCCCTATAAAAAATATCCAGGGCTTTATTGTGAAAGAACCCTACTGAATTAGGTATATCCTCTAAAGAAGGCAATGATTCCCGATCAATATTAACTTGATTGAATCTTTCTTTTTCTTTAGGAATGTTATCTGAACAGGATAAGTATACAAACATAAAGAGAAGAACCAGTACAAATTTAATGATTATTTTTGCTTTCATGATTGTGAATTTTTATTAATTTGACACATTTAACAATAAGAAATCAATTCGATACAGGTTGCCATGTATGCTCATTGATGATGAACGATTCGCTGGTATAAAATTATGCATTGGATTCTATGGGATTGTTATCACGATGTGATATAACAGTTAACCAAATGTTATATAACAGATGCTCCCACAAGACAAATGAGATTCATATGTTGCCCATGTTGGATGAAAACAACTTATCTTTGTAATCTATTTTCTGCGGGCATGAAGTGCCTACAATCACATCAGAGAAATTAGAGACAACGAAGTATGAAGACCTATCCGTTGGAAGAGAAAGAGCGTATTGAGCAGGTGATCCGCTCTTGCAGTATCTGTTTTGTAGGAATGGCCGACAGTGAGGGCAATCCCTATGTGCTCCCGATGAACTTCGGATACGAGGAGGGGGTGATCTGGCTCCACTCCGCCCAGGAGGGACATTCCATCTCGATACTGGAGAAGAACCCGCGGGTTTGCATCACCTTTTGTACCAACCCGGAGTTGAAATGGCAGGATGAACAGGTGGCATGCAGCTATCGGATGCTGGCTGACAGTATCCTTTGTCGCGGCAGGGTGCAGTTTGAGGAGGTGGATGAGGTGAAAGTGAAGGCGCTTCACAGCATCATGAGGCAGTACTCCGACAGGGAGTTCAGTTATTCCGCTCCTGCGGTGCGCAACGTGAAGATATGGAAGGTGGAGGTAGAGGAGCTCTCCGCTCGCGAGTTTGGCGTTCCCAACAGGAACAGCGTCAAGTACAAGGAGCGGCTGCAGTTCTGACGTCAGTTGTTTGTTTCCGGTTGGGAACATTTTCAGTGTTGCCACTGTTGTTATGGTGACATTTTATCAATCACATTTTATTTTCAAATCAGATGAAGAAAATAGGTACCCTGCTTGCGGCATTGTCACTGGTGATGCTTGTGTCTGCTGCTGAGCCCCAGGGCAAGGAGAAAGTGAAGCCGATCGAACTGACAAAAGCGACCTTCCTGGAGAAGGTGTTCAACTATCAGGAGAACCCTAAGGAGTGGAAATACAACGGCGACAAGCCGGCCATCGTCGATTTCTATGCTACCTGGTGCGGTCCCTGTCGCATCACCTCCCCCATCCTGAAGGATCTCGCTGCCGAATATGGTGAGGAGATCTATGTCTATAAGATCGATGTGGACAAGGAACCTGAGTTGGCTCGCATGTTTGGTGTGCAGAGCATCCCCATGTTTCTTTTCATTCCCCTGAACGAGCAACCACAGGTGGCGATGGGTGCACTTCCCAAGAAATCGTTCAAGGAGGCGATCGATACCTTCCTCTTGAAGAAAGAAGAGAGAACAGCCCTTTAAAAGTGACGGCAAATGATCACCAGCCTGCAGAATCCGACCATCAAGCAGATCGTGAAGCTTTCGAAGAGCAGTGAGCGGCGTGCACAACGACTCTTTCTGCTGGAGGGTGCACGCGAACTGTCACTGGCCCTGCAGGCCGGTTACATGGTCACAGAGGTTTTTCTCTGCCGGGAGATGTTCACTCAGAGCAAGTATCCGCGTGTACTGGAGAGCCTGCATCCGGAAATCATCACTGAGATCTCTCCGGCCGTCTTTGCGAAGATTGCCTACCGGGAAAACTCAGATGGTGTGGTGGCGCTGGCACAGCCCAAGTCACACACCCTGAATGAGCTCCTGCTCAGTGAAAACCCCTTCCTGATCCTTCTCGAGGCGGTGGAGAAGCCAGGCAACCTGGGTGCCGTGCTGCGTACAGCTGACGCTGCCGCCGTGGATGCCGTGATCATCTGCGATCCACAGACCGACCTCTACAATCCCAACGTGATCCGCTCCGGGGTGGGTGGCCTCTTTACTGTGCAGACGGCTGTCTGCACCTCCTCAGAAGCGTTGGCCTGGCTACAGCAGCATCATATCAGTATCTATGCCGCGGAACTGCAGGCCGCCGAATTCTATCAGGATATCGATTTCAGACCACCCTCTGCCATTGTGATGGGCACGGAGGCCGACGGGTTGACCGATTTCTGGTTGCACCATGCGACAAAGCGAATCAAGATACCCATGCGCGGGAAAATTGACTCGCTCAATGTCTCTGTCTCCACCGCCATCCTCACTTTCGAGGCGATGCGGCAACGCGGTTTTTAGCTGCAAACGATCAGCATGCATCGAATCTTCGAATTCACCAATCAGCCACTCCACACCTCAGCTACTCCACATCATATCCCCACGACTTACCCTTTTCGATGGCCGGTACCCCTTTTGTCATCCATACCGGTGCCGGTTCGCCTTTGAGATAGTGGTCGAAGAACTGTTGCAGGCGGATGGAGAGGTCCTTGCTGTTGCGTCGTTGTGTCAGGTTGTGTTCCTCTCCGTTGTACTGCAGCATCCAAACGGGTTTCTCCAGTCGTCTGAGGGTCATGAAGAGTTCAATCCCCTGGTACCAGGGCACCGCGCCATCCTTGTCGTTGTGCATGATCAGCAAGGGTGTCTCAACTTTATCGGCAAAGAAAACGGGGGAGTTGTCGATATAGAGGCGGAGTGAGTCGCTCATCGGCACACCGATACGCGACTGCGTCTGTTCATACTGAAACTGTCGGCTGCGGCCCGACTCCCAACGAATTCCTCCGTAGGCACTGGTCATGTTGGATACCGGCGCACCGGCTCCTGCCGCCTTGAACAGGTTGGTCTGTGTGACCAGGTAGGCTACCTGGTAACCTCCCCAGCTCTGACCCTGTATCGCCATGTTCTCCCTGTCCACCCATTGGTACTTTGCCAGGGCTTCGGCACCGGCTACTACCGCATTGTAGGCATCCATCCCCGGGTTTCCCACGCTGTACCGTATGTCGGGTGTGAAAACAAGATAACCGCGGCTCACGAAGAACGGGATGTTGATGATCGAACGGCTGGGCGCGGGTGTGAACCAGCGGTAAAGCTCATCGGAGTGTTGCTCGTAGAAATAGATCATCAACGGGTATCGTCTGGTCGGATCAAAATCCTCAGGCTTGTAGAGGATGCCTTGCAGCGGGAAGTCGTCGAAGGAGGTCCAGGAGAAGAGTTCTGCCGTTCCCCAGTTATAGTCTTCTTTCTGTGGATTGATATGCGTCAGTTTGTCCTCTGATTTCCAGAAATCACCGGTCACATAGAGATCGGGTGAGGTATGGAAGTTGCTTTTTTGAAAGAGATAGAGATCCTTTTCTTTCGCCTTAATCAGTGAACCGTAGCTGTACCCATCCATCACCCTTTTCTTCAGGGGATTCCTTCCTTTTGGTGCAAGGGTATACCAGCCAGTCTCCTTGCTCTTGTTATCGAAGGAAGACAACAGCAGCTGTTCCTCTTTCTCAATGAATCGTTTCTCCCTGTCGGTGTTGACATAACGAAATGTGAGAGAGTCTTTGCGTCCTGCACCATGCGTTACATTGACCGGTGCTGCCACATTCCTGGGATCCACTTTCCATATGTCGAACGCGTCGTACAATAACAGGTACTCATCCCCAGCCCCCCAGGTTGCCATCCCGTAGGGTCCCGGTTCCATCGGGAGATCGTTCTTTTCATTCCAGAAGTGTACCGGTAACGCACCCGTAAGATTGCGGATGGTCTGCTCACGATTGTCATAGGCAAACCATTGCTGCTGCATGCCGTCCCACCAGATGGTGTAGTTGCCTGCAGGTGAGAGCATCGGTCGTCCTGCTATGGGTGAACCTACCTGATGCAGTCGTTGCTCCAACAGATCCATCACCCAGACATCATATTTGGAGGTTACATCCCACTGGCTTTCGAGCTGATAAGGGCGGTCGGACCATAGCAACGCATAGCGACCGTTGCCTTCGTCAGAGATGGAAGCATGGGGCATCTCTTCTGTGGCCAGGGGAGTAAATTCTCCGGGATGGAGCGGATCGATGATGCCGGTGTAGGTGCGTCGCTTTTCACGTGTGAGTTCGGCCAGCTGTTGAGGTTGAATAAGAGGATCCTGCCAGTGCCAGATGTCGAGAGAGGCCATCTCGAAGTCGACCAGTGTGGTATCTTTCGGCTCCTGTCTGGGTGCGGCACCGATCAGGATCCTGCTGCCATCCTTGCTGAAGGAGGGAGATGCATGCTC
>JAEWQF010000069.1 GCA_023399295.1 Bacteroidota bacterium
CCGATGGCCAGTGCAATCAGCAGGAGCATCGCAAACTCGCAAAAGAGCATGAGCAGCAGCTGCAGGTTGGTGGCTCCGTTCACTTGGTGCAGTTCCCACTCACGGCGACGGATCTTTATCTTGTTGATGAAGAGCATCAGGAAGTTAAAGAAGGCACTGATGATCACCAGCAGGGAAACCCCTGCAAAGAGCCTGAGCTGCTGGTATCGTATGGCCACCTCCGTGTTGGGATGGAGAATGCGCAGGTTGGAGAGTGGCACCAGTCGGCAGGAGAACTTCTGGGTAAAAGAGGTATTTTCAGCAACTTGATTTTCGATGCTTATCTCCTCCAGTTTCTCCTGCAGGTGCGCAATGTTGATGCCCTCCTTTACCCGTATGTAGGTGAAGCTGTCTTGGTAGCCCCATGGATTCTCTTTGATTTCTTCGGGTTGAGACACCATGATCAGATCGAAGGGTACATTGCTTTGCATCGGTTTGTCGGGCACGACAGCCAACAGATGGATCTGCAGCGAGTCGATCTTTGTTCCACTTTGCTCATCCTTTAAGCCCAGCTTTTTAGCAGTGCTCGCGGTAAGTAGATAGTTGTTTGGGGGAATGGTGGGTGGGTATGATATCCCGATCTCCGGATAAAAAACTGGAAAGAAAAAGGTGTCGGCCGCAACGATATGCACATCCGTGAGGAACGCTTTTTCGTTCAGGTTCAGATCTGTCTTGTAGGAATAGATGCTGGTCGCAGCCTCAACTTCCGGATAGTTTTTCATCAAGTAGGAGGCCAGGATCTTGGGTGTCATATTCGTCACCCCTTCAACCTGGGTGGAGTCATTGAAAAAGAGACGGTATATCCTCTCTGCATCGGGATTGTCGCTGTCGTACCCCTTCTCATACCTGATCCAGGAGAGGGTGAAGACGAAGGCAGTGAAGCCGATGGCCAGTCCCACGATGCTGATGATGCTCTGTGTCTTGTATTTCAGGAGGTTCCTCCAGGCTACGGTGAGATAGTGTTTGATCATATGTGAATGGTTGTCGTTCCGTTTTTCATGTCTGTTATTGAATGATTAACTCCTCCACGTTCCCGAAGGATGCATAGCCGTTCACCACTACCCGGTCACCGGGTGCCAGCCCGCTTAGAATCTCGTACTGCACGGGGTTCTGCCGGCCGATGGTGATGGGTGTCTTCACTGCCTTGTCGCCCTTGCTGTTCAGCTTGTAGATCCACTGCCCGCCGGTGTACTGGAAGAAGTCGCCCCGTGGCATCACCATCGCTGTCTCGGGTTGTCCCAGCTCAATCTGCAGTCGGTAGCTCTTGCCGATGCGCAGGTTGTCGGGTTGGTCGTTCGTGAAGACCAGGTCCACCCGGAACTGCCGGTCTCTCACTTCGGGCACCACCTTCGACACCCGTAACGGGAATCGGGTGCCCTGATAGGTGACCGTTGCGGGCAGTCCCACGGTAAGCCGGTCGATGTAATATTCACTCAGCTGTGTGTGGATCTTGTAGTTGTCCATCACCTTGATCTCACCGATCTGTTCCGATCTCCCCACGCGCTGACCGGGGGTGACGTTGAGAAAACTGAGCTGCCCCGCGGTGGTGGCCCTTACCATCAGGTTGTCCATCCGTGAGCGGGCATGAGCCATGCTTCTGCCGGCGCGCTCCAGCTCCCTCTCCATCAGTTCGCGCCGCAGCAGGGTAGCGCTGCTGTCCTGCCTCAATCCTTCCAGTTGCAACAGGGTGCTTTTGGTCCTGTAATCGAACTCCTCGCGCTGCACATCAAGCTGTGCCTTGCTCTTCACCCCCATCCGGTACTCCTCTTCCCCGAGCCGCAGGTCTTTCTCCAGACGGCTCAGCTCATAGCGGGCCTGCAGCGCCTGCTGCTGCAAAAGTATCGATTTCTGCTCCATCTCCACCTTTTTCTCCTGATAAAGTATGCGCTGTTGCTCCCATTCCTCCTGTTGCTCCTCAATCTCTCTTTCCAGCTCAGGGTTCTGCAGTGTCAGAATGAGCGCGTCACGTTCCAGCATCGCCCCCTCTTCGGCGACGATCTCCTTCACGATCCCCGCCTCAGGCGTGTTCAGCATGATGGTGAGGATGGGTTGCACGATGCCTTCGGCATCCACATAATCGAGAAAGTGTGCTTCCGTCACCTCGGCGATGGTGATCTTCTCCTCCTCAATCCGCTGCTTTCGCCCGCCCGACAGCGTGAAGATGAGGTAGGCAATGAACAGTGCAAAAGCTGCAACCCCCAGCAGCGGCAGTCTGTGTCGCCGCAGGAATGATCTCTTCTTCAGCTTGATGTCCATCGATGAGTCGCGCGATTCATGGAAGCTGCCGGTATTGTTTTTGTTGTTCATGTCATTTTCGTTGTTAAAATTCCTGTTCCCCGACAAGGATGGGAGCGTTCAACTGGAAATCGTATCCCGTTATGCTCCGTAGGGCGTAATAGAGGTTCCAGTAGTTGTGCATCTCGCTGATGTAGGCGCGTTGAGAACTGTCTTTCTCGGCGATGGATGCATTGAGGTCGAGCAGCGTGGACTTGCCCAGCAGGTAGAGGCGGTAGGCCACCTCATTTCTGCGTGCGGCACGCACCGATGTCTTTTGTGCGATGGCCACCTTGCCCGCCTGCAGGTTGAACTGCTTCACCAGCTTGATCACGTTGGCCTCGAAGTCGGTGCGGGCCTGTGCGATCTCTGTCTTGGTCTTTTCCAGGTTGCTGCGCGCCACCTCCACGCGTCCCTTGCCCACACCCCAGTCGACAAGGGGGATGCGGATGCCGAGACTCACCAGTTGCTGATCCATCGGACTGCGGTAGGCGTCATTCAGCCGTGTAGCCGTCTGTGTCAGTCCCACCTGCATGTAGAGGTCCGCCTTCAGTCCCCGCGATGCCTTTGCCTGCGCCACGCTGCTTTCGCTTTGCAGCTGCTGGAGGGCATACCACTCGATGTCGGGACTGTTCTGCCAGGCAAAGTGAAGCGCATCCGCCACGGGTACAATAAAGATGGGCAGCTCACTGCCGATCACCGCTACCATCTCCACATTATCGCGTATGCCCAGGAAGCTGCGCAGCTCCTGGATGGCGTTCTCCACCTCCATGGCGGCATTGAGGCGGTTGCTCTGTTCCGTGAGGTGGTTGATCTCCAGTTGCAACATCTCGTTTTCGGTGATGGTGCCGATGTCGTACCTTCCCTTTGCATAACGGAAGAGGGTGTCGGCCGCCGCATAGTTGTAGTCGGCCGACTGCAGCTTGCTCTGTGCTGTGGCCAGGGCGAAGAACTTGTTGGCGGTCATTGCGGCCACCAGCTCCAGCGTCTCCAGGTAACTCTTTTTTGCCTGTGCATATCGTGCAGGTTCAATCTTCTTGTCCCATTTCAGCCTGTTGTAGCCGAACAGGTTCTGCGAGTAGCCTAGTACCACGGGGGTCGACTTAAAAGAGCGCCGCTTGTCGGTGAAGAGATTGAGGCGCTGCACACCCGTCTCAAGAAAGAGGCTTCCGCCCAGGGGAGCGATGTTCTGGTTGATGGTGAGGGTCCCCTCGTTGAGCAGCTGGTTCCTGTGCAGGAAGCTGTCGCTGCCGTCGGGCAGGGTGACTGGACTGATGGAGCGGTTGAGGGAGCTATAGCTGTTGAAGGAGAGGCTTGGCAGGTAATCGGCCTTGAAGGTACGCCAGTTCCAGTAGGCAGCGCGGTATTGGTGCCGCGCTGCCACTGCCTGGGGTGACTGAGCACGGGCAAGCGCGACTGCCTCGTCGAGAGTGAGACGAAGCGAGTCCTGCGCTGTGAGTTGCCCTGTGCAGATTGAATAAAGAATGAAAAGAAAAATGTATCTCATGCAATTCTTCATAATCAAATGGCGTGCCAAACAGGTAAATAACAGAAAAAGAGCTATATGAGAATGTTGAAGGTGGAAATTGGAGTGCATTATCGCACAAAGTATGTTCGATATCACACAATTTGAACCGAATAAATGGTCTATATTTGTACATGAAACCGGCTCCCGGAGAAACTGGACAGATTATTCCCTGAAATACCGCATCTGATGCGCAATTGTCTCAATCTTTTCAGCGTTTGCTCGTACGGGGTTCCTCATTCAGAAAAAGCATGCAAAAAGAGGGCAAGATACTGATCGTGGACGACAACGAAGACATACTCTTCGCGCTCAACCTGCTGTTGCAACCACACGTGGAGAAGGTGAAGGTGACCACGCAACCTGAACGGATCATCCACTTCATGGAGTCATACCATCCCGATCTGATCCTGCTCGACATGAATTTTCACCACGATGCCAGCAGCGGACAGGAGGGGTTCTACTGGCTGGAACAGATCCGTGCCATCGATCCCAACGCGGTGGTGATCTTCATCACCGCCTATGGCGATACCGAGAAGGTGGTGAGAGCCATCAAGGCGGGGGCCACCGACTTCATCCCCAAGCCATGGGAGGGCGAGAAGCTGCTGGCCACGGTCTCTTCAGCACTGCAGTTGAGTAAGAGCAGGAACGAAGTGACACAACTCAGAAAGCAGCTGTCTGTCCTCGAAAGCAACAGGACGCCCCTCCCTGAGATCGTGGGCGAGAGCGAGGTGATGCAGCGACTGTTCGACACCGTCGACAAGCTGAAGGATACCGATGCCAACATCCTGCTGCTGGGCGAGAACGGAACGGGAAAGGATCTGGTAGCCCATCTGCTCTACCACTCCTCCCCACGCGCCGAGAAACCATTTGTGCACATCGACCTGGGGAGTATCCCCGAGTCACTCTTCGAAAGCGAACTGTTTGGCCATGAGAAGGGTGCCTTCACCGATGCGAAGAAGGAAAAGCAGGGGCGTTTCGAGGTGGCCTCCGATGGGACACTCTTCCTGGATGAGATCGGCAACCTGTCGCCCTTCATGCAGTCGAAACTGCTCACGGTGATCGAGAAGAGAGAGGTGATCCGCCTGGGATCCACAAAGGCGCACCCCATCAACGTGCGACTGATCTGCGCCACCAATGCACACATCCATGAGATGACAGAACGGGGTGAGTTCCGTCGCGACCTGTTGTACCGCATCAACACCATCGAGTTGCAAATCCCTCCCCTGCGGGAGAGAGGAAACGACATCCTGCTGCTGGCCGATTTTTTTCGGGAGAACTATTGCCGCAAGTACAAGAAGGAGATCCGGAGCATCGCCACATCGGCACAACGCAAGCTGAAGGAGTATCCCTGGCCTGGCAACGTGCGTGAGTTGCAACATGCCATGGAGCGGGCTGTGATTCTGGCATCGGGCTATGTACTCTATGCCGACGACTTTCTGCTCACACCGGTCACACCGGGAAACAGGACCAGGTGCCTCAACCTGGAGGAGTTGGAGCGGGGTGCCATCGATCAGGCACTGAAACAGGCCGAAGGGAACATGAACCGTGCGGCCGACCTGCTGGGGATTTCGCGCTTCGCCCTCTATCGCAAGATGGGCAAACAGATGGACAAATAAGATGAAGATAGCTTCCAGATATCTCTACCTGATCAAGATCACAACCATCCTGTTGTTGTCGCTGACAGCTGCATGGCTCTTCCTGCATGCGCTCTACTTCTCCTCCATCCTCCTGCTCATCGCCACCCTGGCTCTCTCCTTCTCTCTTTACCAGGACAGGAAACGGTTGATCTCCCGCATCGAGCGGATGATCTCCGGCATCCGCCATGCCGATTACTCGTTTCACTACCCGCAAAATAGCCCGGACCAGGAACTCAACCACCTGTCGAAAGAGATGGACGAGGCGTTGCAGCTGTTTCGCGATCGGGCACAACATGCCTACATGGAGGAGGCGGAGGCGGAAGCGTGGCAGAAGCTGATCAGCGTGCTCACCCATGAGATCATGAACAGCATCGCACCCATCATCTCCCTCTCGGAGACATTGGGGAAAGAGGGGGCCTTGTCGCTCCAAAGCGAGGAGGAGTGCCGGAACATGCAACGGGCCATGCAAACAATTCACCGGCGGAGTGCCGGGTTGCTCGCCTTCGTGGAGAACTACCGCCGGCTAACCCGCATACCGCAGCCGGCCATGCAATCCATCCGTGCCGCCGACATGCTCAGGTCGCTACAGCAGCTTGTCGAGGCCGATCAGATCCGATTCACCTTCAGCTGTTATCCGGAGCAGCTGGTCTTTCGTGCCGACCGCAACATGGTGGATCAGATGCTGATCAACTTGTTGCGAAACGCACACGAGGCGACGGTGCAGATCCCAACTCCACAAATCAGGATTGATGCATTACAGGAGGGTGACAACATCCGGATCACCGTCTCCGACAATGGTTGTGGCATCTCGGCAGAGGCACAGGGGAAGGTGTTCATCCCTTTCTACAGCACCAAGCCAGGCGGTTCGGGGATAGGACTGAGCATATGCCGTCAGATGATGTTGCTGCACAAGGGTTCGGTCGCTCTCTCCTCCAATGGGGAGGGCACCCGCGTCACCCTCCAGTTCCCGGTGTAAGCAATCAACACGTGATTCCCCATCACCTCAAATTTCCCTCCGGGATCATGATGGGAAAGCACCAAGACCCCGAGTGGGCAAACAGCTTCATTTTCAGTTCTTTTTTTATGCTACAGATGCGCTTGTTTGTTGCAATTTTATTATATTTGCATCGTGCATGGTTCCAGAGAATGCCATGCTATCCGGTTGGATATCATTATTTAAACAAGTAAGATTATGTGCGAGAAAACACAACGAAGCGGCTCCGCGGGTGATGCGGTCTACGGACTGGGGGTGATTGGTGCGGCTGTCTGGTACATCTCTACCGCAGCCACCTTCTGGATGGGGGTGCTGGGATTCCTGAAAGCGATCGTATGGCCTGCCTTCCTGGTTTATGAGGCATTCAAATACATAGCTGGCTGACTTACGCTGCCTCTATTCCTTCTTTTTAAACATTCATACCAAGTTGCTGCCTCATGAGGGGCCGCATATTTTTCTTGTCTGAATAGTTAAAGTTGGAATGAAACTTTGCACCGCTGGGTGAAATCCGAAAAATGCTGTTATATTTGCCTCTGCCTTCCAGTGTCGGATGGCAGTCCATTTAATAACCTTGACAAATGATTACCGAAAACACCGGATTCCTCAAATACCGGGCACTCTCCTTCGGGATGAGTCGCGAGGTGACCAGGCACTACAGCACCTCCTTCTATTCTGCCACCCAACTCTTTTCACCCTCTGTCAGAGAGGCGGTACACGGCATTTATGGTTTTGTGCGACTGGCCGATGAGATCGTTGACTCGTTCCATGGGCAGGACCAGCGGGCACTGCTCGACCGCTTCGAGGCCGACTACAACTTTGCACAGGAGCAGGGTGTCAGCTCCAACCCGGTGATCCATGCCTTCCTGCTCACCGTAAACCGCTATCACATTGACGATGCCTACATCCGTGCGTTTCTGGCCAGTATGCGGGCCGACCTGGAGAAGAAGATTTACACCACACGGCTGGAGGCTGATCAGTATATCTACGGATCGGCCGATGTGGTGGGGCTGATGTGCCTGCGCGTCTTCTGTGACGGCAACGACCGCCTTTTCGGAGAGCTGGTGGCTTCCGCCATGCGGCTGGGCTCCGCTTTCCAGAAGGTCAACTTTCTGCGCGACCTGAAGCAGGATGTGGTGGAACTGGGACGTGTCTACTTCCCAGGCTTCACCATGGAACAGTTCGACGAGGCGACCAAGCAGGAGCTGGTGCGCGACATTGAGACGGACTTCGCCGAGGCACTCAAGGGGATCCGTCGACTGCCCGACAACTCGCGACTGGCAGTACACATCGCTTACCAATACTACATGCGGCTGCTCGGTAAGATCCGTGATACCCCGGCCGGTGAGCTGGTCTCCAGACGCATCCGTGTGCCCAACGCGGAGAAGTTCCGGCTACTCTCGGGTGCTGTGATCAAACACAAACTCCATTTGGAAATTGTATGAGTAATCATGAAATACTGGTGCAGCTGGTCGACGAGCAGGACAACCCTTTCGGCACCATGAACAAGATGGAAGCACACCGCCTGCCCGCCCTGCACCGTGCCGTTTCCGTACTGGTCTTCAACTCAGCCGGCGACTGGCTGCTGCACCGTCGTGCTGCCGGGAAGTACCACTCCGCCTGCCTATGGACCAATGCCTGTTGCACCCATCCCTACCCGGGAGAGGCGCATGACATTGCTGCCCGCCGCCGCCTGCGGGAGGAGATGGGAATGGATGCCGGTGAGGAGTTGCTGCACCTCTTCGACTTTGTCTACCGGGCCAAGGTCGACGAGATGCTGACAGAGTATGAATATGACCGTGTCTTCACCCTCACCAGCGATGAGCTGCCACTGCCGCACCCTGACGAAGTAGATGAGTGGCGTTACATCTCACCCAATGCCCTGCAGCAGGAGATGAGAGAGCATCCCGAATGCTTCACCGAATGGTTCAAGATGATATATCAAAAAGTTCATGGTTTATAGTTTATGGTTCATAGTTTATGGTTCATGGTTTATGGTTCATGGTTTATGGTTCATGGTTTATGGTTCATGGTTTATGGTTCATAGTTTATGGTTCATGGTTTATGGTTCATGGTTTAATAATAAACTTACAACTTACAACTTGCAACTGATCCCTGACAACTGATCCCTGACAACTGATCCTTGACCACTGACCCCTAATCGCTAAATATCATGCCCCGATACACCGTCAAAGAGAGAGAGATGATCCGCCGTATTGCGGTGATCTACGCCGTGGGGGTGGCCGGATTCATCATTCCCTTCACGCACCGCTACTTCATGCTGCTGACACCGCTGGTGCTGCTGCTCTCGCTGGCGCTGCTCATCTGGTACGACCGTGATCGTCGGAAAGGGGGACAACTCAACAGGATACTCTTTTACCTCTTCGTCCTCACCGCCGGCTTCCTGGTGGAGATGTGGGGCGTCAATACCGGTGTGCTCTTTGGCAGTTACCTCTACGGCAGCGGACTGGGGCCCAAGATCCTTGGCACACCACCGCTCATCGGCCTCAACTGGGTGCTGATGATCTACCTCACCTCCGCCATCTTCACCACACGCCGCCGCAACCTGCTCAACGGCATTGTCTGGCCTTCACTGCTGATGGTAGGCTACGACCTGATCATGGAGCAGGTAGCCCCGAAGATGGACATGTGGTCATGGCAGAATGAGATCGTACCCCTGCAGAACTACCTGATGTGGGGTGCGCTGGCGGTGACCTTCCACACGGTGCGCCATCTGATGAAGGTGTGCGACCGCAATCCGATGGCGCTGCCCCTCTTTGTGGTGCAGACGCTCTTCTTCATGCTGATCCTGCTGAGCAAATAAACTGATTCAGATTGAAGTAGATCCGTTTAATTGACCCTATTCATACGCACACAATAAGCAAAAAAAATCAGACTATAAAAAACGACTAACCACACCACAATGCTCCGCTCGAAACACCACTTCTTCATCTACCCCTTCTTCCAGCACTACACCCGCTGGTTGCTGAAGCGCCATTTTCGAAGGGTGACGATTGAGGGGTCGTTTGCCGACCGGGGGAAGCCGGTGTTGCTGATTGGGAACCACATTGGCTGGTGGGACGGATTCTGGGCGATGTACCTGAAGCTGGAGGTGGTGAAGCGCAGGTTTCACTTCATGATGCAGGAGGATCAGCTGCTCCGCTTCCGCTTCTTCAACTATACCGGCGCCTTCTCGGTCAACAGGAAGAGCCGCGAGGTGGTGGAGTCGCTGCAGTACGCAACATCGCTGTTGCAGGACCCGGAGAACATGGTGCTGATCTATCCGCAAGGCAGTCTGCAGTCGCTCTATTGTACGCGCTTCCGCTTCGAGAAGGGGATTGAGCGTATCCTGCAGGGCAGGGAGGGAGCGGTGCAATTGCTGATGTCGGTCAACATGATCGACTACCTGGCGCATCCGAAGCCTTCTTTATACATCTACCTGCGCGACTACGAGGGTCCGTTCCGCCGCGAAACACTGGAAGAGGCCTACAACCTGTTTTATGCCGATTGTCTCACTACTCAAACAGCACGCACCGAATGATGGAATACATCACCTGCTTCATCCTTGCCTTTGCACTGTTGCAACTGCTGGTCGCACTGGTCAACCTCCTCTTCCGGGAGCGGCTGCCGGCACGCAATGCAAAGGGTGAGGGTAGCTCCGTGATAACTGCAGACATCAAGCCAATCGCTGCAACGATGCCGCATCCGACTCTCTCTTTACTGATCCCGGCACGCGACGAGGAGGCGAATATCGGCAGTCTGCTGGGCGACCTCACCACCCTCACCGACTGGATACTGGAGATCATCGTCTGCGACGACCAGTCCGCCGACCGTACCGCTGCGATCGTGGAAGAGTTCGGTGAACGTGATACACGCTTCCGGTTGATCCGCAGTGAGGGGCTGCCCGACGGCTGGTCCGGCAAGAACCACGCCTGCCACTGTCTGGCAAAGGAGGCCAAGGGCGATTATCTCCTCTTCCTCGATGCCGATGTGCGGGTGGGAGAGGGGGTGCTCGACCGCTCACTGCAATATGTGCAGCGACACCGGTGCGACCTGATGAGCGTTTTCCCCACACAGGAGATGCAGACGCTCGGAGAAAAGATTACCGTTCCCAACATGCAGATCATCCTGCTTACGCTGCTGCCACTACCGCTGGTGCGCCTCTCGGGATTCTCCTCGCTCTCAGCCGCCAACGGTCAGTACATGCTGTTCCGGCATGATACCTACAAAGAGATGCAACCCCACCGGCAGTTCCGCGTGAGCCGTGCCGAGGATATCGAGATTGCCCGCCACCTGAAGCGGCAGCGCCGCCGGGTGAGCTGCCTCACCGGCATCAGGGGGGTGCGCTGCCGCATGTATCACTCACTGCCGGAAGCGGTGGAGGGGTTCTCGAAGAACGTCACCCACTTCTTCGGCAACTCTTCGGTTGCGGCCATCCTCTACTGGCTGGTCACCACCCTCGGCTTCATCTCCTTCCTCGTTTTGGGAAGATGGGAATGGCTCTCTCTATGGCTCGCAGCCACGCTGCTCACGCGCATCGCGGCATCGCTGACTGCCGGCATGAGGGTGGGCGACAACCTGCAGCTGTTCCTGCCACAGCAGGTGATGCTGGGAGCCTTTATCCTGCGCTCGCTCATCAACAAAAGACAAAAGTCGTTCCGATGGAAAGGACGAACCATATGATAATGGGGCGGGTCTGTCCCGCAAAATATGGGAATGGCACCTGTATGGTTACACTAATTGACAAGATGGTGCGGAAAAGGAACCATCAGATGAATGAAATATAGATGTCCGGATATATCACACAATAGACTGAAAAAGAAAAATGCATGTTATCGCAAAGTGAAACGAAGGTGACTGTTTGCTGGTTCCGGCGGGACCTGCGGTTGGAGGACAACCACGCGCTCTGGCAGGCCCTCCGCTCCGGTCGCCCCGTGCTGCCCCTCTTCATCTTCGACAGCGAGATACTGGATGCCCTCAGCGAGAAAGAGGATCGCAGGGTCGCCTTTATCTATGCCACGATTGAGGCGATGAACCGCCGCCTGCGGGAACAGCATCACTCCGGCATCCATTGTCTGAAAGGCAGACCTGTGGAGGTTTTTGAGAAGCTGCTGGAAGATTATCACGTCACGGCTGTTTATTGCAACGAGGACTACGAGCCCTATGCCGTTGCCCGCGACCGGCAGGTGGAGCAGTTGCTGGCTAGCAGGGGAGTGCCGCTCCGCCGCTATAAGGATCAGGTGATCTTTCACAAGGATGAAATCCTTACCGCTGCGGGAAAACCCTACAGCGTCTACACGCCCTACTCACGTGCCTGGCTTGCTAAATACCACGAGGGGGAGCAGCTCTTCTTTCCCTCGGAGGAGCTGCTTGGAAACCTGTTGAAAGAGGTGCCGCCAGTGTTGACACTCGCAGCGATCGGCTTCCGCGATCCCGGATTTCAATTTCCACCGGCAGATCCCGACGACGGGGTGATTGCCGACTATGTGCATACACGCGACCTGCCGGCACTGGAAAATGGTGTCACCCGCATGGGAGTGCACCTGCGCTTCGGCACCGTCAGCATCCGCAAGCTGGCACTGCGCGCCTCGTTGCTCAGCGAGACCTATCTGAAGGAGCTAGTCTGGCGCGAGTTCTTTATGCAAGTGCTCTGGCACTTCCCCCATGTGGCAGAGGATCCCTTCCGGAAGAAGTATGAGGCAATCCTCTGGGAGAACAACGAGGAGGATTTCAGTCGTTGGTGCAACGGCACCACCGGCTACCCGATGGTCGACGCCGGCATGCGCGAGCTGAACGCCACCGGCTTCATGCACAACCGCGTGCGGATGGTGACCGCCAGCTTCCTCACCAAGCACCTGCTCATCGACTGGCGATGGGGGGAAGCCTGGTTTGCGGTGAAGCTGCTCGACTTCGACCTGGCGGCCAACAACGGCAACTGGCAGTGGGTAGCCGGCACCGGATGCGATGTGGCACCCTACTTCCGGATCTTCAACCCCGCAGAGCAACAGAAACGGTTCGATCCCCGACAAGAGTACATTCGCCGCTGGATCCCAGAGCTGGGGAGTTCTGCATACCCGGCACCGATGATCGATCACTCCTTCGCCCGCAAACGGGCACTGGAACGATACAATGTTTAAAGTTCATAGTTCATGGTTCATGGTTCATAGTTCATGGTTCATGGTTCATAGTTCATAGTTCATGGTTTATGGTTCATAGTTCATGGTTCATAGTTTGAAGTTTGATGAACCTGGAACTAAAAAAATGACAACTGATAACTTACAGCTTACAACTTACAACTTACAACTGATATCCGACAACTAAAAAAATATGACACAAAAATTGATTACCCTGTTGCTATTCACGCTCTGCTGCAACCTCGTGACAGGCGGGGAGAAAGAGACCATCTACCGGGCTTACCTGACAAACGACATGGCGACCTGGAAAACAACCATTGAGGCGATGCATGCCGAACCGGACAAGAGCCACGAGCGGGAACTGGAGCTGCTCAATTACGAATATGGCTATGTCGGGTGGTGCATTGGCAACAACCGCAAAAGCGAGGCGAAGATTTACCTGCAGCGCAGCCTTGAACGGATCGACCGGCTCAAAGCGGCGAACTACCGGATTCCTCAGATGCAGGCCTACGAGTCCGCCTATCTGGGCTTCCAGATTGGCCTGGCAAAACTGAAGGCACCCAGGCTGGGACCCAAAAGCCTCGATGCAGCCAAAGCGTCCGTCGCCAACGACGACCAGAATGCGTTGGGCTACATCCAGCTGGGCAACATCGACTATTTCATGCCACCCCTTTTCGGTGGCTCGAAGGAGCGGGCCATAGAGCATTACCGGCACGCCGAGCGGCTGATGGCTCCCGACGGCAAGGGTGACTGGAACTACCTGGCCTTGCTGGTGCAGCTCGCTACCGCCTACGAGGAGACCAAAAACATCGCCATGGCCGACTCCTTTTACCGCAAAGCGCTCTCCATCGCTCCCGGCTTCAGCTGGGTGAGGGATGAGCTCTATCCCGCATTCACCAAAAAACACCAACCACAATGAAGAAGAAAGTGATCATCACCGGCACCGGACTGGGAGGCCTCTCCAGCGGACTGCTATTGCAAAGCAGGGGATACGAGGTGCAGTTCCTTGAGAAGAACAGCCGCCCCGGCGGAAGGCTCAACCGTCTCGAGAAGGAGGGGTTCACCTTCGACACCGGCCCCAGCTTCTTCAGCATGTCCTACGTCTTCACCGATTTCATGAAGCTGTGTGGCGTGGAGATGCCCTTCCGCTTCGTGGAGCTGGACCCGCTCTACTCGGTGCACTTCGCCGGGGGGCGCAGCTTCCGCCTGCACAAGGATATTCATCATCTGGCGGAGCAGTTCCGCGACATCGAGCCCCACTTCGAGGCGAAGATGGAGCGCTACCTGCAGAAGTCGGGTGCCCTCTTCCACGACACGTTCGACATCGTGATACGCAACAACTTCGACAGCTACCTTGAATACTTTGCCGCCCTGATGAAGGTAAACCCGGTGCACATCCCCGTGCTGATGAAGATGTTCTGGCAGCATGTGAAGCAATACTTCGACTCTCAGGAGGCACGACAGATCGTCTCGCTGGTGGCTTTCTTTCTGGGACGCACCCCCTTCGACACCATGGCCATCTACAGCCTGCTCTCCTACACCGAGTTCCGGCACGACGGCTACCACAATGTGGAGGGGGGCATGTACCAGATCGTGGAGGGGATGGTCCAGGCGCTGCAACAGCGGGGTGCCACCTTCCACTACAACACCGAGGTCACGGCGGTGGAGGCGGAGGGCGACCGCATCACGCGACTCACCGACAGCGAGGGCAACCACTACGAGGCCGACACCTTCCTGATCAACGCCGATGCGGCCCTCTTCCGGGGACGGGTGCTGCAGCGGAAGAAGTTCTCCGAAGCGAAGCTCCGCAAGATGGAGTGGACCATGGGCTACCTCACCATCTACATCGGCATCGACCGTAAGCTGCCCGACCTGGACCTGCACAACTACTTCCTCGGCACCAACTTCGAGGCATATGCCCACAATGTGCTGAAGAACCCCGACTCGCTGCAGAAACCCTATTACTACGTGAATGCGGTCTCGAAACACAACCCCCGGTGTGCACCGGAGGGGTGCGAGAGCCTCTTCATCGTCTGCCCCGTGCCCAGTCTGCAGTACAAGCCCGACTGGAGCGACCGCGACGAGATCGTCGACAGCATCCTCAACGATTTCTCCAGGCGCATCGGCATCGACATCATGCCCCATATCGTCACCCGCACCATCTACACCCCGCAAGAGTGGGAGAAGCAGTTCAACCTCTACATGGGGAGCGGTCTGGGACTCTCACACCGGCTGAGCCAGATCGGTGCCCTCCGTCCGAAGAACTACGACGAGGAGTATGGCAACCTCTACTATGTGGGTGCCTCCACCACACCCGGAGCGGGTCTGCCCATGGCGGTGATCAGCGCCGAGATGGTCTGCAAACGGATCTTGGGAGAGAAGTGAGACAGCGGGCGGTTTAGTTTGAATGCAACGGCGTGAGTGGATCTCCCGAAATCTTTTTTTTCTGGATGATTCCCTCAGTTATTTACGCAAGCGGAGTGATCCTGAAAACCGTAGCAAGTAAATCGCACAAATAGATCTTTTAAAAGAAGATACAACACCCCTCTGCTTTGATATGTAACAAATTGCCGCTATATTTGTCCCTATGAACCGGAAGATCATCCATGTCGATATGGATGCATTTTATGCCTCCATCGAACAGCGCGACAATCCCGATTATCGCGGCAAGCCAGTCGCTGTGGGCTATGGAGGCAAACGGGGTGTGGTAGCCGCCGCCAGCTATGAGGCACGGAAGTATGGCATCCACTCAGCCATGCCCTCCGTCACAGCGCTACGCAAGTGTCCCCACCTGATCTTCGTCATGCCCCGTTTCGAACACTATCGAAACATCTCCGGTCAGATCATGCAGATCTTCCTCGAGTATACCGACAAGGTGGAACCGCTCTCTCTCGACGAGGCGTTTCTCGACGTCACCGTCAACCACAAGGGCAACCGCTCGGCCACCCTCATCGCCCGTGAGATCAAACAGAAGATTTACAACCGTACCCGTCTCACCGCCTCCGCAGGCGTATCCTACAACAAGTTCCTCGCCAAGATCGCTTCCGACTACCGTAAACCCGACGGGCTCTACGTGATTGAACCGGAGCAGGCCGAGGCGTTCGTGGAGCAGCTGCCGGTCGGCAAGTTCTTCGGGGTGGGTAGGGTCACGGCCGCACGGATGGCCGAGCTGGGCATCCAGACGGGCAAGGATCTGAAGCAGTGGGAGGAGATCGACCTGGTGCGTGAGTTCGGCAAGGCGGGCATCGCCTACTACCACTTTGCGCGGGGTATCGACAACCGGGAGGTGGAGTCGGAGCGGGTACGCAAGTCGCTCGGTGCCGAGGAGACCTACGCCGACGACCTGGAGGAGATGGTCGATATGCTGTCGGCACTCGACCAGCTGGCGCTGGAGGTACATCGACGTGCCGAGAAGAAGAAGTTCATGGCACGCACGCTCACCCTCAAGATCAAGTATGCCGATTTCACGGTGATCACCCGCAGTCGCACCGTGGGGCATTACATCCGCACCTACAGCGAACTGTTCGACCTGGGCAAGGAGTTGCTGCTGCAGGCCGACGACCTGCTCGACCGCAAGATACGCCTGATGGGGCTCACCCTGAAGAATGCCGAAGCCGATCAGGAACTGATGCCGCCCGAAGGGATCCAGCTATCCCTTAACTTCGGCGAAGAATAAGAAAAGGGAACATCGGAATTGTATTTGATTCTTCTCGAGGACAATGAAGTATCAGAGGATGAAATTCTCAGGCTTCTTCGCCTGTACATCCTTGTAGTATGATTTGATGGTCACGATGTCCTTGCGGTAGTCGTTGGTGGGGTAGAAGAGATCGAGCACGCGGGCTTCCTTCCTGCCATAATCCAGTCCGATGAGCAGGATCGGCACCCGTGCCTTCACAGCAATAAAGTAGAACCCTTTCTTCCACTCCTTCACCGGCTTGCGAGTGCCCTCGGGGGTGATGCCCAGGTGCATCCAGTCGCGTGTCCGGAACTCATTGGCCAGGATGTCGGTCAGCGATCCGCTCTTACCCCGTTTTACCGGTATCCCTCCGATGCTGCCGAAGAAGAGGTTGAAAGGGAAAAAGAACCACTCCGCCTTGATCAGGAAGTTGGCCTGCCGCCCCAGCGAGTTGTAGGCCAGCTTGCCCACCACGAAGTCCCAGTTGCTGGTGTGGGGTGCCACTGCCAGCACACATTTGGGCACCTCGGGGAACGTGTTGATCACCTTCCATCCCATGATCTTGTTGAGTATGAATTTGCTTATGTTGCCCATATATTCGTTCTTGGTTTGATGTTCTTGGTTTGATGTTTTTGGTTTGAAGTTCAATGTTCAGAGCTCAAGGTCCAGAGTTTGGAGTTCAAGGTTTGATGTCTGTTATACAAGAATTCTTGTTCAAGCAGCCAGTCGAATTTCAACATTATAATTAAAACATTTTGATACAGTTGTTGTTCGCATTTTTTAGGGAACTTAGTTTTATTTATATTTGATTCCTTTTAGGTTTGACTCTCTCAGGTAATTGATCAATGCCATAATTCCGGAGCTAAGTTTATCAATTTTTGCGAACAGTTGTTCTTTTTCCTCATCAGTAATATATTTAAAATCAGATGCTCTGTAAAGTTGGGATTTTGTCTCATTGCAAGATCCCAAAGAGATAGAGAGAAAGTTGACAAATTCCTTGTTTCCTCCACGTCCGTATCCTTCTGCGATGTTATCCATTATGGATCCTGATGAACGATTCATTTGATCTTTCAATGCGTAATCTCTGGAAAATAGCTTGTTGCTATCACTCAAACTTCTTAACTCTTTACATAATTCCCTTGCTTTGAGCCAAATTTCCAGATCCTCAAATCGATTGATTGTTGCCATAATTCCGGGGATAATTTGATACCCAAAATTACAACCTGCATACTATATAACCATCTGAAAATTTTTATTTAACGTTTCAGCCACTTGAAATCCTATTTTCGAACCATGAACCATGAACTTCAAACTATAAACTTTGAACTTTGAACTATAAACTATAAACCATAAACCATGAACTAATTAAAAAACGTCTCCAACTCCGTTGTTGCTCGCTCCCAGCTGTTCATCGCCTGATCCAGTCGCGCTTTCATCTCGAGGTATTTCTGCAACAGTTCCATGTTGGAAGCCCCTTCGGGTGTGGCCAGCTGCACCTCCATCGCCTTCAGCTGCTCCTCGAGTGAGGATACCTTCCGTTCTGCCTCCTCCACCTGTTTCTCCAGACGGCG
Source organism: Bacteroidota bacterium (assembly GCA_023399295.1). GTDB lineage: Bacteria > Bacteroidota > Bacteroidia > Bacteroidales > Dysgonomonadaceae > Proteiniphilum. The sequence goes on from JAEWQF010000069.1 coordinate 17,848, forward strand.
TTGCTGCCGGTTCAACTCCTTCTGCTCCTGGTAGGAGAGCTTGTTCTCCGACGGCTCCTCCCGCTTTCCTTCTCTCTTCGTGGTGGGCGATGCGGAGAGCTCCAGCTGTTGCAGTGTCTCCATCTTCTTCTTCGAGAGGAAGTGATAGATGCCACCCAGGTGTTCCCGCACCTTGCCGCCACCGAACTCATACACCTTGTCCACCAGCCCGTCGAGAAAGTCACGGTCGTGCGACACGATGATGGCGGTACCGTCGAACTGGCGGATCGCCTTTTTCAGTACATCCTTCGATGCCAGGTCGAGGTGGTTGGTGGGTTCGTCGAGGATCAGCAGGTTCACCGGCTCCAGCAGCAGGCGTATCATCGCCAGGCGACTCCGCTCACCACCCGAGAGTACCTTCACCTTCTTATCCGATGCCTCACCACCGAACATGAAAGCCCCCAGAATATCGCGTATCTTGGTGCGGATATCGCCCACCGCCACATAGTCGATGGTCTCGAATACCGTCATCTCCTCATCCAGCAGCTGTGCCTGGTTCTGCGCGAAGTAACCGATCTTCACGTTATGGCCCAGCTCCAGCTTGCCACCATGGTCGATCTCCTGCATGATGCATTTCACCAGTGTCGACTTTCCCTCACCGTTCTTGCCCACGAAGGCGATCTTCTCACCCCGCTCGATGGTGAGCGTCACGTTGCTGAAGACCAGGTGGTCACCGTACCGTTTCTCCATCTCCTCCATGATCACCGGGTAGGTTCCGGATCGGGGGGCAGGTGAAAACTTCAGGTTGAGCCGTGAGTTGTCAACCTCGTCCACCTCGATGCGATCCAGCTTCTCCAGCTGCTTGACGCGCGACTGCACCTGGTTCGACTTGGTGGCTTTGTAGCGAAACCGCTCGATGAAATCCTCGGTCTCCTTGATCTGTTTCTGCTGGTTCTCGTATGCCCGTTGTTGTTGCTCTCGGCGCTCCTTGCGCAGCTCCATGTACTTGCTGTAGCTCACCTTGTAGTCATGGATGTCGCCCAGCATGATCTCGATGGTGCGGGTGGTCACCGCGTCGAGGAAGGCACGGTCGTGCGACACCAGCATCACCGCGTTGGCGTGGGTGGAGAGGAAGTTCTCCAACCACTGGATCGACTCGATGTCGAGGTGGTTGGTGGGCTCGTCGAGCAGTAGCACGTCGGGTGCCTGCAGCAGTATCTTGGCCAGCTCGATGCGCATGCGCCAGCCACCACTGAACTCGCGGGTGGGTCTTTCCAGGTCCGCACGCGCGAACCCCAGTCCTGTGAGTGTCTTCTCCACCTCCGCCTCGAAGTTGTGGATACCCGACATCTGCAGCAACTCCTGCAGGTCGGTCGCCCGTTCGATCACCTGCTGGTAGGCATCCGACTCGAAGTCGGTCCGCTCCGCCATCTCACGGTGCAACTGATCCAGCTCCCTTTCCATCTTCTGCAGGTGTTCAAAAGCAAGCGATGCCTCCTCGCGTACGGTGCGCCCGTCGCTCAACTTCATCTGCTGGGGCAGGTAGCCGATCGAAACCTCCTTCGGGAAGGAGAGGTTGCCGGATGTTGGCTGCTGCAGTCCCGCCATGATCTTGAGGAGGGTCGACTTGCCAGCGCCGTTCTTGCCGGTGAGGGCTACCCGTTCGTTCCTGTTCAGCACGAACGATATCCCGTCGAGCAGTGTGAATCCGCCAAATGAGACTGAGAGGTTATCGATTGAGACCATTTCTCTGAAATTTTGTGCAAAGGAAACGCTTTTTGGGGGAGTTTGAAAACGTTTTTAGGTTTTTAGGTTATTAAGTTTGTATGTTCATGGTTTATAGTTCATAGTTCATAGTTCACAGTTTGTAGTTCACAGTTTATAGTTCACAGTTTATAATTTGTAGTTTATAGTTTGATGAACCCTGAACTTTGAACCCTGAACCCTGAACCCGGAACAATTATCTAATAAAAGCGTGAAACATGCAAATGTGAATTTTTTTGTGTATCTTTGTCCTCCGTAACATATCGTGTGCAGGTCCTACTCATTCAGTTCTTCCCCACCAATTGTTAATAAACGTCCTACTCCGGGGTCTGTGGACTGAGGAGTGCGTGAACCGGGTCCTGCCGTCGTGCGGTTGGAACGGTAAGAGAGTAAACCATCAACCGCCCTGTAGCAACGGGCAGGGAATCAGGATCCCCACCTACATGCGGTCACAATAACAACAATACTGCCTCATCAATAAAAAATGGCAGTCATAGACAAAACGAATGACATTTAACGAATTAGAGATCATGGAGCCGATCTTAAGGGCTCTCAGTGAAAAAGGATACAACACTCCCACACCCATACAGGAACAAGCCATCATCCCGGCACTGCACAACAAAGACATCCTGGGACTGGCACAGACAGGTACAGGCAAGACAGCCGCTTTTGCCATCCCCATCATCCAGCAGCTCTGCTCTGACAGACCCCTGGGAAAGAAAAGAGAGATCAGGGCGCTGATCCTCACCCCCACACGCGAGTTGGCCATTCAAATCGATGACAGCATCCGTGAGTACAACAAATACACACGCCTGCGCCATACCGTGATCTTCGGTGGGGTGAAGCAACATGCACAGGTGAACACCCTCAAGGGAGGCATCGACATCCTTGTCGCCACGCCGGGTCGGCTGCTCGACCTGATCGGTCAGGGGATCATCACCCTGCAGCACATCCGTCACTTCGTGCTCGATGAGGCAGACCGCATGCTCGACATGGGATTCATCCACGACATCAAGCGGCTGTTGCCGCTGCTGCCCAAGCACAAGCAGACGCTCTTCTTCTCGGCCACCATGCCCGACTCCATTGCCACACTCTCACGCACCATCCTGCATAAGCCGGTACGCGTGGAGGTGACACCGGTCTCGTCGGTTGTGGAAACCATCGACCAACGCATCTACCTGGTGGAGAAGCCCGATAAGCAGCACCTGCTCATCGACCTGCTGCAACATGAACGCGACAAGTCGGTGCTGGTCTTCTCACGCACCAAGCATGGTGCCGACAAGATCGCACGGATCCTGAGCAAGGCGGGAATCGGCAGTGCGGCCATCCACGGCAACAAGTCACAGAACGCGCGCCAGCGGGCGCTGAGCGATTTCAAGGCGCGCACCACCAAGGTGTTGATTGCCACCGATATCGCTGCCCGTGGCATCGACATCGACCAGCTCGACCTGGTGATCAACTACGACCTGCCCGACGTGGCGGAGACCTATGTGCACCGCATCGGCCGTACCGGTCGTGCCGGCAACAGCGGTCGTGCCCTTACCTTCTGTACGTCGGAGGAGAAGCCGATGCTGCACGACATCCAGAAGCTTACGGGCAGGAAGCTGCCGATCGCGAATTAGGGGGTTAGCTGTTAGAATTTAGCTTTAAGTTTTAAGTTTTAAGTTTTAAGCTGTTAGATTTTAGCTTTAAGCTGTTAGCTTCAAACTTCAAACTTCAAACTAAGAACGAATTAACGTACTAACGTACCAACATAATAACTTAAAAAACTATTTAAACGAATCAATGGCAAAATCAAATTCATTCAACAAAAGAGAGATCGAGAAGCAGAAGCAGCAGAAGAAGAAAGAGAAACTGAAGAAGAAAGAGGAACGCAAACAACAGGGTACCAGCTCCTTCGAGGACATGATCGCCTATGTCGATGCCAACGGTGTGATCATTGATACCCCACCTGAACCCATTCACGAAGATGAGAAGATTGAACTGGAGGATATCGAGATCTCAGTACCCCGTAAGGAGGTGACCGAAGAAGCGGGCGACCCGGAAGGACGTGTCGACTTCTACGATGAGACACGCGGCTTCGGGTTCATCCGCGAGGGCAACAGCGTGATCAAATACTTCTTCCACAAGAGCAATGCCGAGCATGGAATTGGCGAAGGTGACCTTGTCACCTACCGACTCGAACGCGGTCCCAAGGGAATGAATGCCGTGGATGTGAAGATCATCCACTCATAAGACAAAGAGGATGCATCAATACTGAATTATTGATGCATCCTCTTTTTTTATTGAAAGCCATGGCAATGAAGGCAAAGACCATGGTGATTTATCGGATCCGTATTGGCGGATCTTTTTTGTGTCCGTTAAATTCGCATGACCTATAAGTCAGATTATTAGAGTGATACTTGCTTTTTTAGCGTTAAATTTTCAGTAAGTGGTATCATCGCTAAATATTTCTGATATATTTGTAAAGTATTATCAGTCGCAACAATTGATCTGTCACAACAACTTATTGAGAGACACTGTCAGGAAAAACCTGCAATCGATTATATAATCTTCATCGCAATGAAAAAAATTGTTGTAACCGGATTTGCAATGTTGGTTCTCCTTTCTGCCTATTCGCAAGACAATAAAGGTGTTGAGAGCGAAGTTCAGAAAGAAAAAATCATCCTGCTCGATGAATTGGTCGTATATCCGAAGGGTGACATTGAACTGTTGAAATCACCGGATCGGAAGAATATCAGAGTCGCAATCAAAGGAAAATCAAAGTTTGTTTCACAAATAAACCTCGTCACAAACAGAGTTGTCTGCATCAGAGGGATAGAGTTTTACTTTAACTATCGATGGGGTGACTCCGAGAAGGATGGTTTTATTGTAAAGCCGATCATCATGGATTCAGAAGATGAAAAGCCTTCGGCGATACTTTTCGAAGGGCCCGGCTATTTTATTACGAAGAAAGTGGATCAAAAGATGTATCTTGATCTAACAGAGTATGAAATAGAAATAGACAATCATTCACCTTTCTACATTGGGCTGGAATTTGTAGAGGCCATCGGCAATTCAGTCTTTGAAGATTTTAACATCACCATGTCAATTGTTCCCAAACAGAGTGACATCGCTTATGTGAAAGGGAATTGTCCCACCTGCGATTTTGCTGCTTTAAACCTCGATCCCAAAACAGGATTGTGCATAAAACACCGGTTGTTTTACTCCTTCAAGCAGTAATTCAATTTAATTCGGTTATTCTGCCAACACAAAAGCGGCATCAGGAGATTGAATGCTGCGGATGTGATGATAAATACATCTATTACTACCTGGCCATTTCAGTAATCTGTGAAATATTGAATTTCCCGTCAATTTCTTGAATTTCAAACTTACCATTCATCACATTGAAGAAGAACTCTTTTATCTTTTCTATTGAAATGGTGATTGTTTTCCCGGATGAATCAGTTCCCAGGTCGTATGTCTTGAGTAACTGTGAATCCAGACTTGCTGCAGTCAACAAAAAATGATTTTGGAATTTATCAGTGTCAAGTAAATCAACTGCCAATACTTTACCGATCACAGTATAACTTCTCAATGTTTTCTGAATGTCTTCATTTGACAATGTAGTTTTCACTTCATCGGTATTGATGTTGATTTCAATCTTACCGGAATTCTTTGCTTGTTCAATTCCTTTATACAAAGAACCCAAATCAGCGAGACTCAAGTTGAATAGCTTGGCATCAGCAGTTGCGTGAATCTTCTCAATTGAAAAGGCACTCGGCAGTAACAGATGTACAGTTTGATCGATTCTGATTGATGGTGTATTGAAAGTGCCAACAATAGAATTTGTCAAATCAATTTGTTGTGTTGCAAAAACACCCCCAATCACCACACAGTTTTCAAGGATAACTTCATCTGCATAAATGCTACCTGCCACGAATGCATTATAAAGTGTAACACTTTCAGCATTAATATCAGAATGAAAAATCAGATCACAATTGGCCGCTCTGGATACGATCGAGTTTGTTGATCCGACACTTTTTTTGAATGAAATTTTTCCGCAAGCTTCACTGTTCACATAAATCTCAAATTGGGTAAAAACAGCACCTTTAATTTCTAGATCACCATTTTGTATTTCAAGTTTATATGCGAATACAGGACCTTCAATTACCGTATCCCCTTCAATCGTAATGGTACGATTCAGCTCCGCTACTTTTTCCGGTAAGATAGAACCTCTCACCAGATTGTCTTTCAGTAAGATGTTGTTATCGTTGAAACGAATTTCCTTTAATTCTTTCATCTTGATATATCCTTTAATTGTTATAATTAATTACGTGAAAAGTTGAACTATTCTTTCTTTGACACGGTTGTTATGATAGCTGTCAGTTGCATATGCTTGATTGACTTCTGAATTAAAATAGCGAAGGATTTGGTCGTTTTTATTGAAACCTTGATTGGGATTGTTCTGATTTCTCATTTTTTCAATCACAACTTTAGAAACGTCATAGTTGATATACCTGGACTGGAAGACGCTCCTGTTAATATGATTTTGCTCATTTAGCGTTTCAAGATAGCAAATAGGTAAATATTTTTTTGCTGATATATTGTCGTTTAACATGCAATGCACAATTGTATTCTCTGTCTTTTTTTGTTTCCATAAGAAAATTTTAGACTGATTGATGGTGTCCAATGCCCTTTTCTTTGCAACCGATGCATAGATTTTTGCTTGTAATATACTTCCTTCAGCACCACTCACTGCAACCGTGCTGACTAAGTCATTTTCTGATGTGCGATTGGCATGTGTATCACAGCTTTTTTTTAAAGTAAATACAACTCTATCCAACTCATGTATACGATTCGTCAGTTCATTGTTCAAATCCTCAAAGATCTTCTGATAGCGACTCGTGAGCCTGTTGTAATCATTTTCCATCTGTTTCTTCTTTGAGACACAGCTCTTGGCCAATTCATGCAGGTGCAACAAATGTGCATCGATCTTTTGAGACAATTCCACAATTTGTTGACTGATCTCAGAACGAATCGTTTTAAAGAAACCATCGATAATTGTTTTACCTACTTTCTTTGCATTCCTGTCAATTGATACAAGTTGTGCGCTCTCAGTTGCTACAACTGCCCCAGTAAGTAATTTCACGCTGTTATTGCAACGTTCAACACTTTGGTCAAATGGATCGGTGTCAACATCAATTATCACGTTTACATCTTCATATTCTACTCCACTATATGGAACCGAACCGGATCCGCCATTTTCAGATGCCGGATAACTGTAATTTACCGAACCCGAATATCGTACGACGATCCTTTCATTGTATGACCTTCTGTAACTCATCCTTATTGCATTTAAATGGTTTGATAACTGTTGGCCAAGAAGAGTTTATTTGCCATCTCTTTAACCCTTTGAGAGGAACCACTCGTAGATGAGATTTTCATGAATTCACTCTGAATTTCATTTTCCATATCCGTCGCATCTCTCCATTGAAAGTGATCCACGCTTGCGATCGCGCTGTTTTTTATCGCAATCTGGGAATGCATTGTAAAATGTGTATTACAAAGTGTCACCTCAATACTTTTGCTGTTAAATTTGTCAAGGTTGGTTTCACTGATCAAAATAGGCACATAAAGTGTTGCATTTTTTTTATCTCCTTGTAACAGGATACGATCTGTAAGTTCTTTTTGTGTATAAAGATCTCTGATGAATTTTGTCATGGAATGAATGACATTCACCCCTCTAGATTTCAAATTGGAAGCAAGAATCTTTTGGCTTATTGTCAGTGACTCCAGTTGAGACACAGGAATTGTTGCAGTGAGTTGTTTCGATCTGTTGGAAACCTTTTCAATATCCCTTACTGCAAATTCTGTGACCGGTTTTTCCAGTTCAAACACTCTCTGTTTTAAATTTGAGTTAAGACTGTTAAATAGTTTTAGATAGCGTGCGGATATCATGTTATAATCGCGCTCCATTCTTCCTTTAATCGCCAGCAATTGTTTCTTCTGTTGATTCAATTGCATTATATGTGAATCGACCTGACTTTGAAGTCGTGCTATCTTTTGTGAAATTTGTGAACGGATCAGCGTATAAAATCCTTTATTCACATTGTCACAAACAGCGTCAGCTGCTTTTGCTTCTGCCAATACAACGGCTGTTTGCATTGCAACTACTGCACCAGTAGTTACTTTCACGTTGTTGGACACACTTCCCATTTCCTGAGCCATGGGCTCCGTGTCAACAATATAATTAAATGTTGCCATAGTTGAACCCTTTAATTGTTATCACTTTTGTTAAGGAAGTCAATTAATGCAGAAATAATCGCATCTCTGTCAAAATCCTCTGCATCATATTCAATTCCAGCTTTGTTACACAATTCAATTAGTTCATCCTCACTCAGGCCCTCAAATGCTTCTGCGTTAAGATCTTTCTGCTCATCCTCATCTTCATCTTCATCTTCATCTTCATCTTCATCTTCATCCTCTACTTCATCCTCTACCTCATCCTCTACCTCATCCTCTACCTCTTCATCATATCTATCCTTTTCCTTTTCCTTTTCTTCTTTTTCTGAAGGTTCATGAGTTTTTTCTGAATCAACCTGTTCAGATATTTCATTTGTATTTTCTTCTGTTTTTTTTATTGCATCCAATTCATCCAATGCATTTTTCGCAATACTTGGCAAGTTGAGCGAGATATGATCGAAAGTAATTTCTTCTACATTTGGAGCAGGGGGTAGATCAGATACCTTTGCAAACAAGGGATTGACTGTTGCCAATGGTTTCCTGCGTTTATCCAGATCCATTACTTCACCTGCTGCAACAGCAATTTCGTTTGAGTAACCGTCTCTCAACTTCGCATCATAGAATTCAATATATGCAAACTTCTCAGCTTTCAGATCAATATCATCTTTAAGTCGCTCCATGTACTCTTCAAAGTTCGATTGAATATTTTGGAACTCCTTCGATTGCATTTCAAATGCAAGAAGTGTATTTGCGCTATTTTCAGTTGCCTTCACAACTGTTGAATCAAGAGAACCTTCAGATTGAACCATACTATCTTCGGTTTTTTGTAAAGAAACCAAAGTGTTATATGATGCAACATACTCTCGCAGACTTTCTTGCATCAGATTGATAACATCAGCACTCTCAGCACGGTTGGCCCTATAAAAATTTTCAGTGTCTTGGTGCCATTTGTTCAAATAGTCAATTTTTTGGTCTTTTATATGATTGTAAATCTTCATGCGTTCTATACGGTTCTCCTGTAAAAGATTCTGGACTACGGGAGCAAGAATTTCTTCGTAAATTTGATGCACACCAAACGGGAAACTCGTTGTGCTGCCATCTTCTGCTGTCCACATTCCAGTTAACATGTTGTATTTAACTCTTGAACTTTGTTTTAGTTTGAATGGCTCATATCCTTGTACTGAATCGCTGTAATCGAATTTTTCGTTTCTTATTTTTTCTATTTCAGCAAACTCAAGTGTTGGAGAATAGTGATTATAGGGTGCTTTTAAAATCTGGTAAAGTACTTTGTTCGATTCAAATACGACTTTGTCTGTCGATGCAATTTTAAGTGCAGAGATAGCCTGTACTGAATTGGCCATTGTCACCATCAAACCTTTCAATACATCTTCAAACTGAGCAGTCTTGGTTGACAATGAATCTTTTAACTTGTTTAACTCTTGAAACTTGGAGATGCTGTCAATATATTTCTCATCGTCAAACACATCGACAATAGGGATGTTTTCGGGCACTTCGCTGGTAGCATGCTCATTGAGGAAGTTCAAGTAATCACTCTTATCTTCAACCAATGGTAACGCTACGGAAGAGGTGTCAAGGTCCCGCATGCAAAAAGAGATTGTGCGGAGTGATCTTTCCAATTTGCCAAAATAATCGTGTTGATTGAGTTGTTGCATCGATCGTGAATAGTCATTGGTGTCAATCTCTTCTGTTTCATATGATGTTTCCACAATGGGTGCTTCAGTCGACAGATTTTCCAGCTTATCAATCGTGTCAATGAGCAAGTCATTCTGACGTGAAAGTTGCAGTATTACTTCCGATTCAGCCACCATCCCGGTGTAGTCAATGATGAAACTTTTATCCTCATACTTGATTTGCTCAGCAATAGGAATATATGCAACTCCTAAACGGGTTACTTTGTAGTCGCGAAAAATGTCACTGTGTTGTTTTCTGAACTCATTCATACGAAGATCCAGATCCTCAATATCTTTCAGTAAAGATTTCTTTTTAATAAAATATACAACAACAGGTATGAGGAGGAAAAACAAGAACAGCCAATATATCGTCTTCGATAGTTCTTTGTCCTTCATCAATTTTTGTTCTTCCAATAAATTGATTTCCTTCTCTAATCGTTCTTCTTCACTTACAATCTTTTCAGCAGCCTGCTGATAATAATTGAACAATATCTTTGCTTGATCCTGAAAGATATTATTTGATTCAGGGAAAATTTTACCTTTCATAGTAATAAATTTTAGAGGGAATAAATCTGTTTCCTTTTTTGGTATATGCTCTCACATTTCTTTAGATTTTTTTCTATTGCCTCTTCATTCAATTCATATTCAGTGATTGCAAACGAGAGGGCATTGATGATTTCTGTTATCTGTTGCTCAAGGATTAATGCTTCTTTCTGGTCACATGGTGAGAGGAACCTTGTTTTCTCCTCGAAACCATTAATCCGATTAATAAAATTAGCAGGTAACCCCGTAGTTTCAATCATCCTTTCCTTAAGTCGATATATGGCCATCTTCATCTCACCTATTCCTATCTGATTGACGTGCTCTTCTGTGTAAATTTCATCGATCTTATCTGTTGTTTGTGAAACTGCGACGAACCCTACGAGCAGGAGAAGTAATAGTGTACCATGAATAATCAGTTGCGTTTCGAAATTGAGATGATACACAGTGTTTGAAACTACAATTACTGCAATTGCGAATACCGCATAAATCCAGGTAAAGAACCATCTGATACCCAATGAACCTATTTTATTCTGAGACTTGCTTTGAATTTCAATCCATGGTATAAGAATATCAATGAAAAATAAACAATAAATGATTGTTGTAACTAAAATGTTTAGCACAAGAATATTGTCTGTTGTTTCACCCCTGAACATAATAAAAGCAGCTATAATGATTGCTTCACCCAATAGTAGGGCAATCAATGAGATCATTGTTTTCAGTTTCATACGTACTTTTATTGTCTTTTATTTCCACAACTGGGACAAAATTTAATGTTTGCTTGAAGGGTCGTACCACAACGGCTGCATTGACCACTCATCACAACTTGTTTACCACAATTCACACAGAAGGAGCTTCCGGGGATCAGGCTCGAATTGCAATGAGGACAGTTGCCCATTTCTTCCAATAAGAGCGTACCACAGCTAACACAACGTTTGGCATTGGCGTCGTTATCAGTTCCACATTTAGGACAAGGATGGTACTTATCCCCACAATGGGGACAGAAACGATGATTACTTGGGAATTTTTTTGCACAATTTGAACAATAAACATCCCGAATGCTTTGATTTTGACCCGACTGAAGTTCGGAATTTGTCCCCCTCATATCAGTGCGATTACTGCCAAATGTGGGTTGGTTGTATTGAGGATTCATCATTCCACTTCCAACACCTGTACTACCCCCCATTCCTCCCATCATATTAATAGCAAGTAAACCTCCTATTAATCCCCCAGTGCCTTCACCAAGGCCATCTACTGCATTATTTGCTACGCCAAACATCTTTTCCTGTTGCCAGGTGTGTCCCGTAATTGACATTGTACTTTGTTGTGTAATTGAATCCAAAATCCTTCTACCCTCAGGAGTAGATTCATCAATGTCGATACTGGTAATGTAGAATTTAGTAAGTTCCATACCAAGGTCATCCCAAAAGGGAATCATGCTCATTCTTACTTGGTTCGATATGTCATCGAGTGATGCTGAGATTGATTTGTATCCAATTTGATTACTTTGTATGTGTTGAAGAATTTTTGTTTTAGTTTTGGTTGTAAATTCACCTTGAAAATGCTCTGTTAAATCGTCCTGTGTGAAGTCATTTCTGGTACCAACAATTTTGATCAGAAATTTTTCTGGATCAATGACCCTTAAACCATATTTCCCTTTAGCTGTTAATGGCAATTGTGTATTGTAGTCAGCATCATGTATTGCCATTCTGTCAATATCCCAGGGGATGTTGTATGGTTGAATTTTATTCACAAACCATACTTCAGCGATGAATGGATTTTTACCACCGAAAGGAATGCCAAACAGATGCCTGAGAACCGGTAAATTCTCAGTGTTTAATGTATGTTTGCCCGGACCGAATTTCCCAATGATTTGACCTTTTGAAAATAGCACGGCTTCCTGCGACTCTTGTACAACAAGTTGTGTATATGTACTCAAGTTGCTTTCGTTAAATTTATGAGCAAAAATGGTCGATTTCCCTTGGGGAGACCATTGAACTAAATCAATTATCGCCATGGTTTATAAATTAAAAATGGATTTGATCTGTAATTTAATTGAACTAGTATTGAGTGTTGAAGCTTGGTATCGATTACACTTATAATTGAGATGAGTATATTTTTCACTACTTATTTGCCGAAATTATACAAATACACAACATGTATGGCTATCAAATCGTACAAAATTCACTAACAAATTGCACAAAAAAAAGGTAAAGATCATTATGATTAAATAAAGATCTTTACCCGTGAGACTGTTAAGAGTGGATTAGATTACTGATCCCCTCTAATGTATCAATTAAATGCCTTTGATCGCCTTTGCTAGTGCATCAGGAGCAATGCTCGTCTGATCGCCCGTCTGCATGTTTTTGAGTGTGATCCTACCCTCCTTCATCTCGTTCTCGCCCACCATCGCCACGAAGGGGATCCGGTTGCTGTCGGCATAGGAGAGTTGCTTCTTCATCTTGGCCGCTTCCGGAAAGAGCTCACAGCAGATGCCGTCGCGCCGCAGCTGTGCCACCAGGGGAAGCAGCCACTCCGCCTCCCGTTCGCCGAAGTTGACAAAGAGCAGCTCGGTGGAGTGGGAGAAGCTCTCCGGGAAGAGCTCCAGCTGTGTCAGCACATCGTAGATGCGGTCTGCACCGAATGAGATGCCCACACCCGAGACACCCGGCAGTCCGAAGATGCCGGTCAGGTTGTCGTAGCGGCCGCCGCCGGTGATGCTGCCGATCTGTGCGTCGAGCGCCTTCACCTCGATGATCGCACCGGTGTAATAGTTGAGTCCGCGTGCCAGTGTGAGGTCCAGCTCCACCTCGTTACGAAGTTGCAGTGCATCGCACTTGCCGATGATATACGCCATCTCCTCCACACCTTTGGTGCCGGTCTCCGAGGTTGCCAGCAGCTCCCGCAACTTCGCCAGCTTCTCAACGGTGCTCCCGCTCAGCTGGATGATTGGCTGCAACCGGTCGATCGCCTCCTGTGCGATCCCCTTCGATGCCAGCTCCTCGTTCACCTTCTCCAGCCCTATCTTGTCCAGCTTGTCGATCGCCACGGTGATGTCGGTGATCTTGTCCGCCTCGCCGATGATCTCGGCGATGCCGGAGAGGATCTTGCGGTTGTTCAGCTTCACCGACACACGGATGCCCAGGCGACTGAACACCTCGTCGATGATCTGCACCAGCTCCACCTCGTTGAGGAGCGAGTCCGATCCCACGATGTCGGCGTCGCACTGGAAGAACTCGCGGTAACGACCCTTTTGCGGACGGTCGGCCCGCCACACCGGTTGTATCTGGTAGCGCCGGAAGGGGAAGGTGATCTCGTTGCGGTGCATCACCACGTAGCGTGCGAAGGGCACAGTGAGGTCGTAGCGCAACCCCTTCTCCGAGATGCGCGTGGCGCTCTTCGCCGCGTTGCCCTCCTTCAGGTCCGCCTCGCTCATCGACGAGAGGAAATCACCCGAGTTGAGGATCTTGAAGAGCAGCTTGTCACCCTCCTCGCCATACTTGCCCATCAGCGTGGAGAGGTTCTCCATCGCCGGTGTCTCGATCTGGCGGAAGCCATAGAGGCGGTACACCTCACGGATGGTGTCGAAGATATGGTTGCGCTTCGCCGTCTCTTCGGGCGAAAAATCACGGGTCCCCTTGGGTATGGTCGGTTTCTGCATCGTCTGATTTCTTTTATCGGGATGCAAAGATAATGAAAAAATAGCTGTTAGCTGATAGCGATTGGCTATAAAAGGTTGCTTGCCAGTTCGGAGAGCTCGCTGCGTTCACCCTTCACCAGGTTCACATGTCCGAAGAGCGTCTGCCCCTTCATTTTGTCGATCATGTAGGCCAGACCGTTCGACTGTGTGTCGAGGTAAGGCGAGTCGATCTGCTGCAGGTCGCCCGTGAACACCATCTTGGTGTTCTCTCCGGCGCGGGTGATGATGGTCTTCACCTCATGGGGTGTCAGGTTCTGCGCCTCGTCGATGATGCAGAAGGTCTCTGTCAGGCTCCGTCCGCGGATGAAGGCAAGTGCCTCGATCTCCAGCTGCCCCGTCTTCTGTAGCTCCTCAATCACCCGCAGGTCGGGACTGTTCTGACCCAGCTGTGTCTTGATCACGTTCAGGTTGTCGAACAGTGGCTGCATGTAAGGAGCCACCTTCTGCTTCTCGTCGCCCGGCAGGTAGCCCAGATCCTTGTTCGAGAGGGAGACGATGGGGCGTGCCAGCAGGATCTGTCCATATATCTTGTGTTGTTTCAGTGCCGATGCCAGTGCCAGCAACGTCTTACCGGTACCTGCCTTGCCGGTGAGGCCCACCAGCTTCACATCCGGATCGTTGAGCACCTCGAAAGCGAAGGCCTGCTCCGCGTTGCGTGGTTGTATGCCGAAGTTGTTCTCCTTGTCTACCTTGACGATCTTCTGTGTGAATGGATTGTAGCGTGACAATACACTGTTGCGCTCGCTCTTGAGGATGAAGCACTGATTCGGGTCCGGCTGTTTCTCGAAGGTGAAAGCCTCCAGCTCCACCCCTCCGCTCTGCGCATAGATCTGGTCGATCAGGTCGGGATTCACCCCTTCAATCACCACCTCACCCTGGTCGAAGATGTCGATGTTGGTCACCTTGTCGGTGATGTAATCCTCGGCGAGCATGCCCAACGAGCGGGCTTTCATGCGCAGGTTGATGTCTTTCGATACCAGGATGGTTTTCATCTGCGGATGTTTCTCTGCCACATCATCCACCACAGTGAGGATGCGGTTGTCGGGTATCTTTTCCGGAAAGGCATCGTTGATTTTCTTGTTGCTGTATGATGCGTTCACGATGTAGAGCTTGCCCTTTCCCACACCCAGATCGGCACCGTTGGTGAAGAGATCGTCGTCGGTGATCAGGTCCAGTTCCCGCACGAAAGCACGCGCGTTGAAATTGATCTGGTCGCTTCCCTTCTTGAACTTATCCAGTTCCTCCAGCACGATGAAAGGGATGTAGATGTCGTTCTCCTCGAAGTTGTCCAGACACTTGTAGTCGTGCAGGATCACATTGGTGTCGAGAATGAAGTTCTTCTTCAAACCTGCCTTCACGCTCTTGCGCGTGCGTGTGGTTCCTTTTTTTTCTGCCTTAACTGGAGTGGTTTTGGTTGTCGGCTCTTCACTTTTCTTTGTTGTACTCATCTGTTATTTCGATTAAGGGTTTATTTTATGCTGTTAGTTATAAGTTGTAAGATATAAGTTGTTAGTTATAAGCAATAAGCAATAAGCTGTTAGCTATAAGCTTTATGAAAGAGGATGAACTCGAGCCAGTAGCGGAACATCGGATCCAGGAATGTCAACTCCCCGTTGCTGTCGTCCAACACCTCCGATTCGATCAGGCCCCTTTTTACTCTTACCACATTGGCCGATGTGCCCAGCCGGTATTGCAGCAGCGTCTGCTGTGCCGAGAGCTGCTTCTCACCCGCGATGATCGCCCTGAGGAGGCCCATCTGGGTGGCGGAGAAACGTTCTGTGATGTTGGAGAAGAGCAATCCCAGCTGACCCACGATGTCCTTGCGGGCAGAGAGGATGATCTCCCTGTTGCATTTCCTGCCGGTTCTGAACCAGCTCTGCTGTGCCAGCTGCTGCACGTAATAGGGATGGTTGTCGGCCAGTTGCGCAATAAGGCGTGCATCCTCTTCGGATATCTCTTTTCCCGTATCGCTGAATCGCCGACGGATAAAGGGAATCCACTCTTCCGTGCCGATCTTTTTCAGGTAAAGCAGTTCGCCGAACTTGTAGAAGGGCATGGAGGTGTCGGTGAATACCTCCAGCAGCATATGGCGCTTGCTGCCGTAGAGGCAGTAGGTTACATGCCGGTGGTTCTGCCAGCGTGCCCGCAGCTTCTTCTGGAATGCCAGCGGGTCGGCGAAGGAGGCGATCGACTGGAACTCGTCGATGCAGACGACAATTCTGATCTTCTTCCGTTCCGCTACCCGCTCCGCCAGATCGAGGATCTCCTCGTGATTGCGTTCAATCTCTTCCCATCCCACGCCGAACGATACACCGGTCTGCATGTCGGGGGCGAAGGTGATGGTGGGTGCCAGCGCTGCAAGGAACTGTTTGGCATCCTTCACGAACTCCTCCCACCGGGAGGAGGTGGCTTGTAGCACTCCGTTGGCCAATGCCACGTAAAACTGATGTTCGTTACGGAGATCGAAAATATCGATATGGCATATACGGATATCCTTCCGCTCGCGGGTCAGATCTTCGGTAACCCTGCGCAACAGGGAGGTTTTACCCCATCGGCGCGGCGAGATCAGGATGCTGTTCACCCCTGCCAGGAAATTGCGTTTCAGCAGTGTGATCTCCTCGCTCCGGTTGGTGAAGTCATCCCAAGCGGTCACGCGTCCGTATGTGAATGGTACAGATCTCATTGTCTTGCAACAAATATAGCTTTTTCTTTCGGACTTACAAAATTGTAACTTACAAAAAGCGAACTTAGTCAGTTGTCAGTTATCAGTGTCAGTGATTGGTTGTCAGTTTTTAATCGAACTTCAAACCATGAACGTCGAACCATGAACCTCAAACCATGAACCTCAAACCTCAAACCAGGAACGTCGAACCATGAACCTCAAACCATGAACCTCAAACGTTTGAAAAAATAATGTATCTTTGTCCCCAATCTATTTCCCACAAATGTAAAGATTATTTTATGAAGAAAACTCTATTAACACTATTTTCTGTAATGATGATGACAATAGCTGCGGCAGAGGAGAATCCCTTTTTCAAGCCGTTTGAAACCCCACATGGTACCGCTCCTTTCAATAAGATCCGAATTGAACATTTCGAACCCGCCTTCGAGAAGGCGATTGCCGAGCACCAGGCTGAGATTGATCAGATCGCGTCCAACCCCGCTGTCCCTAACTTCGTCAATACCATCGAGGCCATCGAGCACTCCGGTGAGATGATGAACCGCGTCAGCAGTGTCTTCTTCAACCTGCTGGGTTCCGAGAGCAACGACGAGATGATGGAGATCTCACAGCGACTCAGTCCGAAGTTGTCGGAACACTCCAACAACATCAACCTGAACGAAGCACTCTACAATAGGGTGAAGGCAGTCTATGACGGTCGCCATACCGCCGGCCTCACCCCCGAACAGATCCGGCTTACCGAGAAGTATTACGAAGGATTTGAAGACAGCGGTGCCACGCTCTCTGTCGAGGGCAAGGAGCAGTACCGCACCCTCTCCATGGAGCTGAGCAAGGCGACGCTCGACTTCGGACAGAACAACCTGCGGGAGACCAACGCATACGAGATGTTGCTCACCGACGAGGCCGATCTGGCGGG
>JAEWQF010000015.1 GCA_023399295.1 Bacteroidota bacterium
GGCAGATAATGGAGAAGAGGATCACGTTGGCGGCCAGGCTGGAGACGATGTTGATCTGTTCCTGTGGCATGGTGCGGAACAGCAGTACGGTGGCAGCGATGATGGCGCACATGCCCAGCAGGAAGCCGATGATGGCCCGTTGGAAGATGTTGATCCCCTGCCGGAGGCAGACCGCAATGACACCTGCCAGGGTAGCGGCAAAGGTGGCGATCATGATGGGGATAAAGACATCGGCCGGGTTGGCAGCTCCCAGCTGTGCGCGATAGACCATCACGGTGACCGGTATCAGTGTGAGTCCCGATGCGTTCAGCACCAGGAACATGATCATCGGATTGGAGGCCAGTTCTTTCTGTGGATTGATCTCCTGTAGTTGTTGCATTGCCTTCAACCCGAAAGGTGTGGCGGCATTGTCCAGACCCAGCATGTTGGCCGAGATATTCATCAACATCGATCCCGAGGCGGGGTGGTTTTTCGGCAGGTCAGGGAACAGCCGTGAGAAAAGAGGAGCTACAGCCCTGGAGAACACCTCCACCATGCCGCCCCGTTCGCCAATCTTCATCACCCCCAGCCAGAGGGAGAGCACGCCGGTCAAACCCAGTGAGATCTCAAAACCGGTACGGGCGGTGTCGTAGGTAGAGTTCATGATGTCGGTAAAGACCTGCATGTCCCCAAAGAAAAGCAGCTTCACCAGTGCCACCACAAAAGCGACAAGGAAAAAGGCGATCCAGATGTAGTTCAATACCATATTCAGTGGAAATCAAGGTTGAAAAGAGTCCTTTCTGACAATCAAAAACCAAAGGTACAATTTCTGCCACTTTATAAAAAGGAAATCAGATATTTTGTAATTTTACCAGGCTGAATAGAAACCCTTCAATACAATGCGCTGGAAGGATTTTCTTTATTTTCAAAAAGGATCCAGGCTGGCAGTACTCTTGCTATTGATCTTGATCGTGCTGACGTTGATCCTGCAGGTCCTGTTCAGCACCCGTCGTTCTTCCGAACGGGTGTTGCAGCAGAACGATTCATTGATCCGTGCTTTTGAACAGTTTCAGCGGAGTGGTCAGATACTGCAACCCGATACCGCAGGTTATAATGAGCGGAGCGAAACTGGGAGGAAAATTGTTTCGGATGGAAACAGGAGCGGAGAGGCCGATGCTCCATCATTTGAAAGAAAGCATCCTGTATATCCTGCTTATCCCGTTACAGTGAAGTTGCGCCCTGGAGAAACAATCTCCCTGAATGAAGCCGATACAAGCAGATGGAAGATGATCCCGGGTATCGGCAGCAGTTATGCCTCCCGCATCGTGAAGTACCGTGAGCTGCTGGGCGGATTTGTACGCAGAGAACAACTGTTGGAGGTGTATGGGGTCGACGCGGAATTATTTGGGCGCATATCGCCCTACATTGCTCCGGACAGCCTTTGTCGTCTCCTGCCGGTCAACAGTGCAGCGTTCAGCGAGCTGCTCCGCCATCCCTACCTCAACTATGAGCAGGTGCAGGCCATTGTGAATCTCCGTCGTAAGAAGGGTGACATCCAATCGATCCGGGAGCTGGCGATGCTGGATCAATTCACGGATGCAGATATCGTCCGTCTGGAACCCTATCTGGAGTTTTAGATTCTGCGCACAGTCACTGCTGCCGTGAAGAGTACCAATTGCCGATTCCTTTTATTGGGGGGCATTCTGGTACACGGTTTCCAACGTGTAAGAGCTGTCGGTAGTGAAATAACCTCTTATCATTACCTCGACGATTTCCTTGCCATTGTTGACATAATTGCCCGTGGCATGATCGATCAGACCGGAACTTTCATGCCCCGTACCGGTGCTGCCGTTGTCCCAGTAAAAAGCAGCCATGCCATAGGTGCGGGCAGCCTTACACAGATACTCCAGGTAGTATTTACGGAACGACTCGGAGCGGCTGTTGCTACGGTGCACACAGCCCATCTCTCCGATATAAACGGGTATTCCCTTGTCGACATAGGTGGCTTTCAACTCAGCAAACACTTTCCTCAGATGATCTTCGTCACCCCATTGCTCTTTCTTGCCGGTGGCACCGGTGTGTCCCCACTCACCATACTTATCGGTCAGTGTGAATTCATGGGGGTCATAGTAGTGTACAGATATCAGCAAGCGATCAGTTGCAGTGTCATCCGGCAGCTTCAGGTGTTTCATCGTCAACGCGGGATTGGTGGTGTAACCGCTGATACCCAGGTAACGGGTGCTATTGAAGCCACCGACAGCACGCACGGCATCGACAAACGTCTGTTGCCATTCATTGAGAATGGCATACTGCCTGCCACCGTCACTGGTATTCTCTCCGTAACCCCAATTTCCGTCGTGAATCTCGTTCACTCCTTCGAAGATCAGGAACTCCCCTTTCTCTTTAAAGCGCTCGGCTATCTGTGTCCACATGGCACTTAGTTGTGCCTTTATGGCCTCGTTGGCAGCGGCGTTTGAAGCTGCTTTCGTGATATCGAGCCAGTTTCCCGGTTCATCCTCGTTTCGGTGACCATCATGGTGAATGTTGATGATGGCTTTCAATCCGGCTTGCTCGGCATAACCCACAACCTCAGCCACACGTTCCAGCCAGCCGGAATCGATCACATAACCAGGAGCCGCTCCCACTTTGCCAAGCCAGGTGACGGGTATGCGTACCGATGTAAAACCAGCCTCCTTCACCTTGTGGAGCGTTTCTTGTGTGGCTTTGCCGTTACCCCATAGGGTCTCACCTGATACGTTGTTGGCATGTGCATCGAGCTGATT
>JAEWQF010000022.1 GCA_023399295.1 Bacteroidota bacterium
CACTCTCCCGCTGACGGTAGTTTCATCGATGGTGACCTCGGGGCCAAGATGTGCAATCCCCTTCTTGAAGAAGAGGGTGAAGCAGCTGCCCTGGTTCACTTCGCTCTCCACTGCTATGCGTGCCATATGCTTGTCGGCCAATTCTTTTACAATGGAGAGGCCTATGCCGGTACTGGGCTTGCTCTTGTCTTCGTTGAACGACTCAAAACGCCTGAACAACCGTGCCTGTTTCTCCTTCGAGATTCCGGAGCCGGTATCCCTGATCTCAACAGCAAACTCATTGTTTAGGTTGTATAGGGTTACAGTTATTGATTTTCCAGACGGAGTATACTTGAACGCATTCGAAAGCAGGTTCAGAATGATCTTCTCCAATGCTTCACTATCGGCCCAGATAATTGCATCGCCAGCTCGGTTCACGAACCGGTAGTCGATCTTCCTGATCTCCGCATTTTTGACATATCCCTCGAAAAGGTTCTCAATAAACGGGGCTGCCTCAATCCTGTGTACAGTGAGTGGCAACTGTGACATCTTCTGGAAATCGAGGATCTGGTTCACCATGTTCAGCAACCGGTTGGTATTCTTAGAGACTAGCTTGAGCTGATTCTTCACAAGTGTTGGAGTGCTGCTACTGGAGAGAAGATTCTCAATGGGCGAGACAATCATGGTGAGCGGGGTGCGGATCTCATGTGAGATGTTGGTGAAGAACCGTGTCTTGATCTCCGATTCACGTTTCTCCAGGATAATCTTGTTGCGCATCCGGTAAAAGGTATAGAGTATCCTGTAGGCAAAATAAAGTATCAACAACAGCAATAGCACGTAGATTAAATACGCCCATCCGGTGGCCCAGAATGGCGGCATCACTTCGATGGTCAGCAGTCGCTCGTTATCAGCCCATACGCCGTCGCTGTTTGTCGATCTCACCCGGAAGAGATACTTGCCCGGGGATAGATTGGTGTAGTTGGCAATCCGTTGGTTACCGGAAAAGATCCACTCCTTATCAAACCCATCCAACTTATAGGCGTAAAAGATATTCTCAGGATCGATGTAATCGAGTGCTGCAAACTCAATACTGAAAAAATTCTGGTTGTGCTTCAACTGCAACCTGTCAGTCAGATGAATGTCATGTTTCAGCGGACCATCAGGCGTGATGGGTACGGAACGGTTGAATAGCCTGAACTGCACCAATGCCAGGTAGGGATTAAAAGTGTTGTTCCTCACCTGATCGGGATCAAAAAGAATCATTCCGTGTGAGTACCCGAATAGCATTCTCCCGTCACGCAGCCGGCACCTGGAGTCTTCAGAGAAATTGTTTCGTTTCAACAGCCGTTTCATCTCACTGAAGTTCTCAAATGTCTCATCGCTACGGTTGAATTTGGTCAGCCCACCTTCGCTGCCAACCCAGATGTTACCGAGCCGGTCCTCCTGTAAAGAAAGAATGATGTTGGAGGGGAGTCCATGGTTGCTATCGTATGTCTCGAATAGAATCGGGAATCCCATACTATCGGTTTCCGACACCCGGCTGATCCCCCCCCCGAAGCTACCGATGAAAGTCTCTCCATCCTCAGTGGTACAAATGTCGATGATATCATTGGCACCCACAGTGCCGGGATCATCGCTGTTGTGAACGTAGGTCTTGTAAGAGATCGCATCGGCGCTTCTGAAATCGGGGTCAAACATAATCAAGCCTAAAGTTGTTCCCACACAAATATTCCCGTAGCGGTCCTCGTTGATGATTCGCACCTGATCACCCAGGCTGAAGGGATAGCCTGTTAGTCCGTTTCCATGGTGAATCACCCTCTCACCACCGGTACCATGGAGTATCAGGTTGATTCCACCTCCAAATGTTCCAACCCAGATATTCCCATTCTTGTCTTCATAGATGGAATAAACGTGGTTGTCACTCAGCGAGTGGATATCTCCCGGGCTATGTTGTATCCGGTGGATCGCATAGGTCTCACCACCCTCATCCGGTGTCAAACGGTAAATACCTTCTCCCTTGGTGCCAATCCATATGTTCTGTTGGGAATCTTCTGTGATGCAATAGGCGATGCCTCTCAACGGATTGCCCTTGCCGATAGTTCCCTTCTCGGTGAGAATACCCTTTTCCTTTAGTGAAGCGTCGTAGAGATGGATCATCCCATCTTTGGTGGCAGCCCAAATGGTACCTTGTGAGTCCTCAAAGATGGGACGCACATCATTGCTGATGGTGGAATGGATATTGTCGTTCAGTAATATAGACCGAAACTGACTATCATCAAAGAAGATCACCTTCTCCAGTCCGTGTGACCGGGTACACATCCAGAGGTTTCCTTGCCTGTCGGAGTAGGCTGAGTGCATCATGTTGGAAAACAACCAGGAAGGAGAGAAAGGCTCGTTGTAGAAGGGGACCAGATGGTCAGTCTCTGGATCATAAAGTGAGAATCCTCCCCCCCGGGGATGAATCCAAAGACGATCCTCAATGTCTTCAAAGATAAAAAAGTTGGGGGGGAATACACTCGTTTCGGTACTCTCAATAAATGGCTTGTAATGAAGATATTGACGAGAATAGGGATTGAACCTTGCGACCCCGAGGTGATCTGTTTCGAACCACAGATTTCTGTTCTTATCCAGGTAATAGGAAAATATCTGAGCAGAAGCCATTTCAGGGAGAGTTTGCCGGTTATAAATCTCCACGCTGCCATCGTGAGTGTTGTATATAACGAAACCGCTATGAGATGAGATCACTGCAATCTTATCTGTTGAGATTTCATCGATGGCAATCACATCGGTGGTCAAACCTGTGTGCAATGGATGAAAGCTCCCTTTCTTCTTGTCGTAACGCCAGATGACACCTTTATCAGCACCAAACCAAATCTCCTCGTTCAGTTCTAAGACGCAGAAAAAGGAAAACTCATCGGAAAAAGGTGTATTGGTCGCCGGATGGAAGTAAAAAATGGGCACACTGCTTCCGGCCTCAAGGAAAGTAAGACCTCTGCCGGTAAGGAACCAGCAATTCCCCTCACTGTCTTCATGCACCCCGTTCACCCGGTTGTCAGTAAGATTGTGATTGCGCGTATGATACTGATTGGCATGAAACAGTGAGTCCGTGACAACGATGCATCCATCTTCTTCAGACAGAAGCCAGACATTCCCATTTGATGAAGAAATGATACCGGATGCAGCAAAGGGATGACCCTCGAGACCCGAAATAGCTCCTGTACCGGTAAAGGTCTCTGTGCGGACATCAAAACGATAAGCATGGTTGTCGTATGTCAGGGTCCAGATGTTACGGTAACGATCCTCAAAGAGGTGATCAATCCTACTGCTCTGTGATGCGATATCTGTGCTACCGGGCAGGTGGTAGGTTTTGAAGGTATAACCATCGAACCTGCTCAGGCCATCCCAGGTGCTGAACCACATGAATCCGCTCCGGTCTTGCAGGATATCGGTGATGGTATGTTGCGGGAGTCCGTCCTCTGGACCATAATGAACAAAGTAAGCCTCCGGTTGTGCCTTGAGGGGAACCACAACCACGAGAATTAAAAACAGCAGAATTTTTATGTTCATTACACTTATATTTTGCTCCCTACAAATATACATTTATTTGCTCTTTCCCTTCAGCATTTTCGATCTTATAACAATATATCACCCCTTAAAAACCAATTTATCACCTCCAGTTCCATTCTAATACATTATCATTGTAATTAGAAAATGCCAAAACACTGAATACGAACTATTATGTCAGCGATAAAAGCAAAAACAAATGAATGTTAACTATTTAAACAGTAAGCAACACTTAAATTGAAACTCGATACGCATGAAAAAAAAAGTACCTTGAAAGAGAGAGATGGATGAGCCTCCATCTAATATGATGAACAATTATTTACTCACTTATTTTTAATAAACATGACAAATATGAATGAAACAGGAATGAAAAGAAAAGTAACCATCGGTTTACTACTCCTACTTCTCTTTTCAATGGGTATTTCAGCCCAAGAGAGAACGATTCGTGGGGTTGTGGAAGACTCCAACGGCGAACCAATTATTGGTGCCAATGTGATGGTGAAAGGTACGAGCATCGGTGCTGCCACGGATCTGGAAGGAAATTACACACTTTCCGTTCCCACTTCAGCAACCACACTCTACGTATCCTACATCGGTATGAAGGAAGCAGAAGCACCCATCACCGGTAACGTGGTCAATTTCACCCTCGAAGAAGATATATCCAACCTTGATGAGGTTGTGGTAATCGGTTATGGAACGATGCGAAAACGTGACCTTACCGGATCTGTGTCCTCGGTGAATGCCGAGACACTGGCCGCAGTACCGGTAGCCTCCGCCGTGGAGGCTATAACCGGTAAGATGGCCGGGGTGCAGGTACTCACCACAGAGGGTTCACCCGATGCCGAGATGCGCATTCGTGTTCGTGGTGGAGGCTCGATCACGCAGAGTAACGATCCTCTCTTCATTGTGGATGGTTTCCCCGTAAGTACCATCTCAGACATCCCGCCTACCGATATTGAGTCGATTGATGTACTGAAAGATGCTTCCTCGACCGCCATATACGGATCACGTGGCGCCAACGGGGTTGTCATCGTAACAACTAAGTCGGGACAAGCTGGCAAACTTCGGCTAAGTTACAATGCATACTTCGGTGTGAAGCAGATCGCGAAAACAATGGAAGTGCTCTCACCCTATGATTATGCATCTTGGCAGTATGAACTGGCAGCCCTCAAAGGCAACGATGCCATAGAGAATTACAATTCTTTCTTCGGCAACTACCAGGACATCGATCTCTACCGCAATGTACCTTACAACGATTGGCAGGATCTCACTTTCGGACGTCCCGGCAGCTCCATGAACCACAGCCTGAGCCTCAACGGCGGAAGTGAAAAGATGACCTACGCATTCAACTTCTCACATCTCTCCGACAAGGCTATCATGGAAGATTCCGACTACCGTCGCAACAGCATGAGCCTGAAGCTTAACAACAAGGCTACAGACCGTATCGCACTCGATTTCTCGGTACGCTACACCGACACCAAGATCAACGGGGGTGGTGCCAACGATGCCAATAGTACGCTCGATACCGACAAGCGGTTAAAGTACTCAGTGATATACACTCCCATACCGCTGAAGAACCTCGATGCTTCTGCCGGTAGTGCCGACGACGACCTGGGGAACCTCTACAACCCACTGGTATCCATCAGCGACAACGCCCGTGAGAAGACTCAGAAGCGTCTCAACATGGCAGGAAGTGCCACCTGGGAGATGATCGACAACCTGAAACTTCGCTCAGAGGTTGGAATGGACAGCCAGAACGACGGAGACCAACGCTACTGGGGTCTAACTACATATTATATCAAGAACTACCCCTCGGTCGACAATCAGGGTAAGCCCGCCATCCGTCTGGTTAACCGTGAACGACAGGCATTGCGAAATACCAACACCATCAACTACGATTTCGAGAATCATCTTGGAGAGGACCACAGCCTGAACATGATGGCGGGTCACGAATACATCATACGCAAAGGAATCACGCTTACCGATGAGGTTCACGGCTTCCCAGCAACCTTTACAGCCAATGATGCCTGGCGGCTCTCCTCGCAGGGGGTACCCTACACCATCGACAACTATTACAACGAGGATGACAAGCTACTCTCCTACTTCGGTCGTATCAACTACGATTACATGAGCAAGTACCTGGTGAGCGCCACCTTCCGTGCCGATGCCTCCTCCAAGTTCAGCAAAGAAAACAGATGGGGTTATTTCCCTTCAGCTGCCGCTGCCTGGCGCATCTCCTCTGAACCATTCATGGAGGGAACCAAGGGATGGCTTGAGGACCTGAAGCTGAGAGCCAGCTTCGGTACCGCCGGTAACAACAACATCCCTTCCGGACAGCTGGTTCAAATGTTTGAATCGAAAGCCACTTCATGGATCAACGGCTTCTCAAGTTACTGGGCACCTTCAAAAGTGATGGCCAACCCAGACCTGAAATGGGAGACCACCATCACACGTAACTTAGGACTCGATTTCTCTCTTTTGGGAGGACGTTTGAGTGGTACGGTGGAAGCTTATCGCAACACCACCAGTGACCTGCTGATCGAGTTCCCCGTTGCTGGTACCGGTTACGACACACAGTACCGCAACATGGGTGAGAACCAAAACCAGGGGATTGAAGCAACACTTAACTGGTATGCTGTCAACAGGAAGAACTTCACACTCAGCTTCAGTGGTAACATTGGCTTCAATAAAACTGAGATCCAGAGCCTGGGTATCATGAACGACTTTGGATATGAGACCTATTGGGCCTCATCCGAGATTGGATATGATTACTGGATTGCCAAGGGAGGTGCCGTTGGCCAGATGTTCGGATATCATTCCGACGGTCGATATGAGGTGGATGACTTCATCGATTATAACGAAACAACAAACCGTTGGAACCTCAAGGAAGGGGTTGCAGATGCCTCCGGCGTGGTGGGTACCATACGACCGGGATCGATGAAACTGAAAGACCTCGACGGTGACGACATCATCAGCGTAGATGACCGTGAGATCATCGGAGACGCAAACCCAGTTCACACCGGCGGATTCACGCTCAACTCCACTTTTTACGGCTTTGACCTCGCTGCTGCCTTTAACTGGAGCTACGGCAATGACATTTACAATGCCAACAAGATTGAGTTCTCCCACACCGGGAAGTACCAATACCGAAACATGATCACCACCATGGAGCCGGGCAAGCGTTGGACCAACCTGCGCGAAGATGGCACAATCAGCAATGATCCCGCAGAACTAGCGGCCATGAATGTCAACACCACGATGTGGTCGCCCTACACCTCTCGTATGATCTTCAGCGACTGGGCAGTTGAAGACGGCAGTTTCCTCCGTCTCAATACCCTCACATTGGGTTATACCCTCCCGAAACACCTGTTAACCAAGGCGAAGATTGAGAATCTTCGATTCTACGTGACCGGCTACAACGTGGCACTCTGGACCAACTACAGTGGTTATGATCCCGAAGTATCCACAATCAGAAGGACCAACCTCTCACCGGGTGTCGACTACTCAGCATATCCGAGAAGCCGTCAACTTGTTTTTGGTGTGAACCTTAATTTTTAACCCTCAAAGATTAACTGTATGAAAAAATATATCAATATCTGTCTGATTCTTCTGACATTCGGACTTTTCTTCAGCTCCTGCGACCTGGATGCACCATCCCAGTCAGCAGCCGAAGGATCGGTCGTCCTCTCCATTGAGGCACTGGCCGAAGGAGCGGTAATGGGCATCCACCAGTCGTTCGGGGAGACCAACTCCTACCGCGGACGTTTTTTACCCTACTACGGCATCAACAGCGATGTGGAGTGGATCAACGGCATCAACCCCACCCAATTAAACGATGCAGGCAAGTACGAACTCTCTACCTACGCCGCCTCCCCCGGAAACACGCAGATGAACACAGACAACAATGCCTGGGCCAAGTTCTATGAAGGAATTGAACGAGCCAACAAAGCTATCGAAGGGCTGCGCGACTTCGGCAACGTGGAGGAAAACCCACGTATGGCACAACTGCTTGGTGAAGCACTCACTTTACGGGCAGTGATTTACCTCGACCTGGTGAAAGCATGGGGTGATGTACCGGCACGCTTTGAGCCGATCACCACTGAGACACTCTACCTCCCGCGAAGTGACCGCGATGTCATTTACAAACAGCTGTTGGCTGACCTGGATGAGGCAGAAGAGCTAGTGGCATGGCCGAACGAAACCAACATCACTGCCAGTACTGAGCGAGTCAACAAGGCGTTCGTGAAGGGACTGATGGCACGCGTCGCCCTCTATGCCGGCGGATACTCACAGCGAGCCGATGGTGTGCGCCGCAGCACAGACCCCGAGCTGAGTGTTGATAAGATGTATGCTCTCGCAAAAGAAAAAACCATCGAGGTGATTCAACAGGGATCCAACACACTGGGATCCTTCGAACAGAACTTCCGTCTGCTATGCCAGGATGATGTGACCGCCGGAAAGGAGTCACTCTGGGAAATTCCCTTCTCCGCAGGCCGCGGACGAGTGCTCTTCACCCTGGGTGTGCAACACAGGGCTGCTGACCAGTATACCGCTCAAAACAGGGGCGGCACCAACGGTCCCCTGCCTTACCTTTTCTACGACTACGACGTAGAGGACTTGCGGCGTGACGTTACCTGCGTACCCTACGAGTGGTCTAACTCAAATCCGAGTCACCAGCAGCTCAGGAGCATCGACAACTGGTGCTTCGGCAAACTGCGCTATGAATGGATGAATCGCAGAGTAACCTCCACCAACGACGACGGCATTAACTGGCAATACATGCGCCTGGCTGATGTCTACCTGATGGCTGCCGAAGCGATCAATGAGCTGGAGGGTCCCGCTGCAGCGGCACCCTACCTGAAGCCAATCCTCGACAGGGCACTGCCGGCAGAGAAGGTGACCGCCTACATGTCGCAGGCTACCGCCAGCAAGGATTCCTTCTTCAATGCGATCGTCGACCAGCGCGCCCTGGAGTTTGCAGGCGAAAGTCTTCGCAAGGCAGACCTGATTCGCTGGAACATGCTCAAAACAAAGCTTGATGAGGCCAAGATGAAGATGACACAGCTTATCAACCGAGAAGGGCCCTACGCTGATCTACCCGAGAAGCTCTATTTCAAGACTGCAGACGACAACGAGACTCTGATCATCTACGGACTGAACCACGGAGACAGCGATGAAATCGGAGCCAGCCTCGGTTACGAGGGCAGCACCACCTGGTTCGACACTGACGATCTGACACCGGAACTGATCAATGCGCTCTACCAGAACGATCCTGATCAGAACCAATTCTGGCCCATCTGGCAGACATTCATCGACAGTAGTAACGGACAATTAACGAACTAATCATTATGGAAAGAAAACAGAAATACAGTATCGCACTACTCGCCTTCCTGGCAGCAGCGTTGTTCAATTTCAGCTGTACCGATGACAGAGCTGAGGAGCTTTCATCGATCGATTACGAGAGACTCTTCTCTCCCATCAAGATTGAAGCGTTCGTGATCAACCGCACCGACGCACGGCTGAGCTGGACACTCAACTCGAATGTAGAGTCTTACTCGCTGGAAGTTTTTGCCGACGACAGCCTCACTTTTGCCGGCACACCGGTGAGGACCTACAACGATGTGACTGGTGATCAGCTCCCCTATTACATTCGCGAACTCGACGGCGAGACGCAGTACTCGGTGCGGATCAAATCAGTGGCTGCCGGCAAGACTGAATCTAAATGGAGTGACGTGTCTTTCAAGACCGGTACGGAGAATATCTTCCTTCCTTTCCAGGATGGTGATGTGAAAGCTACTTCGGCAACCCTTCGCTGGACACCGGGCAAAACGCTCACCACAATCATGCTCGAGCCGGGAGGCATCCAGCATACGGTGACTGCCGGTGAGATTGCTGCCGGCATCGCTACCATCGAAGGCTTAACAGCTGAGACAACCTACACGGCGACCCTGAAGAACGGGGCAAAAACAAGGGGTATCGTAGAGTTCATGACACTGGTGGATATCGGCAACGCTATTGCCGTTTATCCGGAAGACGACCTCCTGGCCCTGCTGGCCGCCGCCAACGACGGCGATGCATTCGCCCTCTTCCCCGGCAGCTACGGCGCAGGTGACATGTTTGTGGTGAACAAAACCATTGAGATCAAGGGTGTCTATCCTTACGACAAGCCAGTACTGAACGGCTACATCTCGTTGGAAGATGGAGCAGGCCTGCTGCTCAAAGATGTGACACTCGACGGTGGTGCATCACAGGGACAAAGCATTGTCTTCAACACCGGTGAAGTTACCTACAACGCCCTTACCGTGGAAGGATGCGAGATCAGGAACTTTGTGAAAGGGGTTTATTACCTGAACGTTGCATCCCTGGTGGAATCAATCACCTATCACAACAACCTCATTTATAACATTGTCTGTGACGGAGGCGACTTTATGGATTCCCGTAAGGGTGCATTCAACAGCCTGACCTTGACCAACAACACCATTTACAACAGTGCAACGGGACGTGATCTGATTCGCTATGACGATGCTTCAGGCAGCTTCCCGGGAATGACTTCTACCATCCTGGTGGATCACAACACCTTGCATGGTGTCTGCAACAGTTCATCCAAGCGGTTGTTCTACGTACGATTCAAGGAGAATAAGATTACCTTCACCAACAACATTGTGGCAGAAACAGCTGCCATCTTCACCAACCAGAACAACACCGATCCTTCTCCCACCTTCGGCGGAAACAACTTCTTCAATGCCCCGAACCTCTTCTCGGCATCAGGAAGCTCATCGAAATTTTATGATGACTCTGCCGACAGCGAAGATCCGGGCTTTGTAAATGCGGCCAACGGAGACTTCACCGTCACCAATGAATTGCTGAAAGCGAAAGGGACCGGTGACCCCCGCTGGATAAACTAACCCAAGACCCTATACCAGTTTACGTGACTCTTTTTTAAAGAGTTACGCAAACTGGTATTGTGACTAAAACTGTAACAACTGAAAGAATGAAGAATTATTTTTCGATTCTCCTGCTGATTTCCCTTCTGATTTCCTGCAAGGAAAATGCTCCGGACAATCGTACCTACCCTTATGCTCATCTCTATGATGGGCTCCCTTTCGAAATGCCACAGGTCGAAATCCCAACCTTTCCCGAAAACCATGTCAGTGTGGCCGACCATGGTGGCAAACCTGACGGCATCACCCTCAACACCAAAGCCTTTGAAGATGCCATGCAGGCACTCTCAGAGAAAGGAGGTGGTACACTGACCGTACCGAAAGGGGTCTGGTTCACCGGGCCTATCGTCTTCCGCTCGAACATCAACATGCATCTTGAAAAAGGAGCACTGATTCTTTTCTCCCCCGACAAGGATCTATACCCGCTGGTGGAGACCGTCTTCGAAGGTCTCAACACCCGCCGCTGCCAATCGCCCATCTCAGGACGTAACCTCGAAAACATCGCCATCACAGGTGAAGGATCCATCAACGGTTCGGGTGAGGCATGGCGACCCCTAAAAAGAGAGAAGGTGACTGAGAGCCACTGGAAAAAGGTGGTTCAATCTGGTGGTGTGGTGCAGAACGACAATTACTGGTTTCCTTCAACCGCCTCGTTAAAAGGCCATGAGATGAGCGACATGAACGTACCGCGACAAGATCTCACAGAGGAGCAATGGCAGGAGATCAAGGATTTCCTGCGCCCCGTGATGATTAGCTTCATGGAGTGTAAGAACGTATACTTGCAGGGGGTACTGTTTGAAAACTCGCCGGCTTGGAACATCCACCCGCTGATGTGCGAGAATGTGATCGTGGATGGCATCCTGGTGCGAAATCCCAGCTACTCACAGAATGGCGATGGTATCGACCTGGAGTCATGTGTCAATTCTCTAATCGTAAACTCGGTGTTTGATGTGGGCGATGACGCCATCTGCATCAAGTCGGGAAAGGATGAGGACGGAAGGCGGCGCGGGCGCCCCACCGAAAACCTGATTGTGGACAACTGCAAGGTATTCAACGGTCACGGCGGCTTCATCGTGGGCAGTGAAATGTCAGGAGGTGTACGCAATATTTCAGTAAGCAACTGTCAGTTCCTGGGTACCGACGTAGGACTGCGCTTCAAGAGCAACCGTGGCCGTGGAGGCGTGGTGGAGAACATTTACATCTCCGACATCTACATGTTCGACATTGCGACCGACTCGTTTCTCTTCGATCTCTACTACGGTGGCAAGTCGGCATCTGAATCTCTTGCAGACGGGGATACCATGCCGACCGATCAACCTGCTTTCCCCGTTACCGAGGAGACTCCTGTATTCCGAAACATCTTCGTGAAGAACCTGGTATCACGCAATGCCCGCAGGGCAATGTTCTTCAACGGTCTGCCAGAGATGAACATCGAAAACATAAACC
This sequence comes from Bacteroidota bacterium, assembly GCA_023399295.1. GTDB lineage: Bacteria > Bacteroidota > Bacteroidia > Bacteroidales > Dysgonomonadaceae > Proteiniphilum. Next base: position 11,931 of record JAEWQF010000022.1, read on the forward strand.
TGGAGAATGCCTTTGTAACAGCTCGTTACGGCGCTGAATTCTCAGAGTCGAAAGATATAACCTTTAAAAATGTGACCGTAATCCCGGAAGAAGGCCCGGCCTACATGTTCCACAACGTAAAAAACTTCAAAACGGAAAATCTATCATACGAAATCGGTGAAAGACAAAAGGCAGCAGTGATCACCGGACGTGAGACATCAGGACTTCAACTCTCCGGTCTGCAGGAAGAGCTTGCTGAGATCGCACCGGAAGTGGAGAGCGACAAGGTTGTCTTCAAATAAAAAGCAGAGGTAGTGATGAAAATAACAATGAAACCTGTAATACTCTTCACATTGCTGTCTTTATCTATGTCGTTGGGGTGCACAGGACCCAAGCCGGCAAAGATACTGATGGCAGGCGACTCTACCATGGCAGACAAGCCGCTATCCAAACAGCTAGTGGATAGCCTGACCGGGGAGTCGACAGAAGAGCCGTTTCTGGAAAGAGGCTGGGGACAATTGTTGCCTGAGATGATTTCCAATATGGGGAGAGTCCTCAATTTTGCCCGCAATGGCCGCAGCACACGCACCTTCGTGGAAGAGGGACTCTGGGGTGAATTGTACGATCAGATTGCACCTGGCGATGTGGTCATCATCCAGTTCGGTCATAATGATGGGGTAATCACCAAAAGAAGTTACACCAACCCGGCTCAGTTCAGGCTGAACTTTGTGGCTTTCGTCAACGAAGTGAATGCCAGGGGAGCCTACCCGATCCTATGCACCCCCGTCGCACGTCGCAAGTTCGATGAAAAGGGAGTACTACAACCAACTCATGGGGAGTATCCCGATATCATTCGCTCAGTGGCCACTCAGGAGAAGGTGCTCCTTATCGACATGGAAGTACTTACCTCAAAATGGTTACAGGATGCCGGCATGGAGGGATCAAAACAGTTTTTCCACAAGCTCCCTCCCGGTGTCAGCAAGCTCTACCCTGAAGGGCTTGACGACAACACCCACTTCAACGAGCAGGGAGCCAGGGAGGTAGCCCGAATGTTTGTCGACGCGGTCAAAAAACAGAATGTTGAACCACTGACTCATTTACTCAAATAACAAATCCCGATGAAAAAATTATTCACATTCCTTTTCCCATTCATCTCTTTGTTGCTTAGCTGCACGGGAGAGAAAGAGGTTACAGCAGATCCCTATTACCTAAGGATGGCTGAGTCGGAAATGCAACGTTACCCTGAGAGCTGGATGGTAGACTTCTCAGAGAAAATCAAATGGAACTACACCCATGGGCTGGAGCTGCAGGCAATGATACAGGTATCGGAGAAAAGTGGCGATGAAAAATACTTCCGTTATGCCGAAGCCTATGCCGATACGATGGTCAATGAAGATGGGACCATCAAGACCTATGTACTTGAAAAATACAACATCGACCACATTAACCCCGGTAAGATGCTCTTTCCAATCTATGAGAAGACGCAAAACCCCAAGTACCTGAAAGCCCTTCAGCTACTCAGAAGCCAGATGGAAACCCACCCGCGCATCTCCAACGGTGGCTTCTGGCACAAGCAGATCTACCCCCACCAGGTGTGGCTCGACGGTCTTTACATGGCAGGCCCCTTTTTGGCGGAATACGGCAAACGTTTCGACGAGCCGTCACTCTTCGACGAGGCAGCGTTGCAACTCACCACCGCCTGGGACGACCTGATTGACGAGGAGAGCGGTCTGCTCTACCACGGTTGGGATGAGAGCCGCGAACAGCGGTGGGCCGACCCGGTCACCGGGCGCTCACCCCACTTCTGGTCACGAAGTATCGGTTGGTACATGATGGCAATGATCGATGTGCTGGACTTCTTGCCGGAAGACCATCACCAGAGGGCTGAAATCATCGAACAACTGAACCATATTGCTACTGCCATAGAAAAATATCGTGACCCTGTAACGGGGATGTGGTATCAGGTAACCGACCTGGGCGAAAGAGAGGGCAACTACCTGGAATCGTCCGGCTCCATCATGTTTATCTACAGCTGGGTGAAAGGCGCACAAAAAGGCTACCTTCCTGATGCTTTCCTGCAAAAGGGTACAGAGGCATATGATCAATTTCTGGAACAGTTTATCCGTGAAAACGAAGACGGCACCATTTCGGTCACCGACGTCTGCTCCGTAGCCGGCCTGGGGGGTGAAAAGCGGTACCGTGATGGCAGTTTCGAATATTACATCTCGGAACCGATACGGGATGACGATCCCAAAGCCATAGGTCCTTTCATCATGACAAGCATATTGTTGGAGCGATAATAAAAAAAATATAACTTTGACACATGACGCACAAACCAACCATCCTACTGATAATCTCAGTATTGATATCTACTGCCAACTGGGTGGCGGCACAGACACCAGCCTTTCCCGGCGCCGGGGGTGCCGGCATGTTCACAACCGGTGGGCGTGGAGGAGAAGTGCTCTATGTCACCTCCCTCGATGACTCCGAAGAGCCTGGCACACTACGTTGGGCCATACGTAAGAAAGGTCCCCGTATCATCTTATTCAAGGTGTCCGGGGAGATACGTCTTAATAGCCCGCTGAAGATCAACAACGGCGACTTGACCATCGCCGGCCAATCGGCTCCTGGTGATGGCATCTGCATCAGCAACCACGAGACGGTGATCAGTGCCGACAACGTAGTCATCCGCTTCATCCGCTTCCGGCTGGGAGACAGGGCTCAGAAGGCGGTTGATGCGTTATCAGGGTTCAGGAACGAGAACATCATCATCGACCACTGTAGCATGAGCTGGGGAGTAGATGAACTCTCCTCTTTTTACGACAACCGTAACTTCACCATGCAATGGTGCTTCATCACCGAAAGTCTCAGAAACTCGGTACATACCAAGGGAAGACATGGCTACGGCGGCATATGGGGCGGCCAGAACGCATCGTTCCACCACAATCTGCTTGCTCACAACGACAGCCGCAATCCGCGCTTCTGTGGCAGCCGTTACTCCAACCAACCCGATCTGGAGAAGGTGGATTTCCGCAATAACTTGATTTACAATTGGGGAGCTAACAATATCTACGCCGGTGAAGGTGGCGAATACAACCTGGTAGGGAATTATTTCAAGCCGGGGCCTGCCACCGGGAACAGTGCCTCTAAACGAATCCTGAACCCCGATGCGGACAACGGCAAAAACAACCAGCCGTCAGGCATCCATGGTCGATTCTATCTCGAGGGTAATATCCTGGAGGGTAATGAGTCGGTCAGCAGCGACAACACGCTTGGAGTGGAAATGGGAAGTACTTTTGCTCAATTTGCCCCACAGGTAAAGCGAGAGAATATCTTTGCTACGGAGCCCTTCCCAATGGTCCCGGTCACTACCGATGAGGCAACACAATCCTACGAAAAGGTGTTGCGCTTCGGTGGCTGCTCACTGGTCAGAGATATTCATGACGAACGGTATGTGGAAGATGTGAAAGCTGGTTCCTACACCTTTGAGGGCTCTGGCGGTAGCACCGGGGGACTGATCGACAGTCAGGAGGATGTGGGAGGATGGCCTGAGTACCGTACCTACAATTCCTATTTGGACGGAGATGAGGATGGTATTCCCGACGGATGGTTGGAGCAGCACTTTCCCGGTAAAAAGGCGGATGAATTGAATGAGGAGGGATACACCTACCTGGAGCTCTATCTCCACAGCCTGGTAGCCCATCTGATGGGTGAGGATACGGATGAGTCAACAGACAACCAACAGCACCCCCCCACAGCCATCAAAAAAATCGTCGTCGACCAACAAGGCGAAGGCGATTTCCTTTCGTTACAGGAGGCAATCGATGCGGTAAGGGCATTCGATCCCGATTACAGCACTGTGATCTACCTGAAAGAGGGAATCTACTATGAAAAGGTGGTGATTCCAGAATATCTGCGTAACCTGAAGATTGTAGGTGAAAACAGGGATAAGACCATCATCTCCTACAATGACCATGCCCGGTTGAACAATATGGGTACTTTTCGAACCTACACCCTGATGATCAGGGGGAGCAATATCATCCTGGAAAATCTGACAATCGAGAACAACGCCCCCATGGTAGCGCAGGCGGTGGCCCTCCATACCGAAGGAGACCGCATCATCCTGAAGAACTGCCGGCTACTGGGCAACCAGGACACCCTCTATACAGGTAGGGAGAAGGGGAGGCTCTTCTTCCATAACTGCTACATTGAAGGAACCACCGATTTTATTTTCGGTCCCTCTACGGCATGGTTTGAAGCATGCACCCTTCACGGGAAAAAGAACTCCTACATTACCGCGGCCAGTACCCCTCAGGATGCCGCATTTGGATACATCTTCAACCGGTGTCACATCACCGCTGCCGAGAATGTAACCTCCCTCTACCTGGGCCGTCCCTGGCGCCCCTACGCAATGACGCTCTTCATGCACTGCACACTTCCGGCGGCTATCAACCCTTCCGGGTGGGACAACTGGCGCAACCCGGACAACGAACAAACGGCACGTTATGCAGAGTTTAATAACAGTGGAAAAGGAAGCAGACCGGCAGAGAGAGTAGCATGGAGTAAAATCCTTACCCAGGGTGAGGGCGCGTCCATCACCCTTGAAAAGGTGATGGGTGATTTTTATCCTGCAATCATTGCTGAAACAAATCATCTCGAACCATAAACAATCAAGATGAGAAAGACAGAGTACATCCTCATTCCAGCGCTGCTGCTGACAATGCTATTCCTCAGCTGTAAACAAGCTCGACATACAGAGGTGACCTTTAAGGAAGATCCCGAACGGACGAAAATAGACGTCTTTATAGGCGAACACTACTTCACTTCACTGATCTATACCGACAGCCTGGAAAAGCCATTCCTCTTCCCCATCCTTACCGCCTCCGGTAAAACAGTTACCAGGGGCTATCCCATCGATCCCCGTCCACATGAACGAATCGATCATCCCCATCAGATGGGTCTGTGGCTCAACTTCGGAGATGTGAACGGACTCGACTTCTGGAACAACTCTTCAGCCATCTCACCGGAAAGAAAAAGCCACTACGGTCATATTCAACTCGATTCCATCATTGATCTTGATCCTGATGCTGGAGAACTGATAACCCTCTCTACCTGGAAAGACTACCAGAAAAACAGGCTTCTGGAAGAAAGAACAACCTATCGTTTCAGCGGTGATACGGAACAAAACCGCTTTATTGAAAGAACCTCTCATTTAACCGCCCTTCAACAGGTTACACTGAGAAGTAACAAGGAAGGCCTCTTCGCCATAAGAGTCGACAGGGCTTTCGAGGAGCCTGACGAGAAACCGGTCAAACGGCTCGATGCCGGAGCACTACCGGCCGATGTTCCTTATGCACACAACGAGGGAGTGAATGGCCAATACCGCAATCAGCAAGGTTATAAAACTGAATCTGAGGTATGGGGTATAAAGACTCCCTGGGTAGCCCTTCGTGCAGAAAAAGAGGGGGAGGTAATTACCTTGGTGATCCTCGATCATCCGCAGAATCCCGGTTACCCCGGCTGGCCACATGCCCGTGGATATGGGCTCTTTTCGATGAACAACCTGGCGGGTAATACCATGAATCCTGCTGACCCACCCATCGAAATTGTGCTGAATCCGGGAGAGGAGATCTCCTTCCGTCACTTGCTGATCATCGGTGGAGAGATAACTGATGAGATGATCAACGGGATTATGAAACAATTCCATAATCAGTAATAACACGAATATTCACCCTTAAACGACAATAAAATGAAAAAAGAAGCAAATCCAATCTCCAGGAGAAAGTTCCTGGCAGTCTCCGGAGCCATCGCCGGTACTACCATCGTGAACCCGGCTTCAAACATCCTTGCTACCAACATGGGCAGCAACAGTATGAACAACAAGAAAACAAGGCTGGCTATTGTCGGCCTCGGCATCAGGGGTACCAGCATGTGGGGCAGCAGTCTCACGAAGGATTATGCTGACAATGTGGAATTTGTGGGTCTCTGTGACCATAACCCCGGTAGGCTGGCGCTGGGAAAGCAGCTGATCGGTACCGACTGCCCCACCTTCGACGACTTCGAACAGATGATGCGCGAGACCAAACCCGATCAGCTGATTGTCACCACCGATGATGACACGCACGACCACTTCATCGTAAAAGGGATGGAGATGGGTGCCGACATCATCTGCGAGAAGCCGATGGCCATAGACGAGCAAAAGATCCAGCGCATCATTGACGCCGAGAAGAGAACAGGCAAACAGTGCAGGGTTACCTTCAACTACCGCTACTCACCCCACCGCGCCAAGATGTGGGAGATTCTCCAGTCAGGTGAGATCGGTGAGCTCACCTCGGTCGACTTCCACTGGTATC
>JAEWQF010000019.1 GCA_023399295.1 Bacteroidota bacterium
CAACGCGGATCAATGCATCCGCCACCTATTTCTCCGAAAAAATTGAGACCCTGCTACGCTCCATGCGGGAATCGACGGCAACCACCGATAACCGGGTCAATGCACGAGAGTATGATGATGACATCACTGCCATTTTCACCGGGGCTGCATTGAAAAAGCAGCTGATCACCGCCACCGCGGAAAACTTTAGCGTGGAGGCATATTACAAGGCAAGGAGCCTGTTCAGGAAACCGACTTTCGTGATCACCTCCTACAGTCGCGACAGCACGGGAACACAACTCAAATCAATCCACCCGGATCTGCTGAGCGAACTGGTTCAACTGCGAAACAAGATCAGCAAAGAAGAAAACCTGCCGGTTTACATTGTCGCATCGGTGAAAACGCTGGTGCAGATGGCCGATTATCTGCCCGAGACAGAAAAGCAGCTGCTGAAGATCGACGGTTTCGGGAAAATAAAGGTTAAACGGTTCGGGGCACAGTTTCTTGAACTCATAACCAGTTATATCACAACCTACGACATTGAATCACGAATGATTCATTTCCCGGAGACCAACAAGAGGAAAAAGAAAAAATACCTGTAAATGTTATTTTCTCTTGCGTTTCATTTTATATTTTCTCCAGAGATACAAAATTAGTGCAGCGATCATCCAGAACGGCCAGATATGGATGAGGAAGAGGAAGAAATCAACAAGTCCGAACCACCCTTTGGAGAGCGCTTGCTTCAATCGTTCTGCAAACTTGTCTCGTTTATCCGGATTGTATTTGAAATTCTTCTGTGCTGAGATGGTTAAATCGAGGGTACTGTAATCAACCTGGTCGCTCAGATATTTCAGTCGGCCTGTTGCGCTCTCAATATCCTCTTCCAGGGCGCGTATTTTTTCCTCAATCTCGAGTATCTCCTTGATGCTGTTTGCTTTTACCAACAGGTCGTTGTACCGTTTCAGGTAGTTCCGTTTGTTCTCGAGTCTTGTTTCCAGATCAATAAACTGATCCGTCACATCGCGCGCATCAATCTCCTTGTGAAGGATCTCGCCATCACCGGTCTCGATATCAGATATAAACCTCGCGAAGTGCTCGCTTGGAATCCTGATATTGAGATGATAGGATGTTTCCCAATCCGAATTGGTCAGCCGCTCGCTTGCATAATATCCCCCGTGAAGTTGAATGATGGTATCAACACGCGCTTTGGTGTTTTCAAGATCTGACACACGCAGTCCCATTCGCCCATCTTTGATGATCTTCTTTTTGATCACCTCCTGCTTCTCGATTGCATCGATCGGGGGAGTTGATTCATTGTAAGATCGTCGTTCGACAAGCATCGTCTCTTCTTCCATCGTCGCGTCAGCAACATTGCCGGATTGTTTCTGATTGCATGAAATCAGGAGCAGTGCTGCTAAAAAAGTTGACAAAATGTTTCTCATATTGGTGCAATTGAATTGTTTTCAGGTTGTCATATCTTGTGGAGAGCTTATTTGAGCATGGGGCAACCGCAATTGCGGCACACCTCTTCATCAATGTCGTGCAGGAAGGCGCAGGCATTGCAGAAAATGATGTCATCGCTCGATTTATCGAACTTCTCGTAAGAATTTAGTCTGCCGTGGAACCGAACCCTGTCGCCGATCTTGTAATAGTTGAAAACGGTATCGTCGTTCTCATCCCTTCTTTCATGAACCTTGCCGGTTTGGCTTTTGAAATAAACAGTATAGACAAGATATTTCTCGGTCTTCCTGACTTTCTTGTCAACAACCAAACCATCCCAGGAAGTACTCGTTCTCGGTTTAGCGGAGAAGAGGCCGATGAGCAGGAACATCGAAGCTATTACCAGTCCAATGCGCAGCGACTCCGGGTTGTCCATCTCATCGCTCAAGGCACCGTAAAGGTAGAATCCGGCGATGGCGACAACTGCAAGAATCAATGAAAACTGAAATTTCCACTTTCTTGAATTTCGCAGGTAGCGGTCGAATGCAGGGTCATTGATTCTTGTGGAATAGCTCATTCTGTTATTATTTTAACAGTGCAACAATCTGTTTCAGATCCATGTCGGGTGATGCCGGGATGTGCAGCTCCTCGGTATTTTTCAACGTCTTGTCGTAATAAGAGTAGCAGATATAAAGGCCGTGAAAAGGTGTCTCAATCGCCTTCACTTTGCGGATCCCCGAAAGCGGAAAATCCCAGTTGTGGAAAAAACCGTTCACGTAGGCAAATTTGCGTCCGAGCAACACCACCCCGTCCCCCTTCAGATTCTTTGCGCGGTAGTAAGCCGGCATTCCAAGTGCAAAAGCAGCGATGATGCCAATCAGTGCGATCATCACCAGCAACATCACACCCCTCCCTTCCTCAATCACGATGATAAAAATACCAAACACCACGACTACCAACGCGGTGGTGATCCAGAGGATGGCTTTGTTCTTCTCCTTTTCGTGTTGAAAGAGGAAGTCGACGTATGCCGCTTTATCCTGATGCGTGAGCAGCCAGCTCGCAATGACGCTTTCACCCGAGATGAGCGATTGCATCTTTTTCGCCCTGCTGCCAAGGATCAGGGCGATAATCAACCCTCCCAGCGCTACGAAGATGCTGATTAACGTGACAGCATAAGCCCTGTAGAGGGGGCTGCCCTCGGTAAAAGTGAGCACCGCCAGAACGCCTCCGACCAGTGTGACCAACCAGGAGATGACAACAGCTTTCTGCTGACTGTTTTTCACTTTCAGCGTGCCGTTAATTTTTTGCAAATCGATCGATTCTTCCATCATGATCTCTGTTTATTTCCCTTGAAGAGAAGTGAAAAGTCAATGTAAAGCAATGCTGCAAGGAGCAGGGAGGTGAGTGTGAAATATTGGCCCATCACATGGCGGTACAATATCGAAGCGACCAGCACCATCTGCACAACGATGAGCAGCTTTGTGGCCCAGTTGTAAGGTTTTGGTTTTTTCCGCCGGATGAATACCATCAACAGCACGATGCAGGAGCTAACGATGATTCCCCTTGCTTCGTAAGAGAGATAGCCACGAAAAGCAATGATGAGATTCACAATGAGATAGAGCCATGTCCAGATGGTAACCCCACCCTGCACCTCGGTTTCAACCGGCGGTTCCGTATGTCGAGGAGGCTCCGGTACAGCGGTTGATTGTTGTACCACCGGAGGTGGTTCCAACACAGCCGACACACCTTTCTCCGCCAGTTGTGAGACGCTTTTCCGAAGCGTTGATTCAGCATATTTCCGGAGGCTGCTCTTCAGTTGCTGCTCCACACCCTTGTGCATCTTCTCCTTGTATCCTGTAGCATAGGTCCGTACCTGTTCCGCCAGGACCTTTGTTCCACAGCCCGCGCAGAACTTTGCCTGCCCCAATAGTGGTTGACCGCAATGTGTACAATATGCCATATTTCAATTTTTATTTAAAGAGGCTGTCCGCCGGATTTGTCTTGTCAAATTCTTTCAGATCGTTGAATGCTTTGGAGATCTCTTTGGAGACATCCGTCACATCGGAATAACCCAACGATTTCAGTTCGTTGTTGATGCTCTCAAGATGGGCTCCTGTTGCATTCACATCCACATTTGCCTTGTCGATCACCTCCATCGCCTTGTCCAGATCGCGCTGCAGATCCTTTATCTCCAGGTTCATGCCATCCTTGTAGCCCGTACGCACATCTCTCAGGGAATTCGCCGCTTTCTTCGCCTGTGCAAATGCCTCCGACTCGTTCCCGCCCTTCATGGCGTTCTCCACCTTGTTCTGATACATTTGACCGGTCTCCCGGGCATTGTACAAGGTTGTTTCTCCCGCTTTCACCCTCGTGATGTTCGACTCGTTGATGTCCATCTCCCCGGTTTCGGGATTGAACACGTGGTCGGAGTAATCTTGCCCTGCCTCCGCATCAAAGCGGTCTGTACCCCTTTGCTGGTGCGCCTCGGCCCATTCCAGATCACTCAACCCGTCGGGCTTGCCGGTCACCTCGCCAAAAATCTTGTACGATTCGTTCAGCCAGTTGCCTCGTTGCAGTTCAATCCATTTCTCTTTACCGTCGGCACCTTTCACTTTGCGCAACACACGGTAATCGCGGTCGGTATTCACTGAATCGCCTGCTTTGCCCGGCGTCCTGAAATCATCAATCTTCACCTCATCGGGATTCAGCTTATACTCTTTCGAGATGTACTCCTTCAACTTTGCATCGTGCTCGGTGTATATTTTATTGCGCGAACGATTGAAGACATCTTTCATCTCCTTGGTTCCATGTTCTTTAATGGTGCGCACCTTCGCCGGGTCGCGCATGATCTCCAGCAACTTGCTCGGGTTGATCACCTCTTCCCCGTCCACCGTCTTCACGTTCTTCATCATGTCATCCAGCACCTCATCGGGCGTGATCACCTCATAGTTCCGCTTCAGGGCTTCGCGATGCATCATCGTGGTGAGCTTCTTCACGATCAACTCCTCCGCAATCTGCTGGCCCGTTATCTTGGCAGCCTCCACGACCGATTTGGTCTGGTAGAGGTTGAACAGGAACTCGCAGCTGATGAAAATAGTCCATGCAAGCGGGCGGTTGCCTTTCACCACCAGCTCGATATTCTCGATGCTGAGCACCCTGCCCTTTGCCATGTTCATCAGCAGGGGCATGATGGAGTCAAGCTGGCGTGAGGCAAACGCATCCCACCCTTTCTCCGGTTCGTAGATGTAGAAGTTGAGCGCTTCAATCATCTTTGCCTTGATCATACCCGCCGCCGTGGCCCCCACTCCTTTCAGGTAGAAGGCAGCCAGCGCGTTGAACGCCAGGTCGCCGGCCCATTCTACAAATTGGAGCGTGAGCGTGATGGCGTTGGCCCAGGCCTCTTCCGATTTGTATCCTTCGGCACCTTCGGCCAGGATGAGGTTCGATGCCACTTTCCAGATCCTGTTTCTCAGCTCCGTCAATCCTTCGGCACCGAGTGTCATTTTCCGGAGCTCCAGCAGATCACGCAACTTGTTCCTCGTCTCCCCTACAGGCACATAATTCTCGATGATGTACTTGCAGTTTTCGTACGCCTTCACCCAGTCGGGGAACTCCTCACCAATCCCGTAGGTCTTGACCTTCAACGTGAGCTTCGTTTCAAAATATTCAGGCCTGTCGACATCACCCGATGGCGCCTTCACAAGATACTCCAAACGGTATACATCGCCGGTGCCGGGGATCTCTTCTTTGGTTGTAAAATGATAACGCCCGTAGGGGATGTTGGTGACCAACCCCTCGAAGGTAAATTCGGGTTGCAGCACACTCGCCAGGTTGATGAGCTCCGGCTCCTCGCTCAGCAATTCAAATTGGATCTCAGCCAGTCCCTCTTTGTCTGTCAACACCTGGTTCGCCTGCTTGTCGTAGCGGAAGAGCGCCACGTCGATATTCTCCTCGAAAGGCTTGCTGGCAAGAATGTGAATCTCGTTTTGCTTGTCGACCCCCTTCTTGATAAGGAGTCCCTCCTGCATCACCATGATGTTCAGGTGGCGTTCCAACGGTTTTTCATCGCCCTGGGCAGCATAAAGGACAAGTGTCTTGCTGAGGACGGATTCCCCCTCTTTGGGTTTCATCAGGGGACCGGTGAGCGTCACGGAAGCCTTTGCTTCACCTTTGGGTAGGATATCGATCTGTGTGAGCGGATCGGTGGGAAGAGAGCCATACATGTATTCACCGGTGAACTCCCATCCTTGTTCATCGTCACCGTTCTCGATCCAGAGATCGAAGGTGATCTCGCTCATTTCGTCCGCAACGGGGAAGGTGGCCTCCCCGATCTCGGTCTCCAGCTTGCAATCGAGCAGCTTGATCTCCAGATCCTGCTTCAACGGCGGTTCCCCCTCGGGCACATCCTCCATCAGCAGCAGCAGCTTCACCGTGCCCGGCATGTTTGCCGTTTTGTTGTCGGGATTGGGACTTGTACACCCCATGTTCAAGGCGATGTAATCATCGTTGAGAATCGGCTCCGAGAGATCGATCCAGTCGCTCTGCGGCTTGAATTTGATCTGTTCCGTCAGCTTGGGCAGCGGTTTCTCAAATTCATCCAGAATCCTGGCACGCACCTCAATCACCTGGAAGGTATCGGGGCGGAGCGAGCGTTTGTTGCCCGGCAGGGTCTCTATCGCAATTTGTTTTTCCCCCTTCGTCTCTATCCGAATGAATTTTTGAATTTGATGCCCGTCGGCAAACGCCTGCACCGTGACATTGAACGAAGCACTGCCGGGCGTCCCCTCCAGGATCATCCGGGCCGTAAGGCTGCCCTGACCCTGTGCGGGAGTGATCTTTAATGCCTTCTCAGGGTTGATGAGCTGAATCTGTGCCGGGTTTTTCCGTTGGCTCTTCGGCGTGACCTTGTAGACAAACACCTCCAGCATTTCGGGTTGACCGGCAGTAAGCTTGAATAGCTCCTTGTTCAGATTGAGGATGTATTTCACCTGCTCCTCTTCTTCCTCCTTTTTCTCCTCTTTCTTTTTGGTCTCTTTTTTCGGTTGAACGTTTTGTTTCCGTCCCGGTTTTTTCCGGAACAGCTTCCGTGCCAGCGCTGCCAATCCACCGGCAGCACCTCCCGCACCCAGCAGGCCCACGACTACCTCCCAGGGAAACTCTTCGCCTGCAGCGGAGCTGTCGCCACCAAAATCAGCCGCTCCCTCTTCATCAGCGCCGTCCAGCGGCGGAGCAAAGCCCGGTGCGGTGAATTGTGAACTTGTAATCTCGTTGATGCTGTTGTTGTAAGCCTCCTCCAGCGATTCAGGCCGGTAACTCCCCATGTAGGTGCCAATGAAGTAAAACTTATCCTCCTGAATGTTCTGCACCAGCGAATAGGAGTTTATTGTTGTGCGGTAGGTCCCGTAGATGGCGGAAAAGATGCGTGCAGAAGAGATGGAGCCGGGTTCTCTTTCCCCCGCCAGCTCCTTGTTGTGTAACTTCACAATCTGCGAGACTTCAAAACGCCGCTCATCCACCACATTGCCGTTCACAGAGATGTCGCCACCCAGTTGATTTTTTAACTGCGCGACGGCAACATCGAGCTCGGCATCTGAAGGCAATCTGTTCCATGTCAACGAACCGGTTTGTGCGGTCACGTCCATGGGGTTGCTTTGGGCAAAAACAATGAGTGGGAAAAGCAGGTATAGCAGGATGAATGCTGTGTGCAACTTCATGTTTCTCATACTATTGTATTATTAGTTTACATCGATCTCTTTGAGACCGACATGTGTAAAGTTACTGGTTCACAACTTTGTCAGACTAAAGGCAACATCCTCCACAAAAATAGTATAATTTTTCACCTTTTACGTTTTTTTACCATTAAATAATAGTTACTTTTGCAATGCTTACAGTTGTGCCTTTTTGTTGAGAAAAAAGATGAAAAACAGTTTCTAATATGGGCAAACGCAAACGGGGGAATAATTTCGGGAAGTGGCTGATATTCTGCGTCTCCATGCTGTTCGTGCTCTATGCCGCTTTTTTGGGAACACTCCTGTTGTTTGGCGAAGATAGAGAGGCAATCCTTACAAGCTACCGCCAGGAATATGGCGAAAGAAATGAGGTGATTCCGAATCGATACACCTACCTTTTTAGCTACAAGTTCACGGTGGAGGGGAAGACATACCACGGCACGGGACAACGGGTAGCCTCACCGGTATTTCTGAAGCCCACTCCGGAGTCTACAATCTCCATCAAATACCTCTCCTGCTGCCCCTATCTCAACACGCATGTGGAAGGCAATGGTACCTGGAAAAGCAGCCTGATCTTCCTCGCGATTGGGGTGGTGTTGTTGCTCTTTTCCAGGAAGATGTAGGGATCAACCACTTTACCGCGGGCAACGGCATCTGTTTTGTCGCTCTTGTCGCGGTGCTTTAATTATTGCATTCTCTTTTTGGACAGCACCTTGAGCTGGTTGTTGTCGAACGCAACCTTTGTCTTGTAATGCAGCGAGGGACAGCAGTTCGCATCATCCGCGGAATAGCAGGATGATTTGCCTACAATCAAATTACGTTTAATCTTCCGTGCCCAAAAGGCTCCCTTGCATCCGGAAATCTCCTGGTGACCCGCGACCGTTGCCAATCGGAACGTCTCGTTTTCGTTGAGGAAGACAAACAGATCATGTGAGGCGCTGTTCCCAAATTCGGTGTGCACGGTGATCACCAAATCTTTCTTCCGGTCGTTGTTCAGATCCCCTTCCAGAATAGGAATCGCACCAAACAGCTCCCGCTCCTTTGTGAGGGGAATGGTGATCGTGACAATCACACCCTCCTTCTCATCATCATTCTCGGGGATGTGGGTATATGTCAACTCTGTTGCAGCGGCCTCTGCAGACTCCTCCAATCGCGTCCCTTCCCCGTATGTGAGATGATAATGCTCCTTTATCTGTTGCACCACGCTCCTGTCAAGCTGATCCGGTTTGATCAGACTCAATTGATTCTGAGACCTGTTTGCCAATGGACCGCAAGCCCCCAGCAGGATAAAAGAGAGGATCGTCAGAATTGCTGTTTTCATGAGTTCTTTTCATGGTTTTTGCTATGCCAAACAAAGATAATTATTTTGTTTCACTCGGAAGAGTACCAATCATATGGAACGTTACAAAAAGGGGTGGCTTACAAAGAAGTATAATCGAAAAGAAAAACGGTTTCGATCAATTGGGCGTATGACATAAGTTGTCAAACATTGTTCCAATCTTTGTTCCTTGTCAAAAAATGCCAGGAATGATCGCACACTGCGACTATTGATGAGCTAGACATAACAGAAGTGGAAATTATTGAAAACAAAGATCGACAAAACAATTGCACCCTTAACTACTTATAAAAATATTCAACGGATATGGAAAACAACAAGCAAACAGTCAACAAGCTGGAACTCCTACTAAGGGCAATGGCGAAAGCACAGGGAATCGATCCGGATCAACCGGATCAATCAAAAATAGGTCGTGTTTCAAGTACAAACCTTGTTCTTCCTTTGGAGTGAAGTTATTCAAGATATCGAGCAAAATGTGTGATTTTAATAAAGGGGATTTTCCCATCTCTGAAAATTTGGCTTATACACAATATTTTTGTTCCTTTGAGAATAACATAGTCATTGATACTTAAACACCATACAAAGTGAAATGAATGGAACATGCAGCTGGAACTTCTCAACTTCAAACGCCATTTAATAAGGAATGGGTACACCTTAACAATTAATATATTATTAACTATGAATGATTTTCAAGAAATCATCAATGAATTAATAAAATTCAGGAATGAGAGGGACTGGAAACAGTTTCATGACACTAAAAATTTGGCTATCGCATTATCAATTGAAGCTGCTGAACTTAACGAATTGTTTTTGTGGAAGGGGATAGATGAATCTGAGAAAGTAGACAAATCAAAGATAAAAGAGGAATTGGCTGATATTTTTGCATATGCTTTTTTACTGGCAGAAAAACTTGACCTTAACGTTAAAGATATTGTTCTAGAAAAGATTAAGCGAAATGGAGAAAAGTACCCTGTTTCAAAATCAAAGGGGACTGCAAAGAAATATAACGAACTATGATTGTCAAAGACTCTTTTGAAATTAAAAGGTATGTTTTTGACTATGTGATGTTTAATGATTTCCAACAAAATCATTTTGCATCTAACCTATGGCCTGTTGTGTACATTCTTAGCGATGGGATAAAGAAAGAAGCTTATGTAGGTGAAACAACGGATACTTTTTCCAGAATGTTGAATCATCTAAAAAATGAAAAGAAAAATAAGTTGACGGCAGTTCACCTGATCTCAAGCCATAAATTCAATAAATCAGCAACATTAGATATTGAATCGAATCTAATCAAGTATATTTCCGGGGACGGAAAATACAAATTGATGAATGGAAACATCGGTCTGGCGAATCACAATTATTACCAGAAACAAGAAATCTATTGGAACATATTTAAGGAAATATGGAATGGCTTGAGGGCTGAAGGAATCTCAAAACATCCAATCGAATATATTGACAATTCCGACTTGTTTAAATACTCCCCTTACAAAAGTCTTACGAAAGAACAGATTGAGGGTCTATCGGATATTATTAAAAATCTTTTACAGGACAATACTGAAACATTGCTTATTGAAGGTGGTGCCGGTACGGGTAAAACTGTCCTGGCCACCTTCTTGTTTAAATTGATTCATTCTGACAATGATGACTTAAATTTCAAGGAGTTTGGTGAAAGTGAAGAAGAGTTTATAAATCTGGTTTTCAAACTTAAAGCTAAATACCCAAATCCTAAAATGGCGTTGGTTGTTCCAATGACCTCTTTCCGGAATACATTGAAGTCAGTATTTAAGAATGTAAAGGGATTAAGTGCCAAAATGGTTATGGGCCCTGCAGAGGTTGCAAGAGGAGAATATGATATTATATTGGTTGATGAATCCCATCGACTCAGAAGAAGAATTAACCTTGGGGCCTATTACGGAGCTTTTGATAAAACATGTGAATTCTTAGATCTTGACAAGAATAATTGCAGTGAACTAGATTGGATTTTATTAAAGTCGAAGAAGAGGGTTTTATTTTATGATGTCAATCAGTCAATAAAACCTTCTGATGCAGTCGCTGATGACTTTATCAGGCTTAAACAGAGTGATAGAACAAAAATTGCTCAACTTAAATCACAACTAAGAGTTAGAGGAGGCAACGATTATGTTTCATACATCAATAAATTGTTGAATTGTGAGCTTATTCCATCAATCAATAAATTTTCTTCTAAAAGCTATGATTTCAAAATATTCGATTCAATTGTTGATTTGAAAAATCAAATAAGTAAAAGAAATAAAGAACATGGCCTGTCTCGTTTAGTTGCCGGATATTCATGGCCCTGGATATCAAAGAATAACAAGGAATTAAACGATATTATCATAGAAGACGTTGAATTTAAATGGAATAGCGTATCAAATGACTGGGTCAATTCTGAAAACGCTATCAATGAAGTAGGCTGCATACATACAACTCAGGGCTATGATTTAAATTATGCAGGGATTATTTTTGGAAACGAGATTTCGTACGATAAGAATAAAAATGAGATTGTTATCATTCCGGAAAATTACCATGACAAGAATGGAAAACAAACAATTACAAATCAGGATGAATTAAAAAAATTCATCATCAATATTTACAAGACAATTCTTTTAAGAGGGATAAAAGGCACCTACATTTATGCATGCGATAAAGAGTTAAGAGAATATCTTAAGAATTTCGTAGAAAGTCATGTATCATTCAAACAAGTTGTTCCTGCGTTGAAAATTAGTGAAGACAAATTTGAAGATAGTCTTCCTCTATATGATTTAAAAGCTGCTGCAGGAAGCTTTAGCGATTTACAGATTGTTGATGGGTACAAATGGGTTGAATTACCTTTGGGGTACAGGAATTCGCCGGACTTGTTTGCTTGCTATGTCATTGGTGAATCAATGAATAAAATAATACCCAATGGGTCAATATGTTTATTCAGAAAATACACGGGAGGATCAAGAGACGGGAAAATTGTGCTAGTTGAGCATACCAATATTCAAGATCCTGATTTCGGATCAGGTTACACAATCAAAGAATATCACAGTAAAAAAGTTGTTACTGAGAATGAATGGCACCATCAATCTATTTATTTAAAACCTCTATCAACAGATCCTGGCTATCAAGAAATAGTAATTGAGGCTGATGAAATGAATAGCCTGAAGGTCATTGGAATCTTTGAGCAAGTACTACAGTAGATAACCGTGACCTCGCTCCTAAAAAGAGATAGCTTAAAGTTACAACCGTAACTGTTACGGCGGTAATATTAGGACGGGGTTCACCGAATGCTTACCTATATTCTCTGCTCAAAACGTTTCCAAAATGAGTACTCCAATGGCAACGGACTATATTTCCCATTATAAATGATATATTAATTCCATTTGCAACGGTATATTTTGCAAAATTGAAAAAACAATTTATATTTGCAGTAAAATCAGTTCATTATGGGAATAAATATGCAACAATCGGCCCTTACCGAAATAGCAAGTGAACAAAAACTGAGCATTTTTTCAGAAGCCGAAACAGCAATAGAGAGAACATTGATGCCGGATTTGCCCACAATCAGAACGCATGCCTTGATACTTTCCGGGATCAGGCGTTGTGGCAAAAGTACGCTTTTGCGACAATTTGTACGACGGCATTTTGAAGATGTTTTTTACATGAACTTTGAAGATGTAAAGCTATATGGTTTTGATATGAAAGACTTTGTTTTGTTAGACAGGGTTATTGACGAAACCGGATTACAAGTGCTTTATTTTGACGAAATTCAAACTATTGCCGGTTGGGAGTTATATATTCGTCAGAAATTAGACCAAAAATACCAAGTAATTATTACCGGTTCCAACGCGAGTTTATTTAGTGCCGAATTGGGGACAAAACTGACAGGCAGACACATTACGAAAGAACTTTTCCCTTTTTCATTAGCGGAATTTTTAGATTTTAAACAAGCTGATGCCAACGATGAGAGCTTGACTGCATACCTTACCAATGGCGGTTTTCCCGATTATTTGAAACAAGGAATACCGGAAATTCTTGAATTTTTAATTGAAGATATTCTAAACCGAGATATTATCGTCCGCTATGGCGTAAAAGATGGCGGAGCAATCAAAAAACTCTGTTCATATTTGTTTGCCAATAATGGAACTCTCGTTGTTCCTTCAAAATTGACATCTGCCGTTGGCGTAAAGTCTACCACAACAATTTTAAACTATTTTTCTTATTTTGAAAACTCATACTTGATAGCGATGGTTCCAAAATTTGATTGGTCGGCAAAAGCACAGATGTTAAGCCCGAAAAAAATGTATGTGGCAGACCCCGGATTGGTACAAATTGGGAGCACTTCATTCAGCCGAAACATTGGACGTTTACTTGAAAGCGTTGTTTTTTGGCACCTGCGGCGTAAAACAAAAGAAATTTACTACTTCTATGAGAACAACAAGGAATGCGATTTTATTGTCCGTTTAAAAAACAAAACAATACAGGTTGTGCAAGTATGCTGGGAATTAACCTTCGAAAACCAAGAGCGGGAAATAAACGGACTGCTAGAGGCAATGCACTTCTTCAAAACGAAAAATGGCATCATTGTTTCCGCAAACTCATCGGACACCATTAGAACCGAGTTGGGATTTATTTCCGTAATTCCGGCTTACGAATATTTAATGACATAAAAAAACGCGCGATATCACTGCTGTTGGTGCGTGAAAACGATTTGGATTCACACGTCAGTTAAATCTAAAAGAAAAAACACCGTAATCGTTGGATTTACGGTGTTTTTGCCTTATTTACCTTTCGGCTTGGCGGAGAGAGAGGGATTCGAACCCCCGGAACCTCTCAGTTCAACGGTTTTCAAGACCGCCGCGATCGACCACTCTGCCATCTCTCCCTGCATTTTGCTCAAATGCGAGTGCAAAGGTAGAATAATTTCCCGATCAAAAAAATATTCAACCCATTTTCTTTCACTTTTCCCAAAACCAATTATTCATCGTATCTTTGTCAAAAATAAGCGACTATAGATGTACTTTACCGACCTACCTCTCTGCGAATCCCTGTTGGACGGATTGCAGGCAATGAACTTCAAGGAAACAACCCCCGTACAGGAACAGGCGATCCCTGTGATCCTGCAGAAAAAGGACGTGATAGCTTGTGCCCAGACCGGTACCGGCAAGACCGCAGCCTTCCTGCTGCCGCTGCTCAACAACCTGCAGACGGAGCCGCACGAAGAGCACAAGGTGAACGCCATCATCATGGCACCCACACGCGAACTGGCGCAACAGATAGACCAGCAGATGGAGGGCTTCTCCTACTTCACCCCCTTCTCATCGGTGGCCGTCTACGGCGGCAACGACGGCGAGGCGTGGGACGTGCAGAAAAGGGGACTATCAAACGGTGCCGACGTGGTGGTGGCCACCCCAGGGAGGCTCCTCTCGCACATCAACCTCTACAACATCGATTTCTCGGGCGTGAAGTACTTCATCCTCGACGAGGCGGACCGCATGCTCGACATGGGTTTCTTCGACGACATCATGAAGATTGAGAAGCTGCTCCCCAAAGAACGGCAGACAATCATGTTCTCGGCTACAATGCCCCCCAAGATACAACAGCTGGCGAAGACCATCCTGCGCGAACCTGAGGAGATCAGCATCTCAATCACACGACCGCCCGACACCATCATGCAGTCAGTATACCTCTGCTACGAACCGCAGAAGATGCAGATACTGCGCCAACTCTTCAAGGAGAAGAAGCCCCGGAAGGTGATCCTCTTCTCCGGATCGAAGATGAAGGTGAAGGAGATCGCCAAGCTACTGAGTGGCATGGGCCTCTCGGCCGGCGAGATGCACTCCGACCTGGATCAGGCGCAGCGCGACAGCATCATGCACGAGTTCCGCAACGAGCGGGTGGACATCCTCGTGGCGACCGACATTGTAGCGCGGGGGATCGACATCGACGACATCACGCTGGTGATCAACTTCGAGGTGCCCTACGACGTGGAGGATTATGTGCACCGCATCGGACGTACCGCACGCGCGGGAGACACGGGCATGGCAATCACCTTCGTCTCACCGGAGGAGCAGTACCGTCTCCAACAAATAGAACGCTTCCTGGAGAAGGAGGTCTACCGCATCCCCCTGCCGGAGGGCATGGGCGAGGCGCCCGAGTACAACCCCTCACGCGAATCGAGGGGTCGTGGCAGAGGCGGCTCGGGACGTCCCGGCAAGGGCGGCAAGAGAGAAGGCGGCAAGAAAGAGGGCGACAGAAATCGTGAGGATGGTTCCGGAAAAAGGGCGGAGAGAACAGAAAGAACAGAAAGAACCGAAAGGGCTGACAGACCGGAAAGAAGCGGCCGCGACAGGAAACCGAAGCAGACAGTGGGCGCAATGCTGGGCGATGCTGCTCAGGGAGATGTAGCCGCATTGCAGGCTGATGCCGCCACACCAAGTGGAGTGACCACTGCGGGGGATGCAGCCGCAACAGAGCAGACTCAGCGCAGGAAAAACAACAACCGGCGAAAAAAACGGAAACCGCAGGGTGATGGTGTTGCAACGGCTGGTAATGCGGATGCAGGCAATGATGCACCCCGCCAGGAAGGGGAGAGGGAACAGAGACCCCGTCGTGAAGGGGATACCCCCCGCAACCGAAAACCACAACGCCCCGGAAACGAGGGCGGCGATCAGTCGCAGGCAGGCGGCGAACGCGCTCCCCGCAAGGAGGGTGAGGGCGGCGAACGCAGAAGAAGCAACCGCGGGCCGCGCGATGGGGGCGAAGGTGCTCCCCACCGTGAACGGGGTGTGAGACGTGAAGGAGCCGAGGATGCGCCCCGTCGCGAACGGAATGAGAGACGCGAGGGAGGCGAGAGACGCGAACGGAATGAAAGACGCGAAGGTGGCAGCCGTGATGGCCGCAGGACCGAGGGTTCTGACCGCCCCCGCAGCAACCGCCCACCGCGCAGAAATGATGGCTCCACAACCGACAGGAACATCACCGGCAGACCTCAACGGCCGGATACAAATAAACCGGCTGCCAAAGAGGAGAAAACAAAGAAACCGGGTATCCTCTCCTGGCTCTTCGGACGTAAGAAGTAAACAAGCAAAACGGGGCTGACCAGATGGTCAGTCCCGTTTTATTTCCATTGAATGGAGAGGGAATGGCATCAATGAGTCGCCACAGGGACCATGAGCGCCTCCTGCTCCTGCTCCACGATCTCCATGCCACGCAGGATGGCCTGCTCGTTCATGGGCAACAGGTAATGGTGCCGCTCGGGCAGCGATTCCTTGAGCCCTTTCATCACATTATCCAGCTCCACCATGGGGGATATGCGCAACAGTCCACCCAGGATGATCATATTGAATACCTTGATGTTGTCCATCTTCATCGATTCATCCATGGCGTTGATGCGGTAGACGTTGATATCCTTGCGTGTCACCTTGTTATGGATGCCATAACCGTCGTAGATGAGCACCCCTCCCGGCTTCACCCGATCTTCAAACTTGTCGAGCGAAGGCTGGTTGAGCACGATGGCGATGTCGAACTGGTTGACAACCGGTGAGCTGATGGGGCGGTCGGAGATGATGACGGTGACGTTGGCTGTACCGCCGCGCTGTTCGGGTCCGTAAGCGGGGAACCAGGAGACCTCCTTGTTCTCCATGATGCCCGAGTAGGCCAAAATCTTACCCATCGACAGCACACCCTGTCCGCCGAATCCTGAAATGACTATTTCCTGTAACATGTTCTTCGTTTCCTGGGGTTAAATATTCTTCAAATCACCGATGGGATAGTAAGGGAACATGTGTTCCACCATCCAGTCGTTGGCCGCTGCCGGTGTCATCTTCCAGCCCGCGTTGCAGGTGGAGACCACCTCCACGATGGAGGTGCCCTTGCCGGCCATGGCGTTCTCGAAAGCCAGCCGGATCAGCTTCTTGGTCTTCCGCACCGCGGCGGCGGTGTGCACGCTGGTACGGGTGGCCAGGCAGACGCCGTTGAGCAGCGCCAGCATGTCGAGGATCTTGAGCGGGTTGCCCATGGTCTCCACGTTGCGCCCCTCGGGACTGGTCGATGTCTTCATGTCGCGCAGCGTGGTGGGTGCCATCTGTCCGCCGGTCATGCCATAGATGCCGTTGTTGATGAAGATGATGGCGATGTTCTCTCCCCTGTTGGCAGCGTGGATTGTCTCGGCGGTGCCGATGGCTGCTAGGTCACCGTCGCCCTGGTAGGTGAAGACCATCCTGTCGGGCAGCAGCCGCTTGGTGGCGGTGGCCAGCGCGGGGGCACGACCGTGGGCCGCCTCCTGCCAGTCGATGTCGATGTATTTGTAGGCGAAGACGGCACACCCCACCGGAGCGATGCCGATGGTCTTCTCCTGCAGCTCCATTTCGGCGATCACCTCGGCGATCACCTTGTGCACCACGCCGTGGGAGCACCCCGGGCAGTAGTGCATGTGGTTGTCGTTCATCAGTTCCGGCTTGGCGTAGACCAGGTTCTCCGGACTTTTTATCGTTTGGATATCCATGATGGTTATTTTTTTGAGAATCGGTAGATGAGATAGAAGAGGATGGCGGCTCCCCCACAGTACCAGGTGAGCTGCATGTTCCTTTCGGACGAGAAGTAGACCACGATGGTGGCGATGAAAGCCAGCATGAAGAGGAGCAAAAAGATGTTTCTGTATTTGAGATCCATGATGGTAAACCTTTTATCTGATCAATTTTTCCTTCAACGCTTCCAGTACACCGTCGGGCGTCGGGACTATGCCTCCCAGCCGGCCGTAATGTGACACAGGGACGGCACCATTCACCGCCAGGCGCACGTCTTCCACCATCTGACCGGCGTTGAGCTCTACCGAGAGCATCCCCTTCGTTTTGGTTGCGTACGCTTTCAATATCTCCGTGGGGAAGGGCCAGAGGGTGATGGGGCGCAACAGCCCTACCCTGATCCCCTCCGCGCGGGCCAGCTCGATGCTCTTCATGCAGATGCGGGCTGCGGAGCCAAAGGCTACCAGCAGGTAGTCGGCATCGTCGCACTGCACCTCCTCGTAACGCACCTCTTGCTCTTCGATGACGCGGTACTTTGCCTGGAACCGTTCGTTGTTCTTCTCCATCATCACCGAATCGAGTTCCAGCGAGGTGATCACGTTGGGTGCCCTGTCGGGACTCTTGCCCAGCGTGGCCCAGGGGCACTCTTCGCGTACTTCCTGGTCGGTACGGCGGCGACGCTGTTCCGGTAGACGCACCTTCTCCATCATCTGGCCGATGACACCGTCGGTGAGGATCATTGCCGGGTTGCGGTACTTGAAGGAGAGCTCGAAGCCGAGCGCCACAAAGTCGGCCATCTCCTGCACCGAGGCGGGTGCCAGTGTGATGAGACGGTAGTCGCCATGCCCCCCACCCTTCACGGTCTGGAAGTAATCGGCCTGCGACGGTTGGATGGTGCCCAGACCGGGACCACCCCGCTGCACGTTCACAATGAGGCCCGGCAGCTCCGCGCCCGCCATGTAGGAGATCCCCTCCTGCTTGAGGCTGACACCGGGACTGGAGGAGGAGGTCATCACATACTTGCCGCAGGCGGCTCCGCCGTAGACCATGTTGATGGCCGCCACCTCGCTCTCGGCTTGCAGCACCACCATGCCGGTTGTCTTCCAGGGGGCTTCCTCCATCAGTGTTTCAATCACCTCCGACTGGGGCGTGATGGGGTAACCGAAGTAGCCGTCCACTCCGAAGCGGATCGCCGCATGGGCGATTGCCTCGTTTCCTTTCATCAATTGTATTTCTTCTGACATGATCGACATTTTACAGGTTCACAACAGATCTGGCTGGCTCTTCCACCTTTTTTCGGTAGACCGTGAGGCAGCCTTCGGGGCAGACATAACCGCAGTTGGCACAGCCGATGCACTCGTCGGGATGCTTCATATAGACAAAATGATAGCCGCGGTTGTTTACCTCTCGCGGCTGTAGATCCAGCACGTCGGTGGGACAGGCAACCACACAGAGGTTGCATCCCTTGCACCGTTCCGTGTTCACCTCTACATAACCCTTTACTTTCGCCATTATCGGAGTGGTTTTTAATAAAAATTAAAGAATACAAATATAGTGTTTGTTTCGCAGGATTTCAATTTTACAAGCTACTTTTTTCTGACATTAAGGAAGCAACCGGTTTCTTTTTGTCAATTCAGCGATGCTCTCGCTCAAGAGGCGATAGATTTCACGGGTAGGTGGATCTTCTATGAGCATCATCTGTTGTCGCATCACAGCAGCGTCGCCGCGTGTGGCGGGGCCGGTCTGTCCCTCCGCCGGCGTCATCTCCCTCACCTTGGCAGCAGTCTCACTGATGAGCGGCAACAACACTTCAAACGGGATATCCTCCCTGGCGATGATCTCACCGGAGAGGGCGTAAAGGTGGTTGACGAAGTTGCAGGCGAAGACGGCAGCCAGGTGCAGCATCTTCCGCTTTTCCCCCGGCATGCAATGCACACTGTGCGAGAGGGTGGCAGCCAGTTGTTCCAGTTTTTCGGTGGTCTCAGGGTTGCTCCCTTCGATGAAGAGGGGGACCTCGGCCAGGGTGAGTGGACGCTGGCGACTGAAGGTCTGTAGCGGGTAGAGCACCCCGTGGTCGCTCTTGCGGGAAGCGAAGAGCTCCATGGGGAGGCTCCCGGCAGTATGGACCCAGATACCGGCCGTATCGGGCATGTGGGTGATCACTTGCTCCAGCGCATCGTCTTTCACGCAAAAGAGATAACAATCGGCATCGGGGGATATACGCTCCAGGTCGCTCAGTGGAAGGGCTCCCACCCTGTTTGCAACTGTTTCCGCATGAGCAGGAGTGCGGCTCCAGACCTCCGCGACACTGTGTCCTGCATCGGCAAGTGCACGGGTTATGCTTGTGCCCACATTTCCTGCACCGACAATTATTACTTTCATCTTATCTGCCGTTTCATTCTTCTGTGCCCACTGGGTCCGCAATCCTGACACCTACCTTCTCAATACCGTCCAACGGATCATCGGACATCAGGTGGCGAATACGGAATTGAACGGCTCCTGTCTGGTCATCAAATGCGAATCTGTACCAGGGAACCGAAAGCTGGTGCAATCCACCTACACTGCTTCCCAGCCGTCGTCCCTTCTCATCGGCCATCAACACCCGGAGGGTATCTGCCCGCATGAGCGTGTCGGTGCGGTGTTGCTCCACCAGCAACCAGAGGTCACGGTATGGGTAGCTGTTGTTTGAGGTGAGCTCAAGTGAGATCTCCAGGGGTGCA
This sequence comes from Bacteroidota bacterium, assembly GCA_023399295.1. Taxonomy (GTDB): domain Bacteria; phylum Bacteroidota; class Bacteroidia; order Bacteroidales; family Dysgonomonadaceae; genus Proteiniphilum. Next base: position 19,733 of record JAEWQF010000019.1, read on the forward strand.
TCATCCGCTGTAAAAAGGGTGTCAACGGTATAGACAAGGAGGGTGTCGCGATGCCATGCTCCATGTTCTATGAACCGGTAGCGATGATAGTACGTCTCACCGGTACAGGAGATCAATGGCAACAGCGCGCCCATTGCCGCGACAATGAGTGTCTGTTTACTCCAACTGATCACCCGGGGTGTCCTCATTGCGCGGTTTATTGTTTCCCGTTCTATTGTGCTCCCCACTGTTGTCGGGACGTCTCTTCCTTGGTTTCCTTTTCTTGTGTGGCTGGTTCTGTCTGTTGCTGTCGAAACGGGTGATGCTCTCATCCAGCAGGTTGTTCTGGTAGGAGTCCTCCTTTTCAACCTCGGTTGTCTTTTCACTCATCAGCTTCAATGGTTTCTTCCCTTTCCTGTTCATGGCGATGATCTCAAAGGCCCGCTCCTTGTGGATCGTCTCCAGGTTGGAACCGTTGAACTTATCGGTTGAATAGGTCATCATACCGGAGAAGATATCCGTCTTGAAGTGATAGTGGTTTGCATCTTTTGTCTCGAGCACGATCTCGCGTGAAGGCAGTGATCGTTGCGCTTCCACATAGGCATCCACCTCGTAGTTCAGGCAGCACTTCAGCTTACCGCACTGCCCGGCCAGCTTCTGCGGGTTGATGGAGAGATCCTGGATACGTGCCGCCGAGGTGGAGACCGATACAAAATTGTTGATCCAGCGACTGCAGCATAGTTCATGTCCACATGGACCGATGCCGCCGATGCGCCCTGCCTCCTGGCGGGCTCCGATCTGTTTCATCTCAATCTTCACCCGAAACTCGGCAGCCAGCACCTTGATCAGCTGGCGGAAATCGACACGTTCATCGGCAATGTAATAGAAGATGGCTTTGTTGCCATCGCCCTGATACTCCACGTCGCCGATCTTCATCTGCAGCCCCAGCTCCTCGGCAATCTGGCGGGAGCGGATCATGGTAGACTGTTCCCGTGCCTTGGCCTGTTCATACTTCTCCAGGTCTACCGGCCGCGCGATGCGATAGATGCGGCGCAGACCGCCGTTGGCATCTTCACGGAAGTTGTTTTTCTTCATCTGCAACTCCACCAGCTTACCGGTGAGTGTGACCGTACCGATGTCGTGTCCGGGGAGTGACTCCACGGCAACCAGATCACCCAGACTGAGTTCAAGGTTGTTGCTGTTGATGAAATAACCCTTGCGGGTGTTCTTGAACTGCACCTCCACCATCTTGGTAGCCTGCTGAAATTCCGGGAAATCGTGCAGCCAGTCGTAGACATGCAGTTTGTTGGTATGGCGGGTGCATCCCTTGCACCCCTTTGTATTTCGATCGGTTACCGCCTCCAGGGGAGCGATATCCGAAAGTTTGTCGGCAAGTTGTTCTTTATCCATAATAAAAACATATAATTGATCGCACAGCTCCCGCAGGAGGGCTAGACTTTCTGATGATATCTGATCTTAAAAGAGAATGCAAGGTACGAAATTATTTTTTTAATAGTACCGTAACTCTCAAACAAAGATCGAGGAAGATGATCCTGGCATTCCCGTTCTGTTCAATCTGACGGTGTGCAAGCGAGAACTCCTCGACAAAAGCTTCGATGTTTTCTTCGTTGATGAAGGGTGCGAACCGCGCTCCGAATTGCTGTTCTTCGCTATTCAGGTAAACGATCTCGGGCAGGTTCAGATTGCTCATGAAATATTCACGGAAAAGACGCAGCGCATATAGCAGGTAGTTCTTTTGCCGATCACGACCCATACCGGCAAGATTGGCTGCCACCACTTTAATCGCCTTGATGTTGCGTGACACCGATGCGCGCATCATCTCCTTGAACAGGTCAAACTGGTAGGCTCTCTCCTCGGTGGAATGAATCAGTTCGTAGGCACGGGTGAAGCTGCCGTTGGCGATGCGCGCACAATCGACTGCCTGCGGGTGATCGATGGTGAAGGCGCGTTCAATGGCTTTCACCATCTCTTCCATCTCGATGGCTCCTATCTGTAGGGGCTGGCAACGTGACCAGATTGTCTGCAACACCTGCTCCCGATCTTCGGATACCAACAGGAAGACGGTGTGGGGAGGCGGCTCCTCCACCATCTTGAGCAGTTTGTTGGCGCAACTCTCGTGCATCTTCTCCGGCAGCCATACGATCATCACCTTGTAGGGTGCCTCATAGACCTTCAGGTTGAGCTTGCGGATGATCTCATCACTCTCCTTGGCGTAGATGAGTCCTTGTGCGTTCTGCGCGTCGATGAATGAGAGCCAGCTGCTCAGTGTGAAGTAGTGGTTCTCCGAAAGAAACTCCCGCCACTCAGGAAGGTATTCGTCACTCACCTTCGACTTGACCACGGGGTAGACGAAGTGCAGATCGGGGTGTGCCAGCTTGTCGAACTTGTGGCAGGAGGGACACCCACCACACGCATCGTCGGCACCACGGTGTGCACAGTTGAGATAGCGGGCATAGGCAATGGCCAGCGGCAGCTTCCCCACCCCTTCGGGGCCATAGAAGATGCGCGCATGGGGGATGAAGCCGCGTTGCACCGACTCGATCAGGTGCCGCTTCACATCGTGTAATCCTATGATATCGCGGAAATACATCAGTAGATCTCTTTGGCCACCCGCCAGACACTCTCAGTGGCCATCAGCGAGTAGAAGTGGATTGAGGGAACGCGATGTGCCACCAGTTCGCGGCACTGGGTGATGCACCACTCCACACCCACCTCTTTGGCTTCCTCGTCGTTCTTGCACTTGCGCAGCGCTTTCTCCAGCGGCTCCGGTATCTCGGAGCGGAAGATCTGCGGCAGGACGGTGAGCTGACTCAACAGGTGCACCGGTTTGATGCCGGGTATGATGGGGATGGTGATGCCCGCCGCACGGCAACGCTCCACAAATGCGAAGAACTTGTTGTTGTCGAAGAACATCTGGGTGACCAGGTAGTCGGCACCATTGTCGGCTTTCATCTTGGTGAATTGGATCTCCGACTCCATATTGGGTGACTCTTCATGCTTCTCCGGGTAGCAGGCCATGCCATAGGAGAAAGGTGTCTCCGGCGGGGTGAAGGAGGAGCCATCGAAGGCGATGCCGCGATTGAAATTGTTCACCTGCTCCTGCAGACCGGTGGCGTGGTCGTGGCAGTCCATGCTGCGTTGCTGTGCATCGAGCTTCTTGGTATCACCCCGCAGCAACAGCAGATCGGTCACCCCCAGAAAAGAGAGGTCGATGAGTGCATACTCGGTCTCCTCTTTCGAGAAGCCCTTCGAGATGATGTGTGGCACCGCACGGATGCCGTAGCGGTGTTGTATGGCAGCGGCGATGGCAACCGAGCCGGGGCGTTTGCGCACGTTGGTCTTGTGGTAGACACCGTGCTCATCTTCCCGGTAAATATTCTCACTGTGGTGTGTGGTGATGTTGATGAATTTCGGATCGAACTCCTTCAACCGGTCGATCGTGCGGAACACCTGTCCGATGCTGTTCCCCTTGAGCGGGGGGAGGAGCTCGAACGAGAATGCGGTCTGCTGTGTCTTGTCAAACAGTTCCGAAATTTTCATGATGCGTCTCTGTTGGTTATGCTTTTGCAGATAGATTAAAAGATTGCCCGGATCAGATCAATGCCGTTGGCATAGAGCACCAGGCCGAAGAGCAGGATCATACCCGCAATCTGGGCATACTCCATGAACTTCTCGTTGGGCTTGCGACGGGTGACAACCTCATAGATGAGGAACATCACGTGGCCACCATCGAGTGCCGGGATGGGCAGGATGTTCATGAAAGCGAGGATCACCGAGAGGAAGGCGGTCATCAACCAGAAAGCCTGCCAGTTCCACTGTGCCGGGAAGAGGTTGCCGATGGCACCGAAGCCACCCAGAGAGGATGCACCCTCCTTGGTGAAGACATACTTGAACTGAGCCACATAATCCTTCAATGTTTGGATGCCCATCCGGACGCCTGCAGGGAATGACTCAAGGAAGCCGTAGTGCAACGTCTCGGTGCGGTAGATCTGGGGGGCTGTCATGGCGAAGAAGCCGAGGGTGCCGGCACTGTCCACCACGATGGAGGTGCTCTGCAGCACGCCACTTCGGTAGTAGTGGAGCGTCACCTCGCTGTTGCGGTGGCTGTCGAGGGCGGCACGCAGGTCGCTGAAGGCGGGTGTGGCGATGTCGTTGAGTGCGGTGATGCTATCGCCCTGTTGCAATCCCGCCCCATCAGCAGCACTCCCCTCCAAGGTCTGGTAGACCACTGTCGGCACGCGGTAGGCGGCGAAACCCTCCTTGTCGGTGAGCAGTGTCTGCATCAGTCCCTCCGGGATGGTGAGCACCACCTCCCGGCCATCGCGCAGCACGGTCACCCGGTCGGCATCGGCCACGTCGAGCAGGGTGCGTACGCCGAAGCGTTCCAACTCCTTCTCATCGGCACGCAGCAGGATGTCACCATCCTGAAAACCGGCATTGCGGGCTGCCTGACTGAACTCCATACCCTGCGTCACGTTGCGCAACGGCAGGTAGCTGTCGCTCCAGGCGAAGAGCACCATGGAGTAAATAAAGAATGCAAGCAACAGGTTGAAGAGCACGCCGCCAATCATTACCAGCAGGCGTTGCCATGCCGGTTTGGCGCGGAACTCCCAGGGTTGTGCGGGCAACGCCATCTGTTCCTTGTCCATTGACTCGTCGATCATACCGGATATCTTGACATATCCACCCAGTGGCAACCAGCCCACCCCATATTCGGTTTCGCTGCCCTTCGGTTTGAAGCGGAAGAGTGCGAACCAGGGATCGAAGAAGAGATAGAATTTTTCCACCCGGATCTTGAACAGACGGGCGAAGAGGTAGTGGCCTGACTCGTGGATGACCACCAGTATGGAGAGACTCAGGATGAGTTGCAATGCTTTGATCAGAAATATTTCCATTGATTGAGGTGTTGATTAGCTTATATGATGATTTGTTGATTCGGTTTCTCGTTTATTTTCTAACTGATTGGAGGATGTGTCAATGTGCCAGTGTGTGGATGATGCCACGTGCTTCCGCATCCGATTGGATGTAGTCATCCAGGGTGGGTGACTGCAGGAACGATGCCTTCTGCATCGTCTCGGCGATCAATTGGCTCATCTTGGTGTAACCGATCCGCTGCTGCAGGAAGAGCTCAACGGCCACCTCGTTGGCGGCATTGAGGATGCAGGGCATGTTGCCTCCCTCCCCGATGGCTTCATAAGCGAAGGTGAGGTTAGGAAACCTCTCCCGGTCGGGTCGTTCGAAGGTGAGCTGTGACAATGCGAAGAAATCGACCGGCGGGATATTCGATTTGAGCCGCTCCGGGTAGGAGAAGGCATACTGGATGGGCATCCGCATGTCGGGTTGTCCCAGCTGTGCCATCACCGAGCGGTCTTCGAACTGCACCATGGAGTGGACGATCGACTGCGGGTGTACCAGCACCTCGATCTGTGAGGGCTCGACACCGAAGAGCCACCTGGCTTCGATCATCTCAAACCCTTTGTTCATCAGTGTGGAGGAATCAATTGTCACCTTATCCCCCATGTGCCAGTTGGGATGAGCCAGCGCCTGGGCGGGTGTCACACCCTGGAGCTGCTCACGGGTATAGGTGCGAAAGGGGCCACCCGAAGCGGTGAGCAGGATCTTCTCGATGCGGTTGTTTGCCTCTCCGTTCAGGCATTGAAAGATGGCGGAATGCTCCGAGTCGACCGGCAACAGGGCAGCTCGCTTCTCGAGGGCCAGGGTAGTAATCAGCTCACCTGCCACCACCAGTGTCTCCTTGTTGGCCAGGGCGATGGCCTTACCGGCATCGATCGCGCTGATTGTCGGCTTCAGACCCGAGAAGCCAACCATGGCTGTGAGCACCATGTCTATCTGCTCATCGCGTACCACCTCCTCAATGGCACCATTGCCGCACCACACCTTGATGGGCAGGTCGCTAAGCGCCTCCTTCAACCGCGCGTTTTTTGCCTCATTGGCGATCACCACGATCTCGGGCTGAAAGTGCCGTGCCTGTTCAATGAGCAGCTCCACACTGTTGTTGGCCACCAGTGCATAGGCTTCGAACCGATCGGGATAAGTGGCGATGACGTCGAGAGCCTGCCGGCCAATGGAGCCGGTGGATCCAAGGATCGCTATGTTTCTTTTTTTCAGTTCCATTGAGGGAATATTGGGCAGTATCAGGTTGCAAAGATAATAAAAAACGGGTTGTTTCTGCTGTGCCAATTGGTGATTTACCCGTCGGGATACAATTCGGCCATGCAACGGAGCATCTCGTCGATGCTATGCGTCACAACCTGCTCCTCACCACAAGTGACCACCCAGCACTTCTCCTGTTCGTTGACAAGCAGACGGAGGGGTGCATCAGCGGCAATGCGCCAGCCCTTGCGTGAGAGTGCCTTGGTGGTCCAACGTGCCATCAGTCCGTCGGGGTGCGACACCTGGGTGGCAACCTGCTTGAAGAGCTGTTTCTGTACCACGAAGCTGCCATACTCCTTGTCAAACTCGTAGGAGGGGTGACGGAAAACGGTGTCGAAGCTGCCATTGAGCACCAGATCCTCGGGTGTCCCCACGACAATTCCTTTTCCCTGTTCCATGAGCCACAGCTTGTCGGCCACCTGCATGGCGGTCTCCAGCTCATGGGTGGAGATGAAGATGGTCTTGCCGGTCTCGCGTGCCAGCTTTTGCAACAGCAGCATGATGTTGATGCGGTTGGGCAGGTCGAGGTGTGAGGTGGGCTCGTCGAGCAGGATCAGGGGTGTATCCTGTGCCAGGGCACGGGCGATGAAGACCCGTTGTCGCTCTCCATCGGAAAGTTCATGGATGTTGCGTTCATCGAATCCTTCGAGGTAGGTCATCGCGATGGCACGGTCGATCATCAGCTGGTCCTCATCGGTGAGGCTTCCCAGCCAGCCGGTGTAGGGATCCCTGCCAATGGCGATCAGCTCCCTCACGGTGAAGGAGGCCACCGCCTGTTGTCCGGTGAGCACGATGGAGAGTAAGCGGGCTCTTTTCTTGGGTGTGAGGGAGTGAATGTCCTTCCCGTTCAGCAGGATGTGACCTGACCAGATGGGTTGCAGTGAGGCGATAGAGCGCAGAAGCGTTGATTTGCCACAGCCGTTCTTGCCGATCAGTGCGATCAGCTCTCCTTCACGGGCAGTGAGGGTGAGATCTGACTGTACAATATGCGGGTGCCGGTGTCTGTGATAACCGATACTGACGCGGTTGAGCTGGAGAAAGGAGTTGTCACTCCTGTCAGTGGAGCGGGTGCGCATTGCCTGGTTACTCCTCAATCAATCCTTCGGGAATAAACATCTCGAGGGTTTTGGTTTTCTCATCTACGGCTACAATAAAATCCTCAGTTGCCGGGATCAGATGCTCCTTGTCGCCGTCTCTGACAATGAACAGCAGATTGATGGTGGCATCCTCCACCTCTTCTACAATCCCCAGTGTCACGCCATGCTGATCGGTGATGGTGAAGCCAATAAAATAACGCCATTCGGGCTCCTCCTGTTCTGCGGCCGTGAGCACCAGCTCGCGTGGCAGTAGCACCTCCAGGCGGGCATAACGTGCGGCGGCCTGCTCATCGTCCACATCTTCAAACTTGACTCTGACAGCTGTGTCGGTCACGAAGGTGAGTTCCTCCACCTGGAAGGGCACCGCAATGCCATCAATCTCCAGGAAATAAAAATCCGCCTCAAGTTCCGCATACGCTTTCCTGTTGAAGAGCAGCACCAATTCACCCCTGATGCCATATGGTTTCTGGGTGTGGCCTACCGGAAGAAGATCCGTTGCAGTGGTCATGACACTATTTGCGACGTTGGTACTTGATGTTCTTCAGCTTATCCCGGTTGTTGCCGTTCATCTTGATCTCCGGGATGGTGTAATGGCTGGTGTTCCTGTCGATCTTGCCTCTTGAGAGGTCCATCATGTCGTGAAAGATCTTCTCATCATCAGCCTCCTTGTTCCACTGGGTATAGGCTCGCTTCATCTGCCCGAGGAGCATTTTGATGAGCTGTTCACGCGGTTCTCCCTCCTCCATGTCGGCAGCAATTTTCACCATCCGCTCCAGAATCTTCCCATAGTGGCGGTAACGCATGGTGGGACGACTGTAATCGAGGTGTCCGGGGGCGGAGTAGAGATCTTCCTTTTTGATCACCTCGTAAGGGTAATCGATGTCAAGCTGGAAGTCTGACATGATGGCCAGGTGATCCCACAGGATGTGCTTGAAATTGTTCACATCGCGCAGGTGAGGAAACATGTTGCCCATGATGTCGATGACAGTATAGGCACAGCGCTTCCTCTCTTCAGGATTCTCGATGGCCACGCAGTGGTCCACCATGTTCTGAATGTTGCGGCCATATTCCGGCAAAACCAGTTTCTCTTTTTGTGTGTTGTATTGCATTGTTGTAAAATAATTTAGCGTTTAGTTGTAAGCTGTTAGCTGTAAGCTGTAAGTTGTAAGCTGTAAGTTGTAAGCTGCAAGCTGTAAGCTGTAAGCTGTTAGCTGTAAGCTGTAAGCTGTTAACTGTGAACTTTGAACTATGAACTATGAACTATGAACTTACTAACGTAGTCACCTATCTTAGTTTGAGTATGTCCCCCTCTTCGGGTATGTATTCGTAGCTCTTCTTGTTGATCCGGTAGAGGTTTCTCAGCCGGATGCCATATTTTTGTGAGATGCTGTACATCGACTCGCCCACCTGAATGGTATGGAACTGATAAGGTTTGTCAGCGCGGGCTTTCTTCTTCTGAAAGTAGACGATGTCACCCTCACTCAGCGGGAAGTCAGCCGGCACTTCGTTGAATTGGAGCAGCTGCTCCAGGTCGAAGCCGAACTCACGTGCGATGCCGGCATAGCTGTCACCGCCGACGGCTACCACATATACCAGTCCATGGGTGATGTAGGGCTGGTGCTCCCAGATGGCCTGTGACGCTTCCACGCGGCGGCGTTGATCCCGTTCTTGACGGCTCACCCCCTTGCGGTACTTCGGGTCATCGTAGCGATAGAGCGCGTAATCCTCTATCAGCTTGATCAGTTTATTGGCATAAGCCCTGTCGGTAGCGTAACCCGACTGTTGCAACCCCCTGGCCCACCCTTTGTAATCGTTCAGGAAGAGGTCGAAGAGAGCACGGTAACGTACACCAGACGCAAGAAACTCAGAGTGATCGCGATAGGACTCCTCCACGTTGGTGTAACTGCGGAAGCAGTCGTTGGGCGTATCATCCGCCGCATAGACCGAAGGACCGTTCCAACCGCGGTGGCACTTGATCCCAAAGTGGTTGTTCGACCGGCGGGCCAGGTCACTCATGCCGGCACCCGATTCCAGGATACCCTGTGCAAGGGTGATGGATGCCGGGATGCGGTAGCGTTCCATATGCTCGACAGCCAGGCTGGCGTAACGATCGATGTACGTCTCGTAGGTATTGACCCGCTGTTGTCCGTTGATTCCGGCAGGAACAAATAAAAAAGTGAGAATGACAAAGAACGGTAAAATAGTCCTATATTTGCGATTCAAAATCTGCATTACGATGGTCAAAGAAATCAATTTATCCACAAAGATAGCTGTTTATCCGTTAGAGGAATGCTCCGAAACGGAAAAAAAGTTGATTGAGGAGGCAAAAAACGCAACACAGAGAGCCTATGCTCCCTACTCCGGTTTTTCAGTGGGGGCTGCCGTATTGTTGGGCAACGGTGAGATTGTGAGCGGCAACAACCAGGAGAACGCCGCCTACCCCTCGGGGTTGTGTGCCGAGCGAACCACTGTTTTTTTTGCCAATGCTACCTTTCCCGGCGAGAAAGTGGTGGCGATTGCCGTTGCTGCCTTCCACAAGGGTCTCTTCACCAATGAGGTGATCACCCCCTGCGGTGCCTGCCGTCAGGTGTTACTCGAAACGGAGAACCGCTTCGGGTCTGCCATGAGGGTACTGATGTACAGTGAGAAGGGCGTGTATGTGGTGAACAGCATCAAAGAGCTGTTGCCGCTCAGTTTTGGCGATGAGATGCTAAAGTGACAACCGGAGGGGGATCAATTTAAAAGGAAGCTTCAAAGAGGGTCACCAGATACCAGTCGTTGTTGATTCTGGAAAAATAATAATCGGCATAGATGCCATTGTTGATGCCACGGATTTCAACCACAGCAGTATCATTCGTGAACCGGACAACCTGGTAATACTGGTCGTAGGGGCGGGTGAGGTAGGTACTGTCGTAGGTGAGATCAAGCTGTTCCCAGTCGTATTTTCCGATCACTTCCTCCTTGGGTGCCATCCCCTCATCTCCCATGTCGGGGACAATCACACTGATTGGAAACATGATTCGCTGCAATTGAAAATGAGAATCCTTGCTGAAACGCTCGATAAAACGGTTGAAATCCTCCTCCAGTGAGAGCTGAGCCAGCAAGGTGTCAGTCAGCTCAACGGCAGCAGATTGCGCTATTCCTTTCAGCCCATTGTTGTTTTTGTTCACACTCCGGTTACAGGAGAGGATCAGGATGAGGAATGAGAAAAGAAGAAGGAAGCAGCATCTACGTATCATTTTCAATCTCGAATGGAGTAATTATTAACTATAACCTAAACCACTTACAAAGGTATAAAAAAAGTTGAGAACCAAAGAGTAAAGGTGTTTTTTTATGGAAAACCATTTCACTGTCGATGAATGACGGGTAAAAGAAAATATCCTTATCTTTGTTACACATTAACGACACGGAATGAACCTTCAAAACGCAATAGACAATCTCTTTTCTAAACAAAAAGAGGAGTGGCCACAACTGAACGATGCGGTGGTGCGACTTGATCAGGTAAGGGAGCGTGCCTTCATGTGGGGTGATGCGTTCAAAGTACGACTGCATTACAACCCTGCAAGAATGATCTCAACGGGTGCCATCCTCAACAGTGAGACGATCAGCAGTCGTCCCTGCTTCTTGTGTGAAAGCAACCGTCCCACACACCAGCAGGGAATCACCTTCCTGGATAAATATACCATCCTGTGCAATCCCTATCCTATCCTACAAAACCATCTCACCATACCGCTCCATTCACACGTGCCACAACGCATTGGCAAAAAAGCAGGAGAGATGTTGTTGCTGTCGGAAGAGCTGACCGACTATGTGATCTTCTACAATGGACCCGCCAGTGGTGCCTCCGCACCCGATCACTTCCACCTGCAGGCTGGCCTGAAGATGCCGGAGCTTTTGCAGGGTGACAACGAGTTGAGAAGTTGCCTGATGATTGACAGTGAAAACCGCCAGGAGGCAGAGGATTTATTTGGTGATGTGTTCAGTTACCTGCAGGGCAGAGCACCCCAAACCGATGAGCCGATGTTGAACCTGATTGCATTCACTCAGGGGAACCGTTACCATCTTCATCTCTTTCCACGCAAGACTCACCGTCCCCGTCAGTTTTACGAGACCGGTGAGAAGCAACTGCTTGTCAGTCCCGGCGCTCTGGATATGGCAGGAGTGATCACCGTGGTGCGGGAAGAGGACTTCAACAAGCTGGAACAGCATCATGTTGAAGACATCTATGCACAGGTCTCCCTGCCGATCATGTAAGGTCGTTGATACGCCAACAGATTCGGAGAGAACTTGCAAGTTCATCGTGCTTAGTTTGAAATTTGGAATATGAATGATTTATAGCGCACAGGTTCTTACATAAAAATACAAAAAGGCTGACAGCAGAAAGTCGACTGTCGCAAGCCGAATAATGACAACTAAAATTAGACAACGCTGATCGCTGTCAGATGACAGCTGACAGCTGAATGCATCATTAAATATGGAAAATTCTGAGATCATACTGCTAAACATCAACGGTGAAGACAAGCCCGGACTGACAGCTTCTCTCACCGATATCCTGGCCAAACATGGCGCCTTCATTCTCGACATCGGACAGTCGGACATCCATCGCAACCTCTCACTGGGCATCCTTTTCAAGTCGATGCACAACAACTCGGGAGAGATCATGAAAGACCTGCTCTTCAAAGCATATGAGATGAATGTCAATGTACGGTTCACCCCCATCACGGCGGAGCGTTACTCCAACTGGGTGAGCATGCAGGGTAAAAACCGCTATATCATCACCCTGTTGGGGAGGATCCTCACTGCAAAACAGATTTCAGCCGTTTCGCACATCATTGCCGACCAGAATCTCAACATTGACAACATCGTGCGCCTTACGGGACGCATCCCCCTCGACGAGGAGCAACGTGCTACCAAGTCGTGCGTCGAGCTCTCGGTGCGAGGCACCCCCAACGACCGCCAACAGATGCAGCAGTCATTTCTGGAGCTGTCGTCACTTCTCAACTTCGACATCTCTTTTCAGGAAGAGAGCATGTTTCGACGCATGCGTCGCCTTATATGCTTCGACATGGACTCCACACTGATACAAACCGAGGTGATTGACGAACTGGCCATACGGGCGGGTGTGGGTGATCAGGTGAAAGCAATCACCGAGTCGGCCATGCAGGGAGAGATTGATTTTGAGGAGAGCTTCCGCCAGCGGGTGAAGCTTCTGCGCGGGCTGGATGTATCGGTGATGCGTGAGATTGCAGAGCAGCTGCCAATCACCGAAGGCCTCGACCGGTTGATGAGGGTGTTACAGAAGGTAGGATTTAAAACTGCCATCCTGTCGGGTGGCTTCACCTACTTCGGCAACTACCTGAAGGATAAGTATGGGTTCGATTACATGTATGCCAATGAGCTGGAGGTGGTGAACGGCAAGCTCACCGGCAATTATGTGGGCGACGTGGTTGACGGTAAACGGAAGGCGGAGCTGTTGCGGCTCATCGCACAGGTAGAGAAGATCGACCTGCGCCAGACGGTGGCTGTAGGTGATGGAGCCAACGACCTGCCGATGCTGGGCATCGCCGGACTGGGCATCGCTTTTCATGCGAAGCCCAAGGTGAAACAGACGGCTGAGCAGTCGCTCTCCACAGTGGGTATTGACGGGATTCTCTATTTCCTGGGTTACAAAGATTCGATGCTCGATAGCCGATTACTGAACAGTTAACCCTTTAACGAGACACTTTGGTATGGAATTTGTGGATAATATGTTGAAACGCTTCGATGGCGATTCGGAGTTAAGGAAGGCGGTCAATGCACTTGTCTGCTTCTCCTCACCCGAGACGGGGAAGAAATTGGCACAGCTGGCCTTTCAGGTGGCGATGACCCGTTCGGAAGGATCTTCGCTGGCCCTGCTCTACTTCATAGAGGGGCAACAGGAGAGCCTGCCACAGGAGGAAATAAGCAGGATACAAAGCACCATCAGCACAGACTTCACACCGAAAACGGAAAAGGAAAAGATCACCCTGCGCACCTTCATCAGCGACAAAACGGATCATACCGCGCAGATTGAGAAGCTGATTGAAGAGTTGGGAAGCAACCTGTTGATCAGGGGAATCAACGCCAACGAGCTGAATATCGGCCTGGTGGAGCAATACAGTTTACTCAGACGGGATCCCGCCAATCCGGTGCAGACGATCCTGACGCAGTTTCCCGGGAAGCAGGCAGAGATACTACAGGAACTAACGGCAATGATGAGCAGCAACAAGGTTCCGACCGCTCTTTTCGTTGACAACGACATGCAGGAGCCCCACCGTATTTTCCTGCCCTTGCTGTGCAGGTCGGACATCCACCTCTTCACCTATCTCTATCATCTGGCCCTACTTGAACAGACGGAGATCATGGTGTGGGATGCCATCGGCATCATCGAGACAGAGTCGAAGTTACAGAAGCTCTACCAGTTCATCGTAAAAAAAAGCGATGGCAAGGTCCGTCAATGGGACAACGACCGCAAAATTGAGAAGTCGTTCATCCAATCACAAGACCTGATCATGATGGGAGTGGAGGGATGGAGCCGACTGACCAATACCCCGCTGTCCTGGAAAGAACAACTCCCCTCGTTGCTGATCATCAAGGATATCAAACGATAAACAGACACAATGAACGCATCCGACACAATAAAAAAACTGGCGGTCATTCGCACTAAGATAGCTGAAAAGGAGCTCAAAGAGGCCATGCAAGAGATCAGGGAGCTTGCCACCGTGGGGCAGAACTGGTCGCTTACACAGCAGCTCGACGAGTTGGAGAAAAACTACCGTTACATGCTCCACTACTTCCTGACAGGCAATAAGGATCCGGAACAGGAGAAGATCTACCTGAAGCTGATCCGCGATCTCTTCGTGCTGGCTGATGACACGGCTACCGAGATCCTGCTCAGAGAAAGCAGCACCCTCTACTATGACAAGTTGCGGACGATGCAGTTACACACGCCCTCCAACCTCGACAAGCAGAGGGAGATCATCGCCAATGAGGCCGACACCTACACCTTTATTGGTCTGTTGGAAGAGGGTGCCGAGAAAGATAAGCGGCTGCGTGACAACAGAACGGCCTACGAGAAAGCTTTGCAAGATCTGTTTTACATGACATTCGCATCTCCCCGTGCCAATGCCGAAATGAGTGCTGCACACCATCGCTTTGTGCAGGATGATCGCATTCCGGTGAAGGCCAGGGAGCTTTTCGTCTCTGCCTTGACAATGAGCCTGTTGCAACTGTTTGATGCAAACAAAGCGGAACTGTTGCTCGATCTCTGCAGGGATGCCGAACCGGGGGTTGCCATCCGCGCCATCGCCGGCATCATCCCCATCTTCCAGCTTTACAGTGTACAGTGGTCACTCTATCCGGCTCTTGTAAGCCGCCTACAGCTCTTTGCAGATGAAAAGCTCTTCATCCGACGCTTCATGACGGCAGTGACCGGTTACATTCAGGCACATGAGACAGAGAAGATCACACGCCGCCTCACCGAAGAGATCCTTCCGGAGATGATGAAACTGAGTCCGATGATCGGAAAGAAGATACGACTGGATGAGTGGATGGGTGAGAGCGGCCTGGATGAAAAGAACCCCGAGTGGCAGAAGCTGCTCGATGAGGCCGGAATAGGTGACAAGCTACAGGAGTTCTCCAACCTGCAGATGGAAGGTGCCGACGTCTTTCACTCCACCTTCTCCAACCTGAAGAGCTACCCCTTCTTCCATGAGATGAGCAATTGGTTTCTGCCTTTTGAATCACAACACAGCAGTCTCAACATGCTCTTCAGCGACAAGAATGAGGGGATGTCACTCATCAACACCATGACCAGTAGCGCCATGATCTGCAACTCCGACAAGTACTCACTCTGTTTCAGCATGATGATGATGCCGGAACAGTACCGCCGCATGATGATCTCACAGCTGGGTGCCGAGGGAGAGGAGATGCAAAAGATGTTGGAGGAGGAAGAGGTGATCAACCCGCACCAAAAAGAGAAAACACTGATCAGCAATTACATCCGTGACCTCTACCGTTTCTTTAAGCTTTTCCGTCGACACCACGAGTTCAAAGACATCTTCAGTCTGCCACTCAACTACCATGAGCTGGAGCCTTTCACCCCTGTGGTACGACAGCCGGCACACCTGGAGCAGATTGCACTTTACTATTTTGAAAAAAATAACTTCGGTGAGGCGTTGAGTGCCTACAGCCTGCTTGCGGCAGAGGGTAGCGGCAAAAGCGAGGTGTGGCAGAAGATTGGCTATTGCCGGCAGATGCTGGGCAACATCAGGGGAGCACTCGATGCTTACACCCATGCCGAACTGCTCGATGAACCAAACAGCTGGGTTCTGCATCGCATCGCGGGTTGTCACAGGATGTTGAAGGAACCCGAATCGGCTTTGACCTACTACCGCCGACTGGAGCAGATGCGTCCCGACGACCTGAACCTGCAGTTACAGATCGGCCATTGCCACCTGGAACTGAAGCAGTATGAGAAGGCACTCAACTACTACTTCAAAGTAGAATTGCTGGATCACAACAACACCCGTGTCTGGCGATCCATTGCCTGGTGCGCATTTCTCTCCCGCAAGTTCGATGTGGCACAGAACTACTACAAGCGTATCCTGGAGCAGAAGCCCAATGCGCATGACTACCTCAATGCCGGCCACGTGGCACTCTGTCTGGGCAACAACGGCGAAACGGTAACGCTCTACGGCAGGTCGCAGGAGCTTGCCGGCAGTCATGAGAAATTCCGTGTTCTGCTGAAAGAAGATGAGGAGGAATTGCAGGAGGCAGGTGTTGACACCTCCATCCTGCCGATCATCCTCGACGGAATGCGATACGGCAGTGACCTCTAATCGGTAGTTGCGGATGATTCAACGGTACCAACCGTTCCTGACGATCAGCTCATAGGCTCTCTCAGGCAGGAAGGCACGCATCTCCCTGCCCTCGCGAATGCTCTTGCGTATGAAACTGGAGGAGATCTCCACCATGGGTGCATCGACCAACAATACACTTTTCCGGAACGCTTCCGGGATCACCACCTCTTCACCCGTGCGGGGATAGATCAGCATGGGGTAGCTCGCTAAAAGCCTTTCATACTCTTTCCATAGCGGCAACTGGTTCCAGTTGTCGCCACCAATGATCAGGGTGAACTGCGTACCGGGGTGCTGTTCCGTAAGATAATCGAGGGTATCAATCGTGTAGGAGGGGCGCGGCAGGTGAAACTCCACATCAGACACCTTGAGTTTGCGGTAGGGCGCAACGGTTGCGCCCACCATCTCCAGGCGGCTACAATCGTCAAGGAGCTCGCCGGTCTCCTTGAGGGGATTCTGCGGTGTGACAACCAGCCACACCTCATCAACATGTGTGAACTCGCACACATAGGAAGCCAGCATCAGATGACCTGTGTGAATGGGGTTAAATGACCCGGAGAAGATTGCGATCTGCTTCTTTTGCATGGGTTGCTATTGCGTTCATGTGGTGACAGGCAGAGACAGCGTAAACGCTGCCACATTGGCAAAAATAACAAAAAAAACCGATGTACCCCTGCGGACACATCGATCTTTTCATACTTTTCGTTTTGAATAGGTGCTAACTTGCTTTCTTAAATAGGGAGATAATCCACAGCAACAGCACGGCGCCGATCAAAGCGGTCACAAAGCTGGGAATCACGCCGCTGCCAACACTCATTCCCAGGAGCCCGAAGACCCATCCACCAATCACTGAACCGGCGATACCCACCAGTATGTTCACCAGCAGTCCGAAACCTCCGCCCCTCATCAATTTTCCTGCAAGCCATCCGGCAATTGCTCCAATTATAATCCAACCTAACCAACTCATAAGCACTTGTTTTTAAAATGTGAATATTCATGTTGCCCCGTGAATGGGCTCCATCAATAAACAGCAAGTTGCAATAAAATGTTTAGAATTGAGATGAGAAATTGAAAATCAGCTCATCCGCTGCTTGTAGTCGTCGTAACTGAAACGGCGGTATAGTTCGAAACGGCCGTCGCTGGTCCATAAACCGATGGAGGGGTGTGTCACCCCATTGAACAGGGTACTTTTCACAATGGTGTAATGGATCATGTCCTCGAAGATGATGCGATCGCCTACCGCCAACGGTGCGTCGAACGACCAGTCGCCCATGAAGTCGCCACTCAGGCAGCTGTTGCCACCCATGCGATAGGTGGGCTTACCAGCCACCGGCTCCTGGTAGGCGCCCCTGATGCGTGGCTTGTAAGGCATCTCCAGGCAATCGGGCATGTGACAGGCGAAGGAGACATTGAGCATGGCGGTCTGCACCCCCTTGTTCTCCACGATGTCGGCAACAGTGGCTACCAGCACACCGGTCTCCCAGGCAAAGGCGCTGCCCGGTTCCATAATGACCTCGAGGTGGGGGTAGCGTGATTTCAGTTCCCTGAGCAGCGTGACCAGATGATCGGTATTGTAATCCTTGTGGGTCATCAGGTGCCCGCCTCCCAGGTTGAGCCATTGAATCTGGTCGAAGAGGTGGCTGAATTTCATCTCCACAACTTCCAGTGTCCGCTCCAGGTCGTATGAGTTGTTTTCACACAGGTTGTGCAGGTGAAGTCCAGTGATCCCTTCGGGCAGTCGTTCTCCTATCCGGTCGGCGGTGACACCCAGTCGCGAACCCGGTGCACTGGGGTTGTAGAGGTCTGTTTCCACCACCGAAAAGTCGGGGTTGATGCGTAACCCACAGCGGATCTCCCTGCCAGAAGCTTTCACCTGAGGGTAGAACCGCTCAAACTGCGAAAGTGAGTTGAAGGTGATGTGGCTGCTGTAACGCAGGAAAGTGGGAAACTCCTCATCGGTATAGGAAGGGGCGTAGGTGTGAGCCGGACTGCCCATCTCCTCGAAAGCGAGCTGTGCCTCAGCCACCGAGCTGGCAGTGGAGTGACCGATATACTCCCGTATGATGGGGAATGATTTCCACAGCGCGAACGCCTTGAAGGCAAGGATGATGCGCACGCCGGCACGATCCTGCACGGAGCGGATCAACTCAAGGTTGCGACGCAGCAGCCGCTCCTCCATCACGAAACAGGGTGAGGGTATCTGGGTGATATCGATCATGTTGATTATTTAAACTTCTTCGGTTCGGTATGTTCCTATGTGTACTTTTTCCCATGGCAGCAGATCCAGTGTTGCTCCAGGCCGATCTTTTTCCTTGTAACCAAAAGCGATCACACAAAGCACCTCCAGGGGCATCGGCACCGCCAACAGCTCGTTGATGTAATCACCTGCCGACATCCATTCGGAATAGGTGCGGTTTCGCACCTGGACCCAGCAGCTGCCCAGCCCCAGCACCTCAGCCTGTAGCTGCATGTTGATGGCGGCAATTGAGGCATCCTCAACCCAGGCATCGCTCACAAGGGGATTGCCCAGCACCACCACGGCAAGCGCTGCACCGGCGATGAGAGTGCCACTGTTGGGCTTGCAGCTGGCAAGCTTCGTGAGCACCTCCTTCTCCTCTACGGCGATGAACTCCCAGGAACGACTGTTCTTGGAGGTGGGTGAAAGCAATGCCGCCTCCAGGATGGTACGCGTCTGGTTGGACGTGAGCAATTCACTAGTAAATTTACGGGTACTGCGGCGGCGGAGCAGGAGCTGTTGAAATGATTCCATTGTAACACACATTTACGGGTACAATGATACAAAAAAAGAGTGACAAAACAATCATTGTAACAGAAATTGGTTCCGGATGAAAAAGCATTTATATGGAACAGTTCTAAATTAAGACAATTTTGTCTATTTTTGTAACCAATTAAATGCAACTATGTTTCATATTCAAAAAACAAAGGTGAAGCCGGTCACGAAGCTGGCCGATCTGATCAATGCCAATCCCTATCTGTTGTTGATGATGCAACACTTCAACATCGACTACCGGGTGAACGACGTGACTGTGGGTCAACTCTGCGCCAGGCAAGGGATCAGTGAAAATCTCTTCATCGGCATTGCCAACCTTTATAACGGCTTCGACACCAAAGTACAACAGCTCTTCACACCGGCTGATCTGCTGCAGGTAATCGACTTTCTCAAGAACAGCCACGACTTCTACCGCAGCGACAAATATCCACAGATCAGCAGCTACATCCGGCAACTGCAGGAGAATCATCCCGTCAGGGAGATGAAGCTGTTGGAGAAATTTTTCAACGAATATTTTGCCGAGGTGTTGGAGCACCTCGATTATGAGGACACTACGGCGTTTCCCTATTTTATCACGTTGCTGGAAGGGAGAGAAAATCAGGGAAAAGCCGCTCGATACTCCTCAAGGGAATATGGTGATCACCACACCGACATCGAGATCAAGCTTCAGGATCTGAAAAACCTGTTGTTGAAATACATCACCATTGAGGGAGATCTTGACCTGCGCCGTAAGCTCTTCTTCGCCCTCTATGAACTGGAGTTTGACCTATACATCCACTCGCTGATCGAAGAGAACATACTGATTCCCTCAGGAGTGAAGATTGAACAAGAACAGCATGTTTAAGCCCCCACTGCATATTGCCATCATGGAGCCTTCAAGGATCATCTACGAAGGGCTGCAGACCATTATCAGCAACTCTTCCATCGACTGCAGGGTGAGTCGTGTGGAGCGGCTGGATGAATTGGCGGAGATGATGGATCATGCACCTGTGGGCATCCTGGTTGCCAACCCGATGCAGTTTGTAAACCTGGAGAAGGATGTGAAGAAGTTACGCAAGAATTATCCCAACCTGACCATTGCCGGCATCGATTTTGGCATCATCAACCGCCAGTCGATGCTGACCGACATCTCATTCACCCTCTACGACACACCCGAGCACATTGTCCACTCGCTCACGAAGCTGAAGGAGAGGAGTCAGCAATCTGAAGAGGAGAAAGGGGAGGAGGATGACAACCTCTCACCCCGTGAGATCGAGGTGCTCACCAGCCTGGTAAACGGCATGCCCAACAAGGAGATAGCCGATCAGTTGCACATCAGCGTGCACACGGTGGTGCGTCACCGAAAGAACATCACCCTCAAGACCGGTATCCGCAGCCAGTCGGGACTCACCATCTATGCCATCTCAAAGAGAATTGTCTCAATTGAGGATATTGGGATCTGAGCTGCCCCAAACAGGGTGGGAATGGTCTTAGGAATCTGATTCTCTTTTTGTGCATATGGTTAAACATTCTAACCCTATCATACGTTTCATTACTTTAATCGATATCTGACTGCTGTTATTTGTGGTGCGACAGACCAAAAAAAAAGCCGGTATTGTTGTTTGGTATCAGAAAAAATCATAGCTTTAATGCAGTTTCTAAATCAAAATATCATCACACTGCGGAGATAGGCCATTCGGAAATGGTCTCATTTTAACAAGTTTGCAACAGACAAATCACACAACAAATAGATGGAAAATGAAAATTCATGAATATCAGGCAAAAGAGTTGTTTGCAGCCTACGCGCTACCTGTTGACAGGAGTATCGTCTGCCGCTCGGTGGACGATGCAGTGAAAGCTTACGAACAGCTCGATCTACAGAAGGTGATCGTAAAGGCGCAAGTACACACCGGTGGCCGGGGAAAAGCGGGTGGCGTGAAGCTGGCAAACGGTGAAGCTGAGTTGCGCAGACATGCGGCCGATATCCTGGGAATGGATATCAAAGGATATCTTGTGGACCGTATTCTGGTGGGCCAGGCAGTGAACATCGACAAGGAATATTATGTGAGTTACGTGATCGACCGCGGCAGCAAGGCGGCCATCCTGATGCTGAGCCGCGAGGGCGGCATGGACATCGAGGAGGTGGCGCGCACCTCGCCGGAGAAGATCCACAAGTTCGTGATCGACCCCTCCATCGGGGTGCCTGACTACCTGGCGCGAGAGGCTGCTTTCACACTGTTCGACGACATCACGCTGGTGCGCAAGGCAGCACCGATTTTTCAGAAGCTCTACAAGCTGTTTGTGGGCAGTGACGCCTCGCTGGCTGAGATCAATCCGCTGGTGCTCACACAGGAGGGTGAGATCGTGGCGATCGATGCCAAGATGACCTTCGACGACAATGCGCTCTACCGTCATCCGAAGATTGCCTCACTCAACGAGCCTACCGAGGAGGAGAAGAAAGAACTGAACGCCAAGGGGAAGGGGTTCAGCTACGTGCACCTGGGTGGTGAGATTGGCTGCATGGTGAACGGTGCCGGTCTGGCAATGGCCACCATGGACATGATCAAGCTCTACGGCGGCAATCCTGCCAACTTTCTCGACATTGGCGGCAGCTCGAATCCCACCAAGGTGATTGAAGCGATGAAACTGTTGCTGAGCGACAAGAACGTGAAGGTGGTGCTGATCAACATCTTCGGGGGCATCACCCGTTGCGACGATGTGGCCAATGGACTGTTGGAGGCGTTCCGTCAGATCAAGACCGAGGTACCCATCGTGATCCGTCTTACCGGCACCAACGAGAAGGAGGGCCGCGCCCTGTTGCAGGGCACCCAGTTTCATGTGGCACAAACAATGGGTGAAGCCACACAGATGGCTGTGGAGCTCTCAAAACAACAACCAGACTGAACAAATCTGAACTTATGAGCATACTGATAAACAAGAACAGCCGGGTGATCGTACAGGGGATCACCGGTCGCGACGGGGGGTTTCATGCCTCCAAGATGAAAGCATACGGTACCCGCGTGGTGGGAGGTACCAGTCCCGGCAAAGGGGGAGAGCTGGCAGATGGCATCCCGGTGTTCAACACGGTGCGCGAGGCGGTGAAGGAAACGGCCGCCGACACCTCTGTAATCTTTGTACCGGCACCCTTCGCAAAAGATGCGATGATGGAAGCCGCCGACGCCGGCATCAAGCTGGTAGTCTGCATCAGCGAGGGTGTTCCCACACTCGACGTGGTGGAGGCATACAGCTACATCCGCCGCAAGGGATCCAACCTGATCGGGCCCAACTGCCCGGGACTGATCTCACCGGGGCGGAGCATGGTGGGTATCATGCCCACGATGATCTTTACAGAAGGGAGTACCGGTGTGATCAGCCGCAGCGGCACCCTCACCTATGAGGTGGTTTACAACCTCACTGCAAAGGGAATGGGACAATCAACCGCCGTGGGTGTGGGTGGCGACCCGGTAGTGGGGCTCTACTACCGTGAGCTGCTCGAGATGTTCGAGAACGACCCGGAGACCGACTCCATCGCCTTGATCGGCGAGATCGGCGGTGACGCCGAGGAGCGTGCTGCCGAGTACATCCGGGATCATGTGACCAAGCCGGTAGCCGTCTTCATTGCCGGGCAACAGGCCCCTCCGGGCAAGCAGATGGGACATGCCGGTGCCATCATCTCCAGTGGATCGGGTAGTGCCGCCGAGAAGATCGCCGCCTTCGAGGCAGTGGGTGTTCCTGTTGCCAAGGAGCCGAGTCAGATACCCGACCTGCTCAGAAATAGAGGGTAAGATTTGAAGGGGTGTTCATTCCCTATGATTGCATCATTTTGTCGCCCAGCTCTTTTGCACGACGGACCGATTGCGTGTCGGACGCATTGATGTGATAGTGATGCCGATCGGGAATTCGAAGTGTGATTCCTGCTGGCACCCGGTTGGGATCACCGATCAGATCCCTGTTTTCAAGATAGATGTAAATCCAGAACTCACGGCTACCGAAGAGCTTCTCAGCCAGGATGCGCAAGGTCTCTCCCTTGGCAAGCTGCACTTTTTCACTCACGCTGTCGGTAGCAGGTGCAGGTGAAGGTGCAACATCATCGTCAGGGGTACGCTCCATGGGTTCCTGAGGTGTGTTGGTTGGTGAGGGTGTAGGATCAGCCGTTGACGGGGTAACAGCCAGTTCAGCAGCGGCACTTTCCGGGACGTTGGGTTGTTCGTTGGGTTGACTGCTCTCTGCCATTAACGTGTGGTTTCCGGCAATGGTTAAGTCATTTTCCGGTAGCGTCGCGATGTAAAAAAAAAAGCCCGGCAATGACGATTGCCATACCACCGATGATCGGGATCCAGATGGAGGAACTCTTCTTCGACGTTTGTCTCCTCCGACTCCTCTCAACTGTTTTTCGAACCGATTTGTCGGGCAGGTGTTGCAAAGACGCAGCCAGGGGATTGGGAGTCTCCTCAAGTGGTGGTTCCGGCAGGGTGGCTGACGTGTGCTCAACCATTGGCATGCCTCTCTTTCGCGTCACAATGTTCTCACTGAGCTCATCCTTTTTTCCCTCACCCTGCTTCACAACTGGCAGCTCACCAAAGCTGACCCCTTCGTTGAGCAAGGTGGGTTCGAAATGTGCGAAATAAGTGTTGACCCTTTTCTGCAGTGAGTCTGAGGGAGTAAAATCAATCCGGAAAAACGCTGTCTCCCCAGAATCGGCTGAAGGAGGTGTCGGCTTGTTTTCGCCAATTGGCTTGCAGTGGAAGGTGCCGAAATGCGGGGTATCGACCGCATCTTCCCGCAACAGTGACTCACGGATCAGTGCGATCCACTCTTCAAGAAATTGTCCGGCGTCATCGGCGCTGATATCAGGATGATTCTTCATCAGCAGCGAAACGATACGATCCAGGTCCATCTTATCCTTACTTTCCATTTCTATCGGGTTAACTGTTTTTTCCAGGATGTGAGCAAATGCAAATCAGCTGCCTTGGGTTTGGGAGAACAGCTCTTTCAATTCGGGGGCCAGTCTGAAACTGACCTCCACGGCAGGCGGCATCAGTGTTCGCTCGCCTGTTTCGGGATTGAGTGAGACATACTCGCGCTGCTTGTGTGAGATCAGCTCACCCACGCCCGGAACAACAATTGTTCCAGGTTCTGAAAGATTGTCACCGATCACCTCCGCAACGGCCTTCAACAGTTCATTGACCTTCGCATCCGACCATCCGAGGCGATTGGTAAGGGATGATAATGTTTCGTTGTGTGTCATCTGATTTGATTGGTTGATTGATTTGTTTGATGATGCGATGATTTGCCGGTGCCCGGGTTTGAGGGTTCAAATATCGGGGAGGCTCTCAATCGACCAAGTCGCCGAAGAGGTCGAAGGGCAGTGCCGAATGAATCTTTACCGGATAGAAGGCGCCGATTGTCAATGATTTTTCCTTACCGATCAATACCTCTCCATCCACTTCCGGTGAATCATACTCGGTGCGACCCACATAGTATTCCGGATCTTCACGGTCGACGATCACCTTGAGGGTTTTGCCCACTTTTGCTTCATTCACCGAGAGTGCGATCTCCTCCTGCAGCTCCATGAGCCGTTCCATCCGCTCCTGCTTCACCTCGGCAGGCACATCATCCTTGTAATGTTTGTCATTGTAGGTATCCTCCTCGTGCGAGTAGGGGAAAGCACCCAACCTTTCGAAACGGGTCTCCCGCACGAAATCGAGCAGATCCAGGTAATCTTCTTCGGTCTCACCCGGGTGTCCCACCATCATGGTGGTACGCAGGTGGATGCCGGGCACCTCGTCACGGAACCGCCCGATCAGGTCGATGGTCTCCTGCTGGGTGATGTTGCGGCGCATGCGCTGCAGCATCCGGTCGCTGCTGTGCTGCAGTGCAATGTCGAGATAGCTGCACACGTTCTCCCGTTCCCGCATCACCCGCAGCAGGTCGGTGGGGAAGTGGGCCGGGTAGGCGTAGTGCAGGCGGATCCACTCCGCCCCGGGGATGTCTGAGACCCTTTCGATCAGTTCCGGCAACTTCATGCTGCGGTAGCGGTCGAGACCATAATAGGTCAGGTCCTGGGCGATGAACTGAAACTCCTTCACCCCCTCACTCACCAAGTGACGGACCTCCTCCACGATATCTTCCATGGGGCGCGATGTATACTTGCCCGTGATGAGGGGTATGGAGCAATAGGAACAAGTGCGGTCGCACCCCTCCGAGATCTTCACATAGGCATAGTGTGGTGGTGTGGAAAGAGAACGGTCGAACTCCAACTCCTTGTAGTATGACTTGCCCAGGTCAGTGATCACCCCGTTCCAGTCGAACTTGCCATAAAAGCGATCGACCTCCGGTATCTCGGCAGCCAGCTCTTCGCGGTAGCGTTCTGAGAGGCAGCCCATCACATATAGTTTTTGAAGCTTGTTGCGTTTCTTGGCTTCGGCAAAGGAGAGGATCATGTTGACCGACTCCTCCTTGGCATCACCAATGAAACCGCAGGTGTTGATGACGACGATGTCACCGTTGGGAGCCTCCGCATCGTGGGCCACGGTGTAACCGTTGGCCACCAGCTGGCGCATCAGTCGTTCAGAGTCGACCAGATTCTTGGAACAACCCAGCGTGACGACATCTATCTTGTTCTTGATCATATATCCTGTTTACTCACCGAATAGCGAATCCACAAACTCTTTCCTGCGAAACACCTGCAGGTCATCCATCCCCTCACCCAGACCGATGTACTTCACCGGTATGCGGAACTGGTCGGAGATGCCAATCACAACACCGCCCTTGGCAGTGCCATCGAGTTTGGTGATGGCCAGCGCCGTCACATCGGTCGCGGCTGTGAAATGCTTCGCCTGCTCGAAGGCGTTCTGGCCGGTGGATCCGTCGAGCACCAGCAGCACCTCGTGCGGCGCATCGGGGATGATCTTACCCATCACCTGCTTGATCTTTGTCAGCTCGTTCATCAGGTTCACCTTGTTGTGCAGTCGACCGGCAGTATCGATGATCACCACATCGGCGTTGTGTGCCTTGCCGGAGTTGACCGCATCGAAGGCAACAGAAGCCGGGTCAGATCCCATCTTCTGCTTCACAACCGGCACGCCGACCCGCTGTCCCCAGATATCAAGCTGTTCCACGGCTGCAGCACGAAAGGTATCAGCCGCACCCAGGTAGACCGACAAACCCTTCTGTTTGAACTGCCAGGCCAGTTTGCCAATTGTAGTGGTCTTCCCCACCCCATTCACGCCCACTACCATGATTACATAAGGTTTCCTGTTCTCCGGAACCGCGAAATCAGATTGATCGTCACTGTTGTTCTCGGTGAGCAGCAACGCGATCTCTTCCCGCAGGATGGTGGTGAGCTCATCGGTGTTCACATACTTGTCGCGGGCCACCCGCTCCTCGATGCGACCGATGATCTTCAGGGTGGTCTCCACCCCCACGTCGGAGGTGACAAGCACCTCTTCCAGCTGGTCCAGCACATCGTCGTCGACTTTCGATTTGCCGGCAACGGCACGTGTGATCTTTGAGAAGAAACTCTCTTTTGTCTTCTCCAGACCTTTGTCGAGTGTCTCCTTCTTTCCTTTGTTGAATCTGTCAAAAAGACCCATATTGCAGTGGTTGTTTGATCGATATTGTTCGGTCGATTTGCCTCATTCCGCCTCCTTCGCTGGCTGCGAAACAATTACAAATCTACGAAATAGTCAATAAAAAACTTCCCTGTGTGGTGGCACAGGGAAGCTTTTACATATTTTTAACAGGTTTACTTCGAGAAGTAATCCTTTACCTGATCGTTCAGGATCATCTCTTCCCTGAAGCTGTATGCACCGGTCTTGGGTGATTTAATCATCTTGATCACTTTGGTGTGACTGCGTCCGGTGGTTGTATTCTTATCACGGAATCCCGCAACTGCTTTCTTTGCCATAGTTTATCCTGTTTTTGTTACTTGATTTCCTTGTGCACCGTCATTTTCTTGAGAACGGGATTGTACTTCTTCAACTCCAATCGCTGAGTGGTGTTCTTTCTGTTTTTGGTGGTGATGTACCTGGAGGTGCCGGGCATTCCGCTCTCCTTGTGCTCGGTACATTCCAGTATTACCTGCACCCTGTTTCCTTTTGCTTTCTTTGCCATCGCTGCTTACTCCTCTTACGTTATGCGTTTAAAAAACCTTTGGCAGCCGCTTGTTTCAAGGCTGCATCCAGTCCTACCTTGTTGATGGTGCGCAAGCCGGATGCCGAGATATTCAAGCTGATCCAGCAATCCTCTTCCACCCAAAAAAATTTCTTCGTGAACAGGTTGACGTTGAATTTGCGTTTCGTCCGCTTATTGGAGTGCGAAACGTTGTTGCCAACCATTGCTTTTTTTCCTGTTATCTGACAAATCTTAGACATTGCTATATGGTGTATTTATTGTTTACTTTCTTCTGGGGCACAATTTTCCCGACAAATCAGGGCGCAAAATTAAGCATAAATTTTTAAGTTACCAAAGATTTTTGCAAATTAATTCATCCGTTATCAGACTCTTTTCACCCGGTTGCTGTTGAGAACCATGATCAACGCTGCACAATCTGCATTCAGTCTCATTTGAAGATGGCGTTGAGCTCTGTCAGGAGGTTGTTCAGCGTTTTGAGGGTCTCACTCCGTATCTCCTTGCGCCATTCACCCTCTGCTCCCACGGCATTCAGCGACTGTTCGGTAATTGTCTGTTCCGCTGTATAGACCTTTGGAAAGAAAGAAGATGAATTTTGTTGGGCAACCTGATAGGAGATGTCGCGTATCACCAGCATGCAACCGGCATTGTTCACAGAGAGGTCGAAACGATAACTCATTACCATCTTCTCCGGTCGTTCAAAACCGGTACGGTTGCTCACCGTGATCGTTCGTGCTTTCTCGTCGTAACGGATACCGGCCAGCAGGGGGTTGCCGGCAAATGATTTCTTTGCCCAATTCTGCAACAGCTGGTACTTCTGATCGGCTGTCAGGTTTTGACTGACAGGGATGAACTGTTCGAAAAGCACCTTTCCGTTCGCTACCGGAACAGTAGTAAAGGTATGATCGATCTGCCCCTTTGCAACGAGCAGGGTGCAGATGAACAGGCTGAATGTGATGAGTTGTCTCTTCATAATCGTTACCAATCTGTCAATTGGACTACAAACCTACGAAAAAGATTAAATCAGAGCGCCATATTTGGAAAAAACAACCGTTAATATTTTCTTTATCCCTTAAAAACGATTACTTTTGCAACGCGAAAAAAATTGTAACAATTTACATTAAGATAAGCTATGTCTGCAAAGAAACAGAAAGAGTCGCAAGCCGAAAAAGGTTTTGAAAACATTGGTGAGGCGTTGTCCAGTTCCGAACAGTTCCTGGAGAAAAACCAGAAGTCATTATTGACCGGTCTGCTGGTCGTGGTGCTGCTAGTGGGTGCTTATCTGGCATACCATTACCTCTACAAGCAGCCTCGCAATGAAAAGGCACAG
Source organism: Bacteroidota bacterium (assembly GCA_023399295.1). GTDB lineage: Bacteria > Bacteroidota > Bacteroidia > Bacteroidales > Dysgonomonadaceae > Proteiniphilum. Next base: position 48,113 of record JAEWQF010000019.1, read on the forward strand.
GCTGCTCTTTTCAGGGGCGAGCGTTACTTTCAGGAAGGAAATGACTCACTGGCTCTCTTTGGCAATGGAAACGATTTCCCCGGATTCGAGGCAATCATCTCACAGTATGGAGGCACCCGTTCAGCTGATCTGGCGCATGCTTATGCAGGGATCACCTACAGCCGGATGGGCAACAACGAGAAAGCGCTGGCACATTTGAAAAAGTTCAAGGGAGGCGACCTGCTTGTCACACCTGCCATTACAGGTGCCATTGGGGATGTATACATGAACATGGGAGAGAGCAGTAAAGCCATCGATCAGTTTCTGAAGGCAGCAAAGGCAGCAGATGACCAGATGCTGAGCCCCATCTACTACATGAAAGCCGGCAACGCCTATCTGGCTGATGGCAATTATGACAAGGCCATTGAGACCTATACAAAGGTCAAGGCGGAGTACACAAACACGCCCGAAGGACAGGAAGCCGACAAGTTCATCAAGCAGGCAGAGCTGCTGAAAGAGTCGAAATAAGATGGCTACGGAACTGCATAACCTCTCATCGTACGATCCGCACAGCGTCCCCTCCGGTGAGGGGAAGAAAATCGGTATCGTGGTATCGGAGTGGAATTATTCCGTCACAGGCAACCTGCTGAACGGAGCGGTGAAGACACTGTTGCGATTTGGCGTGAGGGAAGAGGATATTCTGGTGGAACATGTGCCCGGGAGCTTTGAGCTCACTTATGGCGCAAAGCTGCTGATTGAGAAGAGTGCGCTTGACAGCGTGATCATACTCGGCTGTGTGATACAGGGAGAGACCCCTCACTTCACCTTTGTGTGTGACAGTGTTACAAAGGGGTGTACCGACTTGAACCTGAAGCATGATCTGCCGGTGGTGTTCGGACTGCTCACCACCCTCACACTCGACCAGGCCAAGGCCCGCTCAGGGGGTCGGCATGGCAACAAGGGTGACGAAGCTGCAATCACGGCATTAAAAATGATGGCTCTTCGTTCCAGATATCAATAATTGTATTATCTTTGCATCCGCAATCAGGGGCAGTTACCAGAGTGGCCAAATGGGGCTGACTGTAACTCAGCTGGCTTACGCCTTCGGTGGTTCGAATCCATCACTGCCCACGGTTCCGATTCGATGATTTGAGCATTTGCTGATTCGATCAGTGCATCAACCAATCATCCATTTAATATTGCGGAAGTAGCTCAGTTGATAGAGCATTAGCCTTCCAAGCTGAGGGTCGCGGGTTTGAGCCCCGTCTTCCGCTCTTATGAGGAAGTAACGATCATTGTTACTTCCTTTTTTTGTACCACGCTATCGAATGAAAGAGTCACCCGTATACATCCCCACCATCCGTGATCTGACAAGGGGGAGCATCTTTCGCCAACTGTTGACACTGGCATTGCCATTGATGGCCATCAGTTTCATCCAGATGACCTACAACCTGGTCGACATACTCTGGATCGGGCGGTTGGGCAGCCGATCGGTAGCTGCGGTAGGATCCATTGGCATGCTGATGTGGATGATGAACTCGGTGGCACTCATCTCGAAAGTGGGTGCCGAGATATCCATTGGCCAGTCGATCGGTGCACGGCGTCTCGATCACGCTTCGCGCTATGCCTCCCACACCACGACCCTGGCATTGCTGCTGGGGTTCATCTTTGGCATGCTGTTTCTTCTATTTCCTCATCCCTATGTCACCTTTTACCAGCTGGAGCCCACCATTGCAAAGGAGGCAGCCGGGTACTTGCGGTTTATTGCGCCGGGCATCCCTGTCATGTTTCTGATCCTCAACTTTTCCGGCATCTACATCGGTTCCGGCAGGAGCGATATTCCTTTTTACTTCAACGCCACCGGGCTGCTGTTCAACATCGTATTGGATCCCCTCCTGATCTTCGGGATGGGTCCGTTTCCGGCCATGGGCGTGCAAGGGGCAGCGCTTGCCACGGTGTTCTCACAGGGGGTGGTGCTGCTGCTCTTCGTGTGGCACCTGAAGAGAAAAAACGGACTGCTGGGCCGCTTTCGGTTTCTGATCCGTCCACGAAGACGTTACACCATAAACATCCTGAAGCTGGGGCTTCCTGTGGCCGCGATGAATGTTTATTTCGCTTTCATCAACATGAATCTGGCACGTACCGCCTCCCTCTACGGAGGGCACCTCGGCATCACCAGCCAGACTACCGGTGGCCAGATTGAAGGGATTACCTGGAACACCTCCAACGGATTTGCAACCGCACTGGGCAGCTTCGTGGCGCAGAACTATGCGGCCGATAAGATGCAACGTGCCGTTCGTGCTTTTCGCTACACCCTGATGATGATGGGTTTATTGGGCAGTCTGGTATCTGCCCTCTTTGTCTTCCGCGGCGAATGGATATTCTCGTTGTTTATTCCGGAGCGCGAGGCTTATGTAGCTGGTGGGGACTACCTGCTGATTCTCGGTTTCTCTCAACTCTTCATGATGCTTGAGATCACCACCCAGGGCATATTCAATGGGCTGGGCAAAACCTCCCCTCCAGCCATGATCAGCATGGTGTTCAACACCCTGCGTATCCCCCTGGCACTCTTTCTTGGAGCCCGTATCGGAGTTACCGGGGTCTGGTGGGCTATCTCGATCACCTCATTCTTTAAAGGCACCATCCTGTTAGTCTGGTATCTGCTCCTGCGAAAAAAGCTGAATCCCAATCACGTGGTGAGTGCCACCTGACTTTGTCATGATCAAAATCCCCGCCACTCAATAACCATGCAGGAAGATACCGATGTCAGAGAGTGGGAAGTTGAAATGAGACGCCACATAACGATTCACCATCTTTCCGGTGTAGAGGTAAAAACCGGCAGCAAAACCGCGGTCGAACCGTGCAAAGTGGGGTATTCCACCACAATCACCCATCGCCGTGAAGAGTGTGAAGAAGATGTTGCTCAGGGCAATGGAAGCTGATCGCCCCACGCGAGCGCTGAGGCTCATCTCGCAAAAATGAAGCACCCCGAATTTTTCAAATACCGGGGGGTGATGTGCCAGACATGCCTCCATGGTGGTCTCAAAACATCCCCCCTGTGCCATTCGCAGGTCGATGACCAGTGATCCCTTTTTCATCTCTCTGATCAGATCGGCAGAGATACGGTAGAAATGACTTTTGTTGATGTACTGCATGGCACCGATCACCACATCGGCTGAGTGGAACACATTGCGCAGTACGTTGGGTTGCAGGGTCGAGGTGAAGAGGGAAGCGCTCAATTCGTGGCGTATGGTTCGCAACTTCGCGATGTCATTGTCGAACACCTTCACAGAGGCACCCAGTGCCAGGGCGGCCCGTGCCGCCATGGTGCCGGCAACCCCTGCACCGATAATGACCACCTCTGTGGGTGAGACCCCGGGCACACCACCCAGCAAGATTCCTTTTCCCCCATGGGCATTGCTCAACAGTTCAGCTGCCAGGGTGATGGATGATGCTCCTTCTATTTCAGAAATGGCTGTCACAAATGGTGACACACCACTCTGGTCGTAGAGCAGTTCATAGGCCAGTGCGTTGATTTTCTTCACCGCCATCAGCTCAAGGAGTGAGGCCGAGAGCTTATGCAGATAGAGAAACGAGAAAACGGTGCTGCGTGGGCGCATCATCTCCACCTCCTCCTCGGTGGGTGGCATGATCTTGAGGATCAGATCGGCCTGAAACACCTCTGCCGCGCTCTCCATGATCTCGGCCCCCGATTCGGCGTAGTAACTGTCGGAATAGTTAATTGTCAATCCGGCTCCGGCTTCAAGCAACACCCTGTAACCGGCCGACACCAACAGTGCCACTGTCTCGGGTGTGAGTGCCAGGCGTCGCTCCGCTTCGTCCTTTTCACGTGGGATACCGATCACGGTGGTGAAACGGGGATTGCCTGTTTTCTGCTGTTGCTCCCTGACAAAAAAGGAAGTGCTTTTTAACGGGTCATACATGGTTTATCTTTTCCAGTTATTCAATCGTTCTGCGATGGCGTGAACCGTCAGATGGATCTCTTCCTTGGTGATCATGTGATCGGTGCGGAAGATGATTGCTGCCTTGTTGTAATAACGTTCACGCTCAGTCAAATGTTCCCGGATAAAGGGCACCAGTTCCTCCGGTTTCTTGCTACTGAGGATGGGCCGTACCGTTTTGGATGCAAGCAGGCGGGCTGCCAGCTCCTCCGGTTCGGCCTGGATGTATACGGTGACACCTGCCCGGTTCATCACCTCCATGTTGTCGAAGAAGCAGGGAGCACCACCACCTGTTGAGACCAGCACATCTTCGAAATCAGCCACCTCCAGCAACACCTGCCGTTCTATGTTGCGAAACTGTTCCTCACCCTTTTCTGCAAACAGTTCGGCGATTGTCTTGTGGTATTTGCTCTGGATGTGGGCATCGAGGTCGATAAAGGAAAGTGACAGCAATTGTGCCAGTCGCTTGCCAATGGTGCTCTTACCACACCCCATGTATCCTATTAGAAAGATCCGTTCCATTTATTATAGCAATTAGCTTTCAGCTTTTTATAAACTATAAACCGATTATCATGTATCAACTTACTAACCTACTAACCTACTAACCTACTAACCTACTAACCTACTAACCTACTAACCTACTAACCTACTAACCTACTAACCTACTAACCGTTTTATAACAGCGGGGCAAAGAGGCGCAACAACGACTCCAGAAAACGCCTGGTGAATGGGCGCTTATTCCATTCTTTCAACGAGAGCTGGTCACAATTGCGCTGATCTTCTGTAAAGATAGCCAAAGCCTGGGATGCAACCTCCATGTCATAGATAAATGCTTCTATCTCAAAATTCTGTTCAAAGCTGCGGGTGTCGAAATTGGCAGAACCGATCAGGGTGAGCGATTCATCGAAGAGCATCAGCTTGGAGTGGAGGAAACCCTCGCGGTAGAGATAGACCTTCACTCCCGACTGTAGCATGTGCGCGATGAAGGAGTGGGAAGCCAGCTGAACCAGAGCCATGTCGGAGCGGAGGGAGAGCATGAGCCGCACATCCACGCCACGGATAGCGGCAGCTTGCAGTGCATCTGTCATCGCCTCGGGCGGGAAGAAGTAGGGTGTCTGGATGAAGATCGACCGTTCGGCACCGTAGATGGCCTGCATGATGCCATGTGACAACTCGTTCTCCTCGCTCACAGGCCCGCTGTTGACGATCTGCATCAGCGTATCGCCACAGTTGTCAAGCAGCGGAAAATAGTTGCGGGAGGTGATCAGCGTCTGCGAAACAAAGAACCAGTCGATCAGGAAAACCGACTGCATCCCCTGAACCCCCTTACCCTCGATGCGGGCATGGGTGTCGCGCCAGGCACCCCATTCCAGTCCCTTGAGGTAGCGGTCGGCGATGTTCATGCCACCCAAGTAGCCAATCTCACCGTCGATGACGATGATCTTGCGGTGTGTCCTGTAGTTGAGTCGGGATGTGAGTGAGGGCAGTGTCAGCTTCAAAAAAGGCTCCACCTCTATTCCTTCCATGCGGTACGCCTCGAAGTAGGATTTGCCTGTTTTGCGGGAACCGAAGCTGTCGTAGATGATGCGTATCTCCACCCCTTCCCGGGCCTTGCGGATCAGTGCTTCCTGCAGTTTCATGCCGATCTCATCGTCGGTGAGCACAAAATATTCAATGTGGATGTGCCTGCGGGCCTGGGCAATATCGACAAAGAGACGATCGAACTTCTCTCTAGCATGGGTAAAAAGTGTCACCCTGTTTCCTCCCAGCATGGGGTTATAATCCATGCGCCGCAGCAGGTTGATCAGGTTCGCGTACGCTTGCGGGTAGCTTTGCTCGACCGGTGTCTCCATCTCATCCAGCGGTCTTTTCTTCAGCTTACTGTACATGCGGCGTGAGATGACATACCTTCGGGTGGTGTCCTGCCCGAAGATGGCATACCAGATGATGCCTATCACAGGCAAAAAGAGTACCGCCAGCACCCATGCCACTGTTTTGATGGGGTTCCTGTTCTCAGTGATCACCACCACCACGATACCCACCACCGTGAGCAGGTAGAGGATTTCAACGAGGAGGATCACTGTATTGTTCAGGGACATGGTTACAAACGGTATTTTCCTTCGCGGATGTCTTCCATTATGTTGAGGTAGGAATGATAGCGGCTCTCGCTGATGCGGTGCTCCTCCACAGCGCGACGCACGGCACATTCCGGTTCATTGAGATGAAGGCAATTGTGATAACGGCATTGCTTTGACATCCGGAATATCTCCGGGAAATAATGTGACACTTCGGCGGCAACCATGTCGATGGTTCCAAAGCCCTTGATGCCGGGGGTGTCGATGATGAAGCCGCCATTGGCCAGCTCAATCATCTCCGAGAAGGTGGTGGTGTGCATCCCCTTCTGGTGGTAGCCGGATATCTCCCTTACCTTCTGAACGGCATCTCCGCGGAGCATGTTGACGATTGTCGACTTTCCCACGCCGGAGTGTCCCGCCAGCAACACGATGATCCCGTTTGTGAGTGCCACCAGTTCCTCACTGCCCTGACCGGTAAGCATCGAACTAGTCAGACAGGAATAGCCGATGCTGGAGTAGAGATGGATCAATCCCCGCAGGTACTCCCGGTCATCGTCATCGTAGCGGTCTATCTTGTTGAAAAGCAAGGTCACCGGTACCGAGTAGGCTTCTGCAGTTACCAGAAAACGGTCGATGAAGACGGTGGTGGTCTCCGGGTAGCGCAGTGTGATGCAGAGCAATGCCCTGTCGATGTTGGCAGCCAGGATATGGACCTGTTTGGAGAGGTTGGAAGCACGCCGCACGATGTAGTTCTTCCGATCGAAAATCTCGGTGATGAAGGCAGTCCCGTCGGGGTTCACTTCGAGGCTCACCCTGTCGCCCACCACCACAGGGCTGGTGCTTCTTATGCCCTTCAGACGGAAGTTGCCCTTGGCACGGCTTTGCAGGTCGTTGCCCTGTTCATCGCGCACCAGGTAGATGTTGCCGGTATTTCGGATCACCAGACCACTGCGTTGTTGCAGTCGCTCCTCGCCGCAGGCTGATGCCATCAAACAGTCAGTATTTCTTTCTCTTTTTCGGCGAACATCTCATCCACCTTCCGGATGTACTTGTCGTGCAGCTTCTGCAGTTCAGCTTCACCATCCTTACCCATATCTTCGGGCAAACCCTCTTTCACTGCTTTCTTCAAGGCATCGATTCCTTCACGGCGGGCATTGCGGATGCTGATCTTCGCCTCTTCGGCCTCATGCTTTGTTTGTTTTACCAGCTGGCGGCGGCGCTCCTCGGTAAGGGGTGGAATGCCCAGACGGATCACCTCGCCATTGTTCTCGGGTGTGATACCCACATCGGAGTCGAGAATCGCTTTCTCTACCACCTTGAGCATCGGCTTCTCCCAAGGCTGTACCATGATGGTCTTGGCGTCGGGTGTGGTGACAGTAGCCACGTTTGAGAGAGGCACATGGCTGCCGTAATACTCCACACGGATGCCGTCGAGGATGTGTGCGTTGGCGCGTCCGGCCCGGATACGGGAGAAGGTCTCATCCAGAAACTCGAGGGTCATTTTCATCTGCTCCTCGGCCTCATTTCTGATTGTTGTTGGTTCCATAACGATCTTAATAATTGTATTACCGGCAAAAATAGTCAAAACTTTTGAAAGGATGCTACAAATGGACCAAAGTACCGATCGGCTCGCCATCGAGCACCCTGTTGAGGTTGCCATAGCTGTCCATGTCGAACACCACGACAGGCAGGTTGTTTTCGCGGCAAAGGGTGGTGGCGGTCAGGTCCATCACCTTCAGCCCCCGTTTGTAGATCTCATCGAAGGTGATGGTGTTGAATTTCGTCGCGGAGGGGTCCTTCTCCGGGTCAGCGGTATAGACACCGTCGACCCTGGTACCCTTGAACATGGCATCGGCTTCAATCTCTACGCCTCTCAGTACGGAGGCGGTGTCGGTGGTGAAGAAGGGGTTGCCGGTACCGCCTGCGATGATTGCCACCTCCCCCTGTTCCATCGACTCGATGGCTTTCCACTTCGAGTAGAGCTCACCCACAGGTTCCATACGTATGGCGGTGAAAACACGGTTGCGCTGTCCTATCGCGGTGAGGGCCGAGCTGAGTGCCAGGCTGTTGATTGCGGTAGCTAGCATCCCCATCTGATCTCCCTTCACCCTGTCGAATCCCTTGTCGGTGCCGCTCAGGCCGCGAAAAATGTTGCCACCCCCGATCACGATGCCGATCTCAATTCCTTTTGCAGCTGCCTCACGAATCTGTGTGGCATAGTCCTCAAGCCGTTTCTCGTCGATACCATACTGTTTCTCACCCATGAGCGACTCGCCGCTCAACTTCAATAAAATTCGTTTGTATTGCATTTTTATCAGTTATCAGTTATCCGTTTTTTATTCGACAAAAGAGACCTCCTTGAAAGCATAGGTGCGCTCCTCGTCGCTGTCGAGCGTGCGGAGCACCAGGTGGCCGGATGAAAGCACCGTCTCAATTTTCGCTTTGAAAAGAGCGTTGCTGTCTTCAAACCAGTAGTAGTCGTTCACCCTGTAGAGGTCGAGCATGTACTCATCCTCGATGGCAGTAACCAGGCCCTCCTGCAGATCCCTGTAGAGCAGGAAGAACTCGCGCATGAACAGTTCCAGCAGATGTTCCCTGTCGTGCAATGTTCCTGTGATCTGCCGTAGCGAAACAGGGTTTGCCAATTCGAGGGGAAAGATCTGCTGGTTGACGTTGAGACCGATACCGATCACCGAGTTGTCTATCTCCTTACCCTGGATGTCATTCTCAATGAGGATGCCGGCAATCTTCTTATCCTTCCAGTAGATGTCATTGGGCCATTTGATGCGGATGTCGTTGACGAAGGAATCGAGCAGGTTTTTGAGGGCCAGCGAGGTGATGCGTGACAGGATGAACGATTCGTTGGCCGGCAGCTGACGCGGGTAGATAAGCAGGCTGAAGAGGAGGTTGTCGCCTCTGCCGGAGTACCAGCTGTTGCCCATCTGTCCTCGTCCCCCCGTCTGGTAATCGGCGATCACCAACGAACCCTCTTCCGGCCGTTCCTCCCTTACCAGTTGCTTCAGGTAACGATTGGTGGAGTCGACCTCCTCCAGCCGGATGATCCGTCGTTCATTGCTCAGTTGTTCCATAATAATCCTCCTGTTTTTTTTTGGGCAGTTTTCCTATCACCTGCGCTACCGAATGGTTGATCCATCGTTTCAGTGCATCGTCGTCCATGTCACCACCGAGCCAGATCCTGTTCCAGTAGGTTTTGTTCATATGAAAAGCAGCCTCCACACACGCATGTTGTTCACGAAGGCGCAGCGCCTCTTCCGGATCGCACTTAAGGGTGATGCTGCAACGCTCCTCGTCGGTGGGGATCAGTGCAAACATCTTGCCCATCACCTTCATCACGATGGTCACCTCATCGAATGGGGTGGTTGCTTCCGCACCCTTCACCGAAAGACAATAGTCATAGAGCTCCTCGATATTCATCTCTCCCTGTTTTGCTGATTCATCTCACATTGCATGTCATACTCCCGAGGCCCACGATGAGATGATCAGAATGAAACAAAAGCATCCTCTATGTGTTCCAGGTTGTAACGTTCTCCTTCCCAGATGATGGCAACGATGTCGAAGCGTGCCGGCAGGTCTATCCGGTGGGCGATCAGATAGTGGTGTGCAGCCTGTATCATGCGCCGCATGCGTTGTCTGTTCACAAAGCTCTCAGGATCGCCCCATTCTGTGGATCGTCGTGTCTTCACCTCCACAAAGACAACATAGCCCCTGTGTGTGGTGATGACATCGATCTCATATCCGTGTAGCCGCCAGTTCTTTTCCAGGATATGGTGTCCATTCGACTCCAGATAACTCACCGCAGCCGCTTCACCCTGATGTCCCAGTTCGTTGTGTTGCGCCATGCCTTATCCGTCTGAAAAGCCCATAAATGTTGTAAAAATACAAATTTAGGAGTGAAAAAGTTCCTTTTGCTGAAAATATTTTGTTTTTTTGCATCAGCAAAGGAAAGGCGTTTCAGATGTGGCCCAAAACCGATCTGTAACATCCGGTAACCGAAGGATATTTTTTGATGGCCACAAAAAAATACAAGCTACAGGGGAAAGTGAAACCGCGCGTAAAAAAAGCGGTCTTCATGCTCAGCGACGAAGAGCAAAAACTCATTCTGTTCTATCTGAAGAAATACAGGATCACCAACCGCTCCCGATGGTATCGTGAGACGGTGCTCAACCACATCCTGAAGAACATGGAACAGGATTACCCCACCCTCTTTGAAGAAAACGAAATGCGCCGATAGCGCATCACTTTTTATCACACACTGATCAGTCACGTATGATGCTGGACGACAACTATTTCATGCGACAGGCACTGCAGGAGGCGCAAACAGCGTTTCAACAGGATGAGGTGCCGGTGGGTGCCGTGGTGGTAGCCGGTCAGCGCATCATTGCCCGCACGCACAACCTCACCGAGTTGCTGCACGATGTGACAGCACATGCCGAGATGCAGGCAATCACCGCGGCGGCGAACATACTGGGTGGCAAGTACCTGACCGACTGCACGCTCTACGTGACGGTTGAACCTTGCCCCATGTGTGCCGGTGCGCTGCGCTGGGCACAATTGTCGCGCCTGGTATATGGTGCGGCGGATGAGAAGAGAGGGTATACCCGGTTTGCAGGAGATCTGTTGCATCCCAAAACCGACGTGACAGGCGGGGTGATGGAGGAAGAATGCAGTGAGCTGATGAGACGGTTCTTCGCCCAGAGGCGTTAAATTATCAAAAACGGGCACAACTTTATCCGGAGTGCGGCCTCATATCGCACTGTATGCATTATATTTGAGGTTTAAATCACTTGCTATGAAACGAATCATCATTGCAGCCCTGTTGGTTGGCTTGTATGTTGTCAATCTGAGTTCACAGCAACAAGAACTCTTTCAACTACCGGGCGACAGCATCCCCCGAAGACTACCCCCCTTCCGTTTGGAGGGTACCGACACACTCCGTTTCAATCCTGGAGATACCATTCCCCTACCCTTGTGGAACCAACATCTGGCACAACAGAAAACAGATGAACTGTTGGTGATTCAGTCACCATTTGATGGGATGCCCATCGTGGTACCGCCAGGCAACACTTTTCACCTGATTGTCACCAGGCCCGACGCCACCTATCACTATCATTCGCGCAACCTCGGCGAAGAGGAGCAAAATCCGCTTCGGGCGAGGAGGCATCCCGGCATCTATCAGATCCCACAAAAGAACCCACAATAGTAAACGATTTCTCCTGAAATCTGTTTAACTGGTACACTACATCCCTGGGGACAAGTAGCAACAACAACTATGGAGAAAAGACTCAGACAACAGATTGATTTTATCCTCGAGGCAGACAAACTGAAGCAGGTGATCCGCCGCAACTGGCTAGCCGACGACAGTCGGTTGGAGAACACCGCCGAACACACCTGGCATGCCATCCTGGCTGCCATGCTCTTCTTCGAGTATGCCGAAAACAGGGAGGAGCTGGAGCTACTCCACATCATCCGGATGATTACCTTGCACGACCTGGTGGAGATTGAAGCGGGAGACACCTTCATGTTCGACGAAGAGGCAAACAGGGACAAGTTCAACCGTGAGAACCAGGCGGCGAAGAAGCTGTTCACAATGCTGCCCTACGACCAGGGAAAGGAATTCTACAATTTATGGCTGGAGTTTGAAAAGGAGGAGACCCCCAACGCCATCTTTGCGGCTGCGGTCGACAAGATCATGCCGGTATTGCTGAACACTTACAGCAACGGCACCAGCTGGCGCGAGGCGGGCATCACCGGTGAACGGGTATTTGAGACGTTGCGGTCGATCGAGAGGGGTCCCGCTAAAATGCGTGAGCTGTTGTCGGAGCTGGTTGACAAGGCACGCGAAAAAGGCAGTCTCGCATAAATTGGCCATCGATAATTGTGATCAAACAAATCAGCGGCTGTGGCGTTATAATAAATGATGCAGGAGTGTAGAAGCCTGTGGCAACAAACTCAAAAACAATTACTAAAACCGACAACAATATGAGTAAAAAGAAAATTGCAGTGCTGGTAGGCAGCTTGCGCAAGGAATCCGTGAACCGCAAACTGGCCAATGAACTGACAAAACTGGCCCCCGACACGCTGGAGCTGGAGATCGTGGAGATCGGCCAGCTGGCACACTACAACGAAGACCTGGATGCGAATCCGCCTGCCGAGTGGGTTGCATTCCGCGATAAGATTGGAGCGGCTGACGGCTATCTTTTTGTAACACCCGAGTACAACCGCACCTTCTCGGGTGTGATCAAGAATGCACTCGACGTGGCTTCACGTCCCTACGGGCAAAGCAAGTGGGGCGGCAAGCCGGGTGCCATCGTGAGCAGCTCGGTGAGTGGTCTGGGGGGTGAAGGAGCCAATCTGGCATTGCGCCAGCCGATGGTCTTCCTCAACATCTACATGATGCAGCAGCCGGAAGCCTATATAGCCAACAGCTGGGGGCTGTTTGACGAGCAGAACAACCTGAAGAGCGACGAGACACGTGCGTTCCTGCAGAACTGGGTGAATGCGTTCGCCGAGTGGGTGCATAAGTTTTAGGTGATCAACAAGATCGCGTCCTGCGATCGGGATGGTCCCCTGTAACAATCCCAGGGACCATCTTTTTGCAACAACAGGCAGAAGATATTTCAGATATCTTCTGCCTGTTTTATTGTAGTTGTCGTTCATCGTCGATCAGTTTGATCTGATCACCTTCACACCTTGGGCAGTTTCCAGGGATCCCGGTAATGTGCTTTGATCAACCGGTTGGCTTCCAGGTTGTCGAACGTACCTGTCTCATTGTCCCAGTGCAGTGCCTTGCCCACCCTGCTGGAGATGTTGCCCATGTGGCTCAGCTTGGCCACCTCGGCACCGATGGCGATATCTGCATTGGGCAGCTTGCGGCTGCGCATGCACTCCAGCATGTTGCCGGCATGCAGGTATAGCCCTTTGCCGGTGCCTCCTCTTTTCTCAATCACCTCCATGCGGGGGGTGTTGGGCTTCCTCTCGCTGTCACAAGGATAACAATAGGGGAAGGAACGGCTGTTGATAGCCTGTTCGGGCACCACCTCCCACCCGCTGCGGGTGAGGATCAGTGTGCCGTTCTCACCGAAGAAGGCCACACCTTCACGCAGGCCGAAAAGACCATTACCGATGCCACAGGCATGATCCCAGATCATATTAAAACCGGGATAGCGATAGGTCGCCATCAGCGTGTCGGGCGTTTCCATCGCATCGTCGGGATAGCCGAACTTGCCGCCGGCACCATGGACATAGGAGGGTAGACCCACGTTCATCCCCTTCATGGCATAGTCGAGCAGGTGCACCCCCCAGTCGGACATCAGCCCTCCCGCATAATCCCAGAAGAAACGGAAGTTGTAGTGGAACCGGTTCTGATTGAATGGCCTTTTGGGTGCCGGTCCCAGCCACATCTCATAATCGACTCCCTGTGGCACCGCACTGTCGGGCACGACCGGCAGGGTCCACTTGCTGGTCTGGTAGGCCCATACCTTTACGGTACGCACCCGTCCCAGCTTGCCGCTCTGTACGTAGGCAGCTGCCTCGTCCCAGTGGGGATCGCTGCGCTGCCACTGACCCACCTGCACGATCCGGTCGTACTTGCGGGTGGCACGCACCATCAGGTCGCACTCCTCCATGGTGTTAGCCAGCGGTTTCTCCACATAGACATCCTTTCCCGCCTCACAGGCTGCCACCAGCTGCAGGCAGTGCCAATGGTCGGGGGTACCGATGACCACCATGTCCACATCCTTGTTGTCGATCACCCTGCGCCAGTCTTTCACCAGCTGTGGGGGACGTTTACCTGTCATTTCCTCCAGTTCGGAAGCCCGTTGATAGAGAAACTGATCATCCACATCACACAGGGCGATGCACTCCGTGCCCGGGTATTGCAGGAATGCTTTCAGGTTGCTCCATCCCTGGTTGCGGCAGCCAATGAGTGCGATTTTGATCTTGTTACCTGGAGCATTCTCACCGTATAGGGAGCTGAATGATTGCCCCATCAGGGGTGTCAGGCCCACTCCTGTAGCAGTGATGACCGATTTTTTCAAGAAGTTGCGTCTGTCCATCATTTGGTTTGTTTTTGGTACGATTCCCACAAAGATAAGAAAGAATGGAGAATGATTGCTCCGATAAATGCTCTTCTTTTGCTTCTTTTTTAACAGAATTTGTTTATATTTGTCCGCGACAGTCAGAATATGAATCGAAACAGCGCCAACAGATGCAGCTACTCAACGATTTCTTCAACACCCTCCATCAATACATCGGCGGACATCACTGGTTTATCTTTCTTCTTTTGGGTACCGGTTTTTTCTTTACACTCTATCTCAAATTTCCACAGATCCGTTATTTCAGGCATGCCTTGCGCATCATCAAAGGAAAATACGACAAGAAAAGCGACAAGGGTGACACCACCCATTTTCAGGCGCTGGCCACCGCCTTGTCGGGTACAGTTGGCACTGGCAATATTGCCGGCGTGGCACTGGCAGTACACCTGGGAGGTCCCGCAGCACTCTTCTGGATGCTGGTGACCGCCTTCCTGGGTATGTGTACCAAATTTGTGGAGGTGACGCTGTCGCACAAATACAGGGAGTTCGACGAGCAGGGGATGGTTGCCGGGGGACCGATGTACTTCATGAAAAAACGGTTGAACATCACGCTGAAAAATGGCAATGTGATCAAGACTGGATACTGGTTGGGAGGTTTTTTTGCGATTGCCACGGTGTTATCTTCCTTCGGAACAGGCAGCCTGCCGCAAATCAACAGCATCTCCAATGCCATCTTCTCCACCTTCGGCATTCAGCATATCATCACCGGTGCGGTGATGGCGGTATTGCTTTCCCTGATCATCATTGGCGGTATCCGGCGTATCGCGCAGGTGACAGAGAAGCTCGTACCCTTCATGGCAATTGTCTATTTCCTTGGGGCCATGGCAGTGATCATTGCAAACTATCAGAATATCATTCCCTCATTCATATCGCTATTCACCAACCTATTCACTGGCACAGCAGCTGTGGGCGGTTTCCTCGGTGCCGGCTTTGCCTTTGCCTTCAACAACGGCGTCAACAGGGGGCTCTTCTCCAACGAGGCGGGTCAGGGCTCCGCCCCCATCGCACATGCCGCCGCAAAAGCACATGAACCGGTCTCAGAGGGGATGGTGGCCATTCTGGAGCCTTTTATCGACACCATCATCATCTGCTTCCTCACGGGAATGGTACTCCTCTCTTCGGGCGTATGGAACGAGAAGGTGGCAAACCAGTTCCAACGTACCGACATGGTGGTACTGGCAGCGCGTTACGATGAACGCAATGCCGCCGATGCGGCCCTCCTGGGAGACTACCTGAACAACAAAGGCACGCTACCACTGTTCACAGGCTCGCTCCGTGTAATTGAGGGTGAA
This sequence comes from Bacteroidota bacterium, assembly GCA_023399295.1. Lineage (GTDB taxonomy): Bacteria > Bacteroidota > Bacteroidia > Bacteroidales > Dysgonomonadaceae > Proteiniphilum. Next base: position 63,535 of record JAEWQF010000019.1, read on the forward strand.
ATTCTGGATGATCAATCCATTCTCCATGCCAGGTCGGTAGCAGAAGAGATAAAGGTAAGCAAAGGAGGGGTTCCCTTTACCGGGGAGATCACCGTGGTGAATGGAAGGGTACAGACTACGGGCGATCTGGTTTTCACCGGCTCTTCACTCATACACAGTGCGCCTCTTACCACGATTGCCTTTACCCAGAGCTTCCTGGGCGATAGCGGCAAGTATATTGTTGCGCTCGGACTGCTACTCTTCGCCTTCTCCACCGCCATTGCCTGGTCTTATTATGGCGACCGTGCGGTAACCTATCTGGTGGGATCTAAGTATGTGATGCTTTACAGGATTGTCTTTGTGGCAGCTTTTTTCGTGGCTTCCTTTATCGACACCACCATCATCTGGAACCTCTCCATGCTTACTGTAGCCTTTATGACTGTTCCCAACCTGATTGGGCTGCTGATCCTGCACAGAGAGGTGAAACAGACAATCGGCGATTACTGGATCGGTTTCAAAAAAGAGCATCCCAGTGAGAAATTCTTAAAAAGCAAGTAAGTAGCACGACTGCGACGAAAATGTGGATTGACGATGTGCTCGTTGTGGTGTATGACACTCCTGCAGGCCTCTTCTAGCAAAATATCACCATGGTGCGGCGAAGGATTTATTACGGGAATCGTGCCGGGAAAAGAGCTATTTTTCTTACCTTTGCGGCCTATAACAAAAAGCAATCCTTTATTTTGCTGCAATTGATATGTCGAAACAATTCAAACGCACACTGATCACATCGGCGTTGCCCTATGCCAACGGGCCGGTGCACATCGGCCACCTGGCAGGCGTATATGTGCCTGCCGACATCTACGCCCGTTACCTCCGCCTGAAGGGTGAAGAGGTCCTATTCATCGGGGGCTCCGACGAGCATGGCATCCCCATCACCATCAAGGCAAGGAAAGAGGGGGTCACCCCGCAGGATATCGTGGACCGCTACCACGGCATGATCAAGGAGTCGTTCGGTGAGTTCGGCATCACCTTCGACATCTACTCGCGCACCACCTCCGAGATACACAAGCAGACTGCCTCCGACTTCTTCCGGACCCTCTATGACAAGGGGGAGTTCACGGAGCTGGAAAGCGAGCAGTATTACGACGAGGAGGCGGGCCAGTACCTGGCCGACCGGTACATCACCGGCAGCTGTCCCCACTGCGGCAACGAGAACGCGTATGGCGACCAGTGCGAACAGTGCGGCACCTCGCTCAGCCCCACCGAGCTGATCAATCCCAAGTCGGCCCTCAGCGGCAGTGTGCCAGTGATGCGGAGAACCAAGCACTGGTACCTGCCACTCGACAAGCATGAAGCATGGCTCCGTCAGTGGATCCTGGAGGAGCACAAGGAGTGGCGCAGCAATGTCTATGGGCAGTGCAAGTCGTGGCTCGACCTGGGCCTACAGCCCCGTGCCGTGAGCCGCGACCTCGACTGGGGGGTGCCTGTACCGGTGGAGGGTGCCGAGGGAAAGGTGCTCTATGTCTGGTTCGACGCACCCATCGGCTACATCTCCAACACCCGGGAGCTGCTGCCCGACAGCTGGGAGAGGTGGTGGAAGCAGGAGGATACCAAGCTGGTGCATTTCATCGGCAAGGACAACATCGTCTTCCACTGCATCGTCTTCCCCGCCATGCTGAAGGCGGAGGGCTCCTATATCCTGCCCGACAACGTCCCCTCGAACGAGTTCCTCAACCTGGAGGGTGACAAGATCTCCACCTCCCGCAACTGGGCTGTCTGGCTGCATGAGTACCTGGCGGAGTTCCCCGGCAAGCAGGATGTACTGCGCTACGTGCTCACCGCCAATGCACCGGAGACGAAGGACAACGACTTCACCTGGAAAGATTTCCAGGCACGCAACAACAACGAGCTGGTGGCGGTGCTGGGCAACTTCGTGAACCGCGCGCTGGTGCTCACACAGAAGTATTTCGACAACCGGGTGCCGGCGGCAGGTGAGCTGACCGACTACGACCGGGAAACAATCGCCGCGGCAGAGAAGGTAAAGGCCTCCGTGGAGCAGCTGCTGGAGACCTATCACTTCCGCGACGCACAGCGCGAGGCGATGAACCTGGCCCGCATCGGCAACAAGTACCTTGCCGACTGCGAGCCCTGGAAAACTGCCAAGAATGACATGGAGCGTACCGGCACCATCCTGCACATCGCCCTGCAGATCACCGCCAATCTCTCCATCGTCTGCGAGCCGTTCCTCCCCTTCTCGGCGGAGAAGCTGCGCGGCTTCCTGCAGACGGAGAAGCTCCCGTGGGAGCGGTTGGGCCACTTCGACCTGCTGGCTGAAGGCCATCTGCTGGGCAATGCGGAGTTGTTGTTCGAAAAGATAGAGGATGAAACGATCGAGCAACAGGTTCAAAAGCTGCTCGACACCAAAAAAGCCAACGAAGCGGAAGCATACCGTGCGAAGCCGGTGAAGGAGCACATCCAGTTCGACAGCTTCGAGAAGCTGGACATCCGCGTGGGCACCGTGCTGGAGTGCGAGAAGGTGCCCAAGGCGGACAAGCTGCTGCGCTTCCTGCTGGATGACGGCCTTGAGAAGCGTACCATCCTCTCGGGTATCGCTGCTTACTACCCCAACCCGCAGGAGCTGGTGGGCCGTCAGGTATGCTTCATTGCCAACCTGGAGCCGCGCAAGCTGCGGGGCATCCTCTCGGAGGGGATGATCC